>JAIKVT010000163.1 GCA_024685495.1 Lachnospiraceae bacterium
AAATCAATTTGTTATATATTATGATACTAATTCATGGACATTTACCAGACTTGGGCATGTACAGGGTGTGTCTAAGCAGGAATTAAAGGACATACTTGGTAACGGAAATGTGACTGTGACACTAAGTATTGAGCAATAACAATAATCTATAAAGAGCAGTGCGCATGATAACAAGTCCCTATACCTTGCGTAAGGTATAGGGACTTTAATTATGTTAAGAAAATTGATAGAATTAATATGTAATATTGTGTTATATTCAAGGAGGTAGTAAGATGAGTATTGATTTGGGACTTAAGAAAAAAGAAGAGTGTAAATATGATGCCGTGAGTCTTGGTGAAGTTATGCTTCGTCTCGATCCCGGTGAAGGAAGAATAAGAACTGCAAGAACATTTCGTGCTTGGGAAGGCGGCGGAGAATATAATGTTATAAGAGGACTTCGAAGATGCTTTGGAATGAATACGGGAGTTATTACTTCCTTTGCAGATAATGAGATGGGCAAATTGATGGAAGACTTTATCCTCCAAGGCGGTGTAGATACATCTTTAATACATTGGATGAAGACAGACGGAATCGGAAGAGAATGCAGAAACGGTCTTAACTTTGTTGAGAGAGGGTTTGGTATAAGAGGAGCACTCTCATGTTCAGACAGAGCGAATACCGCAATATCTAAAGCTACTGCTAAGGATCTTGATTTTGATTATATCTTTGGAACGCTTGGAGCAAGATGGTTCCATACAGGCGGAATCTATGCAGCACTTTCAGAAAACACAGCAGATACCGTAATAGAAGCTATTAAGACTGCTAAGAAATACGGAACAATCGTATCTTACGATCTTAATTACAGAGCATCTATGTGGAGTGCTATCGGTGGACAGAAGAAAGCTCAGGAAGTTAATAAAGAAGTTGCAAAATATGTAGATGTAATGATTGGTAATGAGGAAGATTTTACTGCCTGTCTCGGATTTGAGATTGAAGGAAATGATGAGAACCTCAAAGAACTTAATATAGACGGATATCGTAAGATGATTAGTAATGCCGCTGTAACATATCCTAATTTCAAAGTAGTTGCAACTACTCTCAGAACAGTAAAGACAGCTACGGTTAATGACTGGAGTGCGCTTACCTGGGCAGATGGCGAGATTTATAAAGCCAACGATTATAAAGGATTAGAGATTATGGACAGAGTAGGTGGAGGAGATTCCTTTGCTTCGGGATTAATCTACGGACTTATGACAACAGGTGATCCGGGGGTATCAGTAAATTACGGAGCAGCTCACGGTGCGCTTGCAATGACAACTCCGGGTGATACAACAATGGCCAGCTTAAGTGAAGTTGAAGGCATTATGAGCGGAGCGGGTGCTCGTGTTAAGAGATAGAATATAGGCGATGGCCTTGATAAGTATATCGATAAGTATTTTGGTAGGTATATCGATAAGTATTTTGATAGGTATATTGATAAGTGGTAGATGGTTAATTAAGAACCGAAATATTTTCCGCTGAAAAGAGTGTATATCATTTCTTCGAGTTCTGAGCAGGTGATAGATTGTTGATTTTTGACATAGTGTTTGGCTATGGTTGTAAGCCCGGATGCGATAAAATCAATTTCAACAGAGTCTGTTATGTCGTTGGGTGTCGATTTGTTTTGCTCGGTATTCATGCAACCGTTAAAGCTGCAATATAGAGTTTCCTGCATAAGATAAATGATATTGTTTTTTTCGAGTAGTTCTATAAAATTGCCCTTTTGGATTATGAAAGAAGAAAAGCCTTTGCTGAGTTCTTCTAATGTGGGACGACCGCAGCAATTGCATTCCTTTGTAGGATTAAAAGCATACTCTTTTGATAGAATATATGCAACGATATTTTCTTTTGAAGAGAACAAAGAGTAAAAGGTCTGGCGTGATACGCCGGACTTTTTACATATTTCACTTGCCGTGATTTTTGAATACTCTTTTTCTTTTAACAGTTCATAAAAACCTTCTGCGATACTGTTTTGAGAAGATAGTGCTTTTTTGTTACATCCTTGGTACATAAGAGAACTCCCTTAATAATTGAAATTAACATAGATTATTTTAAATTAAATATTGACATCTGTCAAAGTTGATGATAATATTATATCACAACTTGGACAAGTGTAAAGTTTATTGGGCGAATTATAACGCTTTATTTTTTTAAACAGCTGTTAGCACTCAACGATACAATGTGCTAACAAAAGGTATAAGAGATTATAAAACGAAATTGAAAAGTAAAGCATAAAAAGAAATAGAAAAGGAGGAAAGCCATGATAGTAGTTCCGGTATATAACAAACAGCTTATTTCACAAGGAAATCTTTATTTTCAAACGGATGAATTCAAAAATCTCGGAGGAAGGGCAGTTCAGGGAGAAAAGGTTGTTCTATTACAGAAT
>JAIKVT010000035.1 GCA_024685495.1 Lachnospiraceae bacterium
CGCTTTAATGCTTTTTTGGATTTCTTAATCTGATCTTTGTGTTTTGATTTATTCTCACTGAGAAAACGAATGTCATTATTCGTAAATTCAAAACAAAAGTTATAAGCCATAACGTAGGCTTTGTCATTAACATTTTCAAGATAATCCAAAATTATTTTGTAAGCGTCGTAGGCGATAAGCAGACGTGGAATGCGCTGCTCCTCCGTCTGAGTAATGCTTGATGATACGAAGCGATAATTATAAAGAAGCTGTGGAAGAAGCACAACGCTCTTAATATTGTTAGCAGCCTGAAGAACCCAGAGTTTATCTTCATACATATTAAGCTCGAGATTGAATTTGGGGATTGATTTCCCGTCGGCAGTAAGAGAGTCGATTCGCCATAATTTATTCCAGGGATAACCGCCGCCGCATTTGTAGTTGTCGGAGCCGACTTCTACCTGAAATGTGTGGGCATCAACAGTCCTTATTTCTTCGGTTATTTGTTGGATATAAGTGTCGAGTTCGCAGTAGTCGGTCCAGCCGAAAGCTGCGCAGTCTGCGTTGTATTGTATAAGCGCATCGATTGCAAGAGACCAGGCATCGGGTTTTAGACTGTCATCTGAATCGACAAATGTTAAGACCTGTCCCGTGACGTGCTCTATGCCGTTATTACGTGCGGCACTTACACCACCGTTTGGTTGATGAATTACATTTATGCGCGAATCTTTTGAGGCGTAATCGTCTAAGAGTTTAGCGCAGGATTCATTTGATCCGTCATCAACTAAGATGAGTTCAAAATGCGTATATGTTTGAGATAAAATGCTGTTAATACATTCCTCTAAATATTCGGTTGGAGTGTTATATACCGGCACAATAGCGCTTATTAATAAATTATCCATAGTTACATTATGCGACTTAGGATAACATTTTTCAAGTTATAGATAATATAGGTTGGGATAATGAGAACAAAGAATTCATTTATTAATTTCCTGGCGAATACCGGAAGTTATACAATCAACTTAATCTTGTCTTTTATAACCCGAACGATTTTTATTCATGTTTTCTCCGCGGCTTATTTAGGAATTAACGGCGTATTTACTAATATCCTGTCTGTATTGTCGCTTTCGGAATTGGGAATCGGTGTTGCGATGAATTATTTTCTCTACACGCCGATTGCATCGGAAGATGAGAAGACCATTAGGCAGTTCATGAATCTTTATCGTGTAATGTATACGGTGGTTGGTGGATTCGTCGGAATTGCAGGACTTTGTCTCGTTCCGTTTCTCGACTTTTTCTTAAAGGATCAACCTGATATTCCGGGAATAACATTTATCTATATTCTCTATCTGGCCAACACCGTTGTGTCCTATATGTGGGGATATAAGAGAGCTATAATTGACGGACATCAGAAGAGTTATATCGGAACTTTTTATAATACAATTTTTACGACAACACAATTTATACTTCAGATAATTGTGCTGCTTGTATTCGAGAATTTCATATTATATCTGGTAATTCAGATTGCCTGCAGTATCATAACGAATCTTGTGGTGGCCCGTAAAGCCAACAAGATGTATCCGTACATAACGACCGATCGGAAAGATTATCCGCCGAAAGAAGTTCGGAAAAAGGTTTTTAAAAATGTTGGTGCTATGTCGATCCACAAATTGGGAGACGTAGTCGTTAACAATACGGATAACTTAATCATGTCGACTGCGGTGGGCGTTACGATAGTTGGTATGTTATCTAACTATCAGATGATTCAGGCGAGTATTATAACTGCGCTTAACGGACTCTTTGGAGCCTTCACCGCGAGTATCGGAAACCTTACCGTAGAAGAAGACGATGAGAGCGTCTTTCGCGTATATAAGACATTGCAGTTTCTGTGTTTTTGGCTTTACAGTTTTTGCTCCGTCGGATTTATGGTTGTGTTCACGCCGTTTATGGAAGCGTGGGCATGGGTTGCCGGCAAGCCTTCGGAAGAACTTGTTATCCCGATGGCGATGCTTCTCGTATTTACCGCTAACTTCTATATGGGCGGAATGCGACGTGTAATCTTAACATTCAGAGACGCGATGGGACTTTATTGGTACGACAGATATAAGCCTATATTCGAAGTTATAATTAACCTCGTCGTATCGATTACACTTGTTCTTCACATCGGCGCAATCGGTGTTATGATAGGTACGTTGGTTAGTACGATGACGACATGTTTCTGGGTGGAGCCGCTCGTTACATATAAGTACGGATTCCATCGCAAGGTTCGCCACTACTTCGGAATATTTACGAAATACACTTTGACGACTATTATAGTCGGCGGCTTTACATATTGGGTGTGTCATTTCATCAGCATGGGCGGAATCTTAGAGGTGGTATTAAAGGTTCTTGCTTGTACCGCAGTGTATAATGTTATAGTATTGTTGTTGTATGGAAGAACCCAGGAATTTAAGATTCTCTGGGGAGAGACCATGAAGCTTATCAAAGGCTGGATTGCCAGACGTCGTGGTAAGAATGATGATGATGCAGAATCTGATGAAGCAGAAGATGATGCAGAATCTGATGAAGCAGAAGATAAAGCAGAAGAAAAAGAAGACATATTAGAAGATATTACAGAAGAAATTAAGGCAGAAGAAGAAGAGGAAAAGAAAGATAAAGGGGAAGAGAAATGATAATACAAAAACTTTTATTTCCGAGAGAAGAGGTATGCGAACAATGGGAAATGTTTTATCACAGCAGAAGTGTTAAGAAAGAATATCCCGTCAAGGTGAGACGAAATCGTTTCTCAAGAGCAGCAGGTAAGAAGCTTAACGGAAGAAATGAGCTTTATGCTAAGAGGTATAAAGACGGTGGATTTACAATTCCAAAGGGAGATATTGTATCTTTACAGTCATATTTTAATGCCTTCTCAATCGGTAAATGGAAAAAATATACATTTATTGAAGATTTGTCATTGAACTTAAGATTAAAGGGTGACGTTAAGATCAAAGCGTATAATGCTGTCGGTAATACTTATCACGAAGGTGAGCCTACGGACGATACTAAGGACAGATATTACTTTAGAAAAGCAAGCCGCAGGGAAATCGAATGTAATGTTACAAAGACAGATGACGGTGTCAAAGTAACATTTCCCAATATAAATTATGAAGGAATAATTTATATTAAAATCGAAGCATTAGATGACGCAGTTTTATACGGCGGTGAATATGTAACAGAGACTGAGGGAACTAATGATGTAAGCTTTGCGCTTTGCATCTGTACATTTAAGAGAGAAGAATTTGTTACAAGAAATGTTAATCAGGTAATTAACAATATTATCAAAAAAAAAGACTGTGTAATGAAAGACGATGTCGAAGTATTCGTATCTGATAACGGACAGACATTACCGACCGACACTTTCGATTGTGATAAAGTTCATCTGTTTCCTAACAGAAATGTCGGCGGTGCAGGCGGATTTACAAGAGGAATGATTGAGGCGGTACTTTACAGACAGCCTACTAAATTATCACATGTAATTTTAATGGATGATGATATTGTATTAGACGCTGAAGTTATTGAGAGAAATTATCTCTTCTTAAAATATTTGAAGAAGGAATATTCTAAAGCAATGGTCGGCGGCGAGCTCTTTGAATTAGATAAGAGGTACTTACAGTTCGAAGCGGGAGCAGCATACAGAAAAGTTGTTATCCAATCATACAATCAACTTTGGGATATGAGAAATCCCGATGCGGTTGCGGGTAACGAAGTTGAAAACCCTATGAACTTTAACGGCTGGTGGTATACTTGTATACCTGTAAGCTATGTAAGAGAAGACAATCTGCCGTTACCTGTATTTATTCATAGAGACGACGTTGAATACGGTATGCGTAATGAAGAAAACGGAACGATTCTTCTTAACGGACTTAGCGTATGGCATCCGCAGGGACCGGGCAAAGCCGCAACGGCTATGAATTATTATGATGTAAGAAATGACTTAATCTGCATGTGTGATAAGATTGACGCACCTACCGCAGAGGAAGTTATGAATCATATAACAAGAGGCGTTATCGGTAACATGTTAAGATATCGCTATCAGGTAATAGATTGTATATTCTATGCATTAGATGATTATTATAAAGGACCTGATTATTTTATGAGTTTAGATCCGATTGATAATCACAAAGAACTTGCAAGATTCAATTATGAATTCACTGATCCTGTAGGAATTGATTTGTCACAGATGAAGGATGAGAAGGCAAAGGATTTGCCGAGTGACATCTATCTTAAGTCGGCTTTATGCTGGTTACTTCCGGCTAAAGATTATACAAGAATTTGCAGTTTAGAGGATGTCGGTCTTGCATTCAGAGCCAGAAATATCTATCTCTACGATGAGAATCGTAAGCAGGGATTTATGGCAACTAAGAGCTATAAAGAAGCATTCAGAATTGGTTTTAAATATCTTAGAATGATGGCTAAGATTTTCTTTAGACATGACAGAATCACAAGAGAATGGGCTATCAGAAAGAAAGAATATACTTCCCTTTCATTCTGGGAGAAGTATTTGGAGTTGAAGTAGTTTGTACATTGGGGCGAAGATATGATTATCCAGAAAATCTTACCACCGAGGCGAAACTTACAGACTTTGTATTACAGAAAACTCGATGAGTTAAAAAGAGAAAAAGAGGAAGAAGAGAAGGTCGATATTGATATCACATTTCCCATAGAATTAAAAAGGGGAGAAGTCTTATCTTTCGACTCCTATGTCAATGCCTTTTATCTTGAAATGTGGACGAGATATACGGCAGTTGACAATGTTACAATTATACTTCGAACTACAGGAGAGATTCGACCAAGAGTGTATAACTCAATCGGAGTACATGATTGGGACGGCGATAACAGAGCTGTCGGCAAATCAGAGATTGAGGCAGATGTATTCTGCGAGCTTCACAAAGATTACAGGGAATACATCATCCAGATTAAAGATGTTAATCAAAGAGGTGTTGTATATCCCATAATAGAGGCCAGAGAAAAATGTACACTTGTAAGCGGGGAGTACATTACAGATACGCCTGTGAGCGTAGACGAAGTTAAGCCCGTTGTAATCGTTAATTACAATAAAGATATCAAGACAACTAATAAGACGATTGATGCAGTATTAGAATATGGCGAAGAAATCCCAATAGTTGTCTGCGATATGACCGGTAATCTCAACAAAGAAACGTTCGCAGATAAAATACATAACAACACGTTCGCAGACAAAAAACCTAATAAGACATCCGCAGACAAAACAAATAAAGACACGTCCACAGATAAATCACACAAAGGTGGTAAGATAGACGTAATTGCCGCGTCTGAGAAGCGGGGCGATAATTATAACAAAGCGTTAGAACATATTAAGAACGAATTGGGCGATAATTATACGCATGCCATTATGGTGGATTGCAATGTTGAGCTTACGAAAGATTCGATAGAGAGGCTGCTACAGTTTCTTCCTTACATTGATGAATTTCGAACGGACATGATAATTCAGGGTGATGTGTTAAGCTCAGACAGCATCAGCGAAGGCTGCGGATATCTTATAAGAGACGGCAAAGAATTCTCGAGATTTTATAATTATGATTTGTCGAAGAGTGAAGACTATGTGGCTCTTATCTCTACGGAAGAGATTGACTATTTTATGTGGGGACTTATCTGTATGCCCCTTAAGACTGTAAAGCCGTTTAGTCCGAACCTTATAAAATGTGTGGAGTTTGACTACTATCTTAAATATAAGCCACTTAGCGTAGCAAGCCTTAACGGATTTTTCGGATTTAGTGATACGCAATCACCCGACGGAATAATTAAGACTTATTATTACAGATACAGAGATGAGTTTATTGCGAGAGTCGATACCGATATGGAAGTTGGCGTAAGACCTTTTAGGGACTACTTTGACGACGAATACCATCGGGAATTCAAGAAAGGTAATTTTGAATTAGCATTTACCATATTAGCGGCAATAGATGACTGTATGAAAGGACCTGAAATCCTTGATAAAGATGACAAGGTTGCAGCAAAAATAGACGAACTTACGAAGAAATTTAACGATAACATCATCAAACGAAAAGGCAAAATCAAGGATATAATCAAGCTTGAGAAGGATTATAACAAATTATGTCTGAAAATTGACAAAGACTATGATATGATTATACAGAAGTGGAAAGACGAAAAAGAGAAACTTAGCTAGTGTTATTGAGAAGACACTTAATTAGGAAATTATTAGGAAGGTAATGAATTAAAGAATGAACGACTCTAACAACCCTAATTCCTCGAACAATAACAATAATAATAACAACAATAATAACAATAATAATTTTAGGGGACCGATTTATGCATTTATCGTGTTCGCTCTTATTGCGTTGTTTGTTACGAGTCTGATCTACACCAGAACGGGAACTTCTTCTAAGGAAGAGATTAAGTACAGCAAGTTCATCGAGCTGGTTGAATCGGATCAGGTCAAAGAAGTGATGTTCGAAGATGACAAGATTAATATTAATCTGAAGGATGACGCGACATTTGCGGGATCCGAAGAGATGCAGCAGACTCAGAGTCTGTACAAGGAAAAGACCGGAGAAAATCTTAAGGTAACTTATTACACTGTTTACATCAATGATGAGCAGTTGGTTCCGACTCTTAAGGCGCACGGCGTGGAGATTAGCAGGAAGGCTGACAGTTCTACGGCCAGCATAATTCTTAATGTCTTAAGCTGGATAATTCCGATTGTACTTATCTGGGTGCTCATGAGCTTTGCTATGAAGAAGATGGGCGGCAGCGGAGCCTTTGGCGTGGGAAAGAGCAATGCCAAGGTTTATGTTGAGAAAAGTACGGGCGTGACATTTAAGGATGTTGCGGGACAGGACGAAGCTAAGGAGTCTTTGGAGGAAGTTGTAGATTTCCTTCATAACCCTAAGAAATATACGGAAATCGGTGCGAAGCTGCCGAAGGGAGCTTTGCTTGTCGGACCTCCCGGAACAGGTAAGACTTTACTTGCGAAAGCCGTAGCGGGTGAAGCGGGCGTACCGTTTTTCTCACTTGCAGGTTCCGATTTCGTGGAAATGTTCGTAGGTGTGGGAGCGTCTCGTGTAAGAGACCTCTTTAAGGACGCCAACAAATCGGCCCCCTGTATCATATTTATTGACGAGATTGATGCCATCGGAAAAAGCCGTGATTCCAGATTCGGAGGCGGTAACGACGAGAGAGAGCAGACGCTTAATCAGTTGCTTGCAGAGATGGACGGATTTGATTCGTCGAAAGGTCTCTTAATACTTGCGGCAACAAACAGACCGGAAGTATTAGATAAAGCGCTTCTTCGTCCCGGTCGATTCGACAGACGAATTATCGTTGACAGACCTGACTTAAAGGGAAGACTTGAGACACTTAAGGTTCACTCACATGACGTTAACTTAGATGAGACGGTAGATCTTGATGCAATTGCACTTGCATCAGCCGGACTTGTTGGTTCAGATCTTGCCAATATCATCAACGAGGCTGCCATTATCGCCGTTAAGAATAACAGAATGTGCGTTAACCAGCAGGATTTATTTGAAGCATTTGAGCTTGTAGCCGTAGGTGGTAAAGAGAAGAAAGACCGTGTTATGAGTGATAAGGAGAGAAAGATTGTATCTTATCACGAGGTCGGTCACGCTCTAATTTCGGCGCTTCAAAAAGACTCCGAGCCGGTGCAAAAGATTACAATTGTGCCACGTACGATGGGCGCGCTCGGATATACATTACAGACTCCCGAAGAGGAGAAATTCTTACAGACTAAGGATGAGCTTATTGCGAAGATAAGAACATTTATGGGTGGTCGTGCCGCGGAGGAATTAGTATTTAATACCGTAACAAGCGGAGCGGCTAACGATATTGAGCAGGCCACATCCATTGCCAGAAATATGGTTATGAGATTTGGTATGTCTGATACATTCGGTATGATGGGACTTGCTACCGTTGAGAGCCAATACTTAGACGGCAGGGCATCTTTAAATTGCGGCGATAAGACAGCT
Organism: Lachnospiraceae bacterium; assembly: GCA_024685495.1. GTDB lineage: Bacteria > Bacillota > Clostridia > Lachnospirales > Lachnospiraceae > RUG191. The sequence goes on from JAIKVT010000035.1 coordinate 7,998, forward strand.
TCCGAGATTGACGATGAAGTTAATTCTCTTATCAACGGCATGTATAAAGAAGCGCTCGATATGCTTGAGAGAAACAGAGAGACGCTTGATGGAATATCAGAGTATCTGTATGAGCATGAGACAATTACCGGTAAAGAATTTATGAAGAAATTCCGTAAATACCAGGGCACAACCGAAGAAGAAGATAACGAAGATATTTTTGAGGAAGATGATTTCCTAGACGAGGATGATGAATAAAAAAGACTTTAGTGAAGATTTATCTAAGCTCCCGGATAAGCCGGGAGTTTATATTATGCGGGATGAAAATGACACGGTCATATATGTTGGTAAGGCTGTGTCGCTTAAGAACCGTGTGCGTCAATACTTCAGGCCGAGTCACAACGAGGGTATCAGAAAGGATCGTCTGGTAGAACACATCGATCATTTTGATTACATCGTAACCGATTCGGAGCTGGAAGCACTGGTCTTAGAATGTAATTTTATCAAGGAGCACAGGCCGAAATACAACACGCTCCTTCGAGATGATAAGACGTATCCTTTCATCAAGGTGACCTTGGGCGAGAAGTATCCCCGTATACTTTTTACGAGGGAGATTAAGAACGACAAGTCGAAATATTTCGGACCGTTTACTTCTGCATACGCCGTCAAGGACACTATCACATTTCTCAGAAAAGTATATAAGATTAGAACCTGCAACAGTCTAAAAGTCGACAGACAATGTCTCGATTATCACATCAATCAATGCTTCGGCGTGTGTATGAGCGACGAGCATTATGATGAATATATGAGAAATGTTAATAAAGCAGTGGAGTTTCTTAAGGGCAACCACAAGAAGACTATGGACATGTTGACTGCTAAGATGGATGCGGCGGCGGCAGAACTCGACTTCGAGAAGGCAGCCGAATACAGGGATTTGATGGAGTCAATTCGAAGCTGCATTGAGAGACAGAAGATTACGAGTGCCGACAATGAAGACGCTGATGTAATTGCGAAATATACGCTCGAAGAAGAGAGTGTTATCTATATAATGTTTATCAGGGGCGGTAAGCTTCTTGGAAGCGATCATTTTTATTTTGCTGAGGAAAATGTTGATGCAACCGAAAGTCTCATGTACACATTTATAAAGCAATTCTATGATGGAGCACTTACGATTCCAAGAGAGATATATGTAGATGAAGAACTTGACAATTCGCTACTCCTTGAAGAGTACCTAAATGAAACAAGTCATAACGCAGAAGCCTTTGATACGGAAGTGTCTGATAATGTAGCGCCTAACAGAACCATTCATATTATAACGCCTAAGATTGGTAAGAAGAGACATCTTATCGATATGGCAAAGGCTAACGCTAAGGAAATCTTAGAGAAGAATCGTGAGAAAATAGTACGTGAAATGGGTCGAACAATCGGCGCGTTAAAGGAGATTAGTAATCTCTTACACATTTCCAAGATAGACAGAATGGAAGCCTACGATATATCTAATATCAGCGGCTACGACAGCGTCGGTTCAATGGTCGTATTCGAAGGCGGTCGGCCGAAGAGAAATGACTATAGGAAATTCAGGATTAAGACAATTGACGGACCTAACGATTACGGCTCTATGAAAGAAGTTTTGACGAGAAGATTTAAGAGGGCGGTAAGCGGATCGGAAGAGGCGGAAGGATTTTCGAAACTTCCTGATATAATAATGATGGACGGTGGCGCGGGACAGGTCAATGTCGCCTGCGAAGTGCTTGATGAAATCGGTCTTGATATACCCGTAGCGGGCATGGTCAAAGACGACCATCACAATACAAGAGGACTTATCTACAACGGAGAGGAAATCGATATAGATACGACCTCGGAAGGCTTTAAGCTTATTACGAGACTTCAGGATGAGGCGCACAGATTTGCGATAACTTATCACAAGAGTCTTCGTGGTAAAGGTATGGTTCATTCCATACTCGATGATATAGAAGGAATCGGTCCTAAGAGGCGTAAGGCGCTGATGAAATATTTTCAGGATCTGGAAAGTATTAAGAATGCAAGTGTTGAGGATTTAGAAGCCGTCGAAGGACTTGATAAAAGAAGTGCGGAAAATGTGTATGCTTTTTTTCACAAATAACTGATCAAAAGGGGGAAAAATTATGACAGTAGGAGCGGATCTTGCAACATTAACAAAAAAACTTAGCCTTAAGAATTTTACGGAGTCTATTGATCTTAAAAATGAATATGTATATATTCCGGATGTAAATCGTCCTGCACTGCAGCTTAACGGATTCTATGAGCATTTCGAAGCTAACAGAGTACAGATTATCGGAATGGTAGAGCATGCATATTTAGAGCAGATTGATGAGGAAGAGAGAAATAAACGCTATGATAAACTCTTGTCATATCCTATTCCTGCAATAATTTTCTGCCGTGGATTTGAGCCGGAAGAGTATTTCTTAGAGACGGCAATTAAGAACAGTATTCCCGTGCTTGGAACAGATCGTAA
>JAIKVT010000049.1 GCA_024685495.1 Lachnospiraceae bacterium
TGCCTGCTTTTTTCTAAGATTTCCTGCGACCTCGTGACACTCAATCAGCCTTGGCATATGTTCATATTTTATGCCATACATTTTACAAAGTGCCGGCGAGAACTCTTCATGTCCCGGTCTCGAATCATAGAGAAATGTCGCATAAGCCGAATCGGGAGTCATAATAAATTCTCCCGTCATTCGACATATCAGATATTCTTTGACATCGAGCCACTTATGAACTTTCGCAAATATTTCAGGCTCATTTTCTTCGACCCATTTATATTTCCATAAAGGATCTTTTGCCGACGTGGATGCCGCCGATGTTAAGCTAAGACTTTTTTGTAGCATTCCGACATTGACACCTGATACACATATACCGTGCTTTTGAACTTTATTCATCTGCTCAGCACCGCGCTGATCCATATAACTCATCGCTCTTCTAAGCGCATTTCCATCCTTATCTACAAGGACAAGTCCCTGCATCTGAGAGCAAAATGAAATACCGTCAATCTCTTCAGCTCTAATTCCCGTCTTAGAAAGCAGGCGCTTTGTGCATTCACAAAGAGCGCTCCACCATTCTTCCACGTCCTGCTCTGCTCCGCCGTTCTCGAGAATGTATAACTCGTACGTCTCGTATTCCCCACCAATCATACGAATACATTCGTCAATGCGGAACAAACAGGCCTTCAACCCCGTCGTACCAATATCGTACGAAATAACATTAAGCATAAGCTCCTCCTAAACCTTAAGTCCCAATGCTCCACTTACGAATTTTATAAAATTCTCCTTTGATTTCTTATTATCTTCTAGAATATTCTCCCCACAGAATATTTTCATTCTCTCTTTGTAATACTCACAGCTGTTAGAAAACTGTAGCATCATAAGAAGTGAGTCAAAATAAAACGCACACATACGAGGATCAACATCGTCTCTGAGTTGACCGTTCTTCTGTGCGCGCTCAAATAACACCCTATATATATCTGCAGTATTTCCCTCTATCTTCCGGGCAAGTTCAACAGCATATTTACTGCAGCTTTGTGACGTAATCTCATTGTACATCACGTAATAATTAACATGCGAATCTGACTCCTCGAAAAGCTTATCGAGAATCATAGAGATACAGCTTACTGTATCTTCTTCTTTCATAAAGACTTCCATCATAACTTCTTCGAGTAATCTCAAGGAATACTCGACACAAGCTATAAAGAACTGATCCTTATTCTCGTAGTACTTATATATAACACCTACGGAATAATTGGCATTCTTTGCAATTGTATTAATATTGGCCCGATCTAAGCCCTTCTTGGAAAATTCTTCTATACCCGCTTCCAATAAAGCTTCAAGACCGCTGTCATCCATTTTCTTATACATAAAACCACCCTCGTGAATTACGGCTCGTGAATTGTCGCTCACGACTATAGTTTTATTATGATACCATTCTTTTTATTTGTCAACAATAATTTGAATATTTAAATCAACATTTCCTGTTATACCGCTTATCGTCCCGCTTTCAGAATATTGCCATATACTAAAATGATACGGCGTCTGTGGTAGCGGCTCATAATCGGCGTACCATATGTCATAATCTTTCAGCTTAACAAGATCTAACATGAAGGCTTCCCAGACCATGTTGCAATATATCATTGTGGTGTACGAATAATTGGACACATTGTTCTCGTTTTTAATGTAATCAAAAAATGCCACACAGTTTTTTGTAAACTGTTCTCCGCTGACATTATCAGTTCTCGCTTCATCCTTTAAGATGCTCTCGGGATCGTATACTATCGGAAGGTCTAAGCTTCGTCCTTTTAAGATATCAAGCACATATTTTGCTTCCTCCTTCGCCTCTTCTTCATTGATTGCCTGAGAGAAAAAATAACATCCCACATCGAGCCCCGCTGCTTTAGCGCCCTTGTAATTATCATCAAACTTCTTGTCGGCATACAAGTTGCCTGACTGTCCGTAGCCTCTTCCACCTATTCTTATAAATGCGAATTCAACGCCTGCATTCTTAACGGCATTCCAGTCTATATCACCATTGAATTCCGATACATCGATTCCGGCTCTCGATTTATATTTCCCATCTGAATAAGTCATCTTACCATCGACATTCTTAAATGCGCTCAAATCATAATCGTGTTTCTTAACATTATCATTTGGAGTAAACTCATACCACTGTCCGTGGGCATCGACAAATTGCATTTTCTGCGTGCTGACTGTCGACTCTGTTTTCTCTTCACCGGTACTGCCACTTGAGATTTTATTGAAGATAAACACTCCCAATACTATAAGCAATGCCAAGGCGCTTATGACAATAATTACAATAATAACTTTGTTCTTTCTAATACCCTTCATAATACATTTCCTCTCCTAATATACTTTTATTTTATTCGATTTTGAAAATGTGTCAATTAAAGGGCAACTTGAACAAAAGCCACATATTTTAATATAGTAAGGTCTATACATTTTACAACGCAAAACATGTTACAATATCTGTAATAGTTTGAATAAATTTAATTAATGAGGACATGTATTATGGAAATGACAGAGAATTTATTTGATAATATAATTAACACAGCTTCCGATTGTGTGTTTTGGAAAGATAAAAAGCGTAGGTTTGTGGGAGTAAACCAGGCTTTTTTAGATTTCTACGGTTTTGAATCATCTGATGTTCTAATCGGCAAGACCGATGAAGATATGGGATGGCATACTAATCCCGAACCCTATAAACAAGATGAGCTTCGCGTACTTTCGGGGCACAGCACATACAAGGTTCCGGGTAAATGTATTATCCGTGGCGAAGAGCGTGATATTCTCGCTACTAAAAGACCCATTTACGAGAACGGAGAAATTGTCGGACTTGTAGGAAGCTTTATAGATATAACCGATATACTTAAGAAAGAAACCGTCGAAAGAGGCGAGAACAGAATATATGGCGTTAAGTACCTTCGTCGTTACCCTTTCTTTGACAAAGTATTAGACGAAGTGTCAATTGATGAAGTATTAGATCCGCTTACGGGGCTTATTAGTCGCAGTTATTTTCTTGAATTTGCAAAAAGTCTTATACGCGACAATACACCTTTTTCATTTACCATGATGGACCTTGATAACTTCAAGCAGATTAACGATACGCATGGTCATCACGCCGGTGATATGACGCTTTCTACCATCTCAAAGAATCTAATGATTTATACGAAAGAATTCGGAATCATCGGACGATTCGGCGGAGATGAGATACTGATTATTAATTTCCGTGACATATCATATAGTGAGAATAAGATTTTCTTCGAAGACATCTATAACAACCATGGAATATTAAGACAGCTATATACTATTGAAGGCTTTAGTCTATTTATTACGGCAACAGCAGGATGTGTCTCATACCCTAAAGATGCAGAGGATTTTGACACGCTCTTTTCTCTTGCTGATAAGACTTTATACCACGGAAAAAGTATAGGCAGAAACTGCTATACAATCTATATAAAAGAAAAACACGAAAATATTGATATACAAGATCTTGCCAAAAAAGGAATCTATTCTAATATGAGTGAGCTCATGGCAAGACTTCAATCTTCCGAATCATTAGAAGATAAGTTGAGCAGCATTATGGGATTACTTCGCGTTCAGCTTCGTATTACGGATTTGTATTACATTTCCCCTGAACACAAAATTCATTCCATTATGGACCAATCTCTGAATGAAGAAGTAGATGATATCGCTCACATTATGCCTGAAGAAATATATACCGACACTACGTTAGACGGTATAAAAGATAAATGTCCAAAACTATATAAACTATTCAGTGACCTTAATAAGCAATCGATTATGATTGTAAGAACAGGTCTTGATAATGAAGATAACGGTTATCTCATATGCGCCGAGCCGACTCAGCGAATCTGGCAAGACGACGAATGTGCCCTAATATACTTTATCGCCAAGTCGGTATCAGCTTATATAAGATTACACCACTATCCAAATTGAACTGAAATATTATGCGAAATATTAGATGAAGCATGTTAGAAAAATCATGACAAATGCCGGCTAAAATCGCCGGCATTTTTTTATTTGGTTTCTATTTAGTTTTATTAACCTTCTTTGTAATAAGATCTGCGATTAACAGATACACCAACCCGATAATAATAAGAAATACTAAGAGTATAAGTATCCACCACACCGGGCCCATAAACGGCGGCTTATCTGAAAAGCCTGCTGCTCCCGCTTCACTTCCCCAGTTAAGGAAAAAGTACGGATAATTGTATCCTTCGAAGAACTGCCAATTATTAACATATCCGATTCCTGCATAAAATGCATATAAAAGCGGCGGAACCGTAACCCACAATGCATTAATCTTCTTTATCTTTGTCACCGTGCAAATTACAAAGAAATCAATTACAGATACGACGGGCACTACCACATGAGTCAACACATTTACCAGATTCCATGCATTAGCTCCCATACCGGGTGCAAGTACGAAGCAAAATACTACGCCGGTTAAAGTGATAGATACGGTACCGATATATTTAATAATATACCAAACCTTATTCTCATAGCGATTCGTGATAATTAAAATCGCACCTATCAGGCATATAAGCCCTATTAGTATGTTAGACTGAATGGTAAAATACATAAAAACCGTATCGCCACCCATAAAATTGGCCTCACTTGCTAAAGCTCCCATAATTACACCGATTAAAACGGACAGCACAATCACCGTCTTAAGTATAAGACTAATAATTCTCTGTGTCGAAGTTAACTTGTTCATATCAATACCTCTTTTCGTTAAACAATTAACTTTTATTTACTTACAACAATACCATATAATCTGCGTATATGCCACAAAAAAAGGCCTTTGGGAATTATTTTCTCAAAGGCCTTATAATACTTGCGATTCTTAATTTCACTTTATAGTCTATATCTCTACTTTTCTATCTCTTTAATCAGCTGATTAAAATACTTAACCGTATATCCGAATTCTCTGGCAAGCTCTTTTCCGTTATGACCGTTGTAGCGCTCTTTAATTTGCTGCTCCATATACTCTTTTGTATAAAGTCGAGAAGGAAATGATACCTGCATTCCTTTAAAATTCTCATATACCTTATACATATTTTCTTCCCCAATCAAATCCCGTAATTCGTTATATATTTGATTGTACTTTTTTTGTACTTTTGGCATTATTTACCCCTCTCCCTAATAAATCTTGTCCATATACATCCATAAATCTAAATCATTTCCTTGATTATTAGTACCATATCCTCTTCTGTTAACAGTATAATAATCAAAGATGTGTCTTCTTTCTTCCATATCGGTATAAAGAGCTATTAAAACCTTATCACCTTGCACACTCTCGATTTCTATTTTTTCAGGATACCTGTTTTGACTGTTCATATCGTATTTTGCAGCCCTTATAAGCTGATCATTAGTATATCCCGTAAAATTCGGATAGTCATGCGCCAAAGCCAGCTGTTCGCCTCTGTATCCTGAATCGGGAACATCATTAGGTGCTACGGCAGCACTAGTCTGGTTACTTCCAATTTCTTTTTCGTATGCCACAATAAGATCTTTGTTCTGTTTCTCTACTTCACTAAACACATTTTCATCAAAAGCATCAGGTTCAACTGTTCCACGGTACCAAGAGCATTTATTAAAGTGCTCCTGTATACTGCTGTCATTAAACTTTCTTCCGTGTCTTGCATACAACTCGTTACATGCAAGACGTAGCAGTTCGGGATTTAGTTTCTGAAGTTCCTCCTTAGTCACAAGACGTTTGTCGCTGTCGGGAAGTATATATTCACTCGGATTAGCTGTTGGCTGCGTTGTATTAGTTGCATTAGTTGCATTAGTAGTATTTGCTGTTACGTTTGTTGCCACCTGAGGTTGTTCATTACTGTTAGAACCTGTCTTATTCTTTATTACCAAAAAATAGATTGCGACACCTACAATGGCAAGAATTAAAACGGCAACAAATATGATAAATGCTATGTCTAAACCCGACTTTTTACCCTTAGCCTTTTCTGTTATCTGATTTTGCGGCTTCTGCGTTTTTGCTTTTGTTTTTTTAGGTGCCGACTTTGTAGGTTTTTTCTCTTTTGTCTCTGTCTGTTCATTATAGACAACAGTCTCCACTTTAGTTCCGCACTCACCGCAAAACATTTCGTCATCTTCTAACCTGGCCCCACAATTTTCACAAAATTTCATAATCTATTCTCCAATCTTAGTTCCACATTTTATACAGAATTTGGCATCTTTAGATAATTCCGCACCACATGAAGGACATATTGTCTTTTGTGGAATCCTTGTGCCACATTGATCACAGAATACTGCACCTTCAGGAAGTCCTCTTCCACATTTTGGGCATTTTAAGGCTAGGGTATTTGCGTTTACTTTGGGCCCTTGAGCATTTACTTTAGGACTTTGTGCATTTACTCCGGGACTTTGTGCATTAACTCCGGAACTTTGTGCATTTGCTTCTGTCTTTATTATTTCAGGCATCTTATTACCACATTTGCCGCAAAACTTCTTACCCTTTACAACCTTATTCCCGCAATTACTGCACTCAACAAAAGCAACATCTTGCACAGCCCCCTGAACCTTGCTAGTAATTCCTTTTGCCATGCTTGAAACACCATCAGTACTAAAGTCTCCCATCTTATCCTTGATTTTATCTGTTGACGAAAAATTAAAATCTCTAATCAAGGTATATATGACGATTGCAATATTTGCTATTAAAGCAATCCAAAATCCAAAGCTTCTACTAAACTCAGCTTTGGCACTCACTCCGCCGGCACTTGCACCTGCACTGTATAAAGATCCTACTCTGAACATAAATATAAAAATTATTGCCGAAAGCACCGGATAAATAATCTTATAATATTTCATAAGTTGCTCTATAAAAGCACATACAATCATAATAATAGGAATGGCAAATAATATCCAAGCCAAACCCGAACCTTCAGCCATATCAAATCCGGTGTATGATTTACCTGAACTTCTACTCGTACTACCTACGGATACACTAACTCCAACTTCTACCCAATTGAAGAAAAAACTAATAAATATTACAAGCGCCATATAAATTCTGGGCTCTTTTTTTAACCTCTCCACAAAATTCATTATCTTTCCTCCCTGCACATTAATTAACATAAAAATTATAATTAAATGACAAAATGTATGCATTTCCGTTTTTGCTTAATAACCATATTCTCTTTTATATTCTAAAAAGGATTACATAACTTTATTATTCATATGATTATGATGCTTATTTACTTTTATATTGTACTTAAGTAATGCGACACGATATGTCGGAGTAAAATAAATGGTTGTTTTTTGCACAAAAAAACAGTGTTCGAATATTCACTTCGAACACTGTTCTTATTGTTATTGTCAATTCCTATCTGTAGCTCTCACTCATCCTCTCAATCTCTTCTGCCATCTCTTCTCTGAATTCTTGCGGGGAGAGTACTTCAACCCAAGAACCCTGGCTTAGAAGAAACATTTTCAAACCATCTCCAAACACTTCAGCGTCTATAATATATTTTCCATCTTTACGTTCAACTATTTTAGCTGTTGGCATTCTGTCTAATACTGCCTGTACTGACGGACCGGAGAAAGAAAACCTGACATGTCTGGCTTTACCCGGGAACATAAATTGACTCTCATTACGAATGATTCCTTCATCAACAAGCTCTCGTCTGTCATACTCAAAATAATCTCTATGTGCCGTAATTCTAATTATTCTATCCAGCCTAAAGTGATAAGGTATTCCATCATCATTATCCTTATATGCAATCAGATAGAAGTAATATTCCGTAAACATAATTGCCATAGGCTTAATGCGATATGAGACACGCGTCCTGTCCATCTTATAATAATCGATTGTCACAAAACGCTTCTGCTCGATGTAATCAGTTATCTTCCATAAATATTCTAAAACGTCTTCGCAATCTGCATGTACGGGAGCATAATGGTAAATCTCTTTTCTTATCAAATGTTCTAATTTTTCCCGATCGTTAGGACTTGTATATTGCTTGAGTTTCTCCATAACTTCCACAAGCACTTGCGTACTAAATGCTCTGCTTCCAATTAACACTTTAGCTATTCCCAACAACTCTTTATTAGTAAGAAAACTTTCAATCTCCAATTGATATCTGTGAGACACAGATGAATATACCAATTCCACATGTCCTATTGTATCTCTGTGTTCTGCAAGAAAAGATTTAATCTCATTGATGTCTCTTGTTATACTTCTTGTTGAACATTGAAATCGTTGAGATAATTCCTTTACGGATAATCGCTCTCCCTTCATTGCCAAAAGAAATATTTCCAGTAATCTGTCTGCTTTATGTTCCCTCTTTTCCAAATTATCACCCGCCTTACAATTATTCTGTCAAGTATCTTTCCTGTACGGCCACACTTATCACTTCTTCTTTTTAGGTTTAAAAATGTCACCTAATTCTTTCCATGGGGCTTCTTCCTCTCCTTCCCAAGGAATATCTCCTGCACCGGGCATGCTTGCAGGTCCGCAATGAGGACACCACATTTTACCAATATCGGGATTAAAAGGATACTTTCTCTTACATATTGGACATCTCTTATAAGTCTGCATAATACTCATATAACCATCTCCCTCTTATATGTTAAACCTACAATATAATCTTACCCTTCTTTATCTTGAAAAAACATTCCATTTTATTCATTATAACACACATAACGTCCCTACACTATGTGGATGAACCTCCAGCTTAAATCGAGACAATCTCCTCTCTTCTTCACACTAGAATATACTGTTAAGAACACCTCTAAAACCTCCGAGTATTCCTCCGACTACTGCACCTACGACGGCACCCGGAATTCCTAATATTGCAGCTCCTATATCAACGCCTTTATCTACACCTTCTTCCATGTAGTCAAATGCGTCGAAGAAGCTATCCTTAATGCCCTCATTATAATCTTCGTCATCATCGTTATGCTCATAATTATCAGAGTCAGTATTAATACCTTCCATAATTGCAACTCTCTTCTTAGAAGGTAAAGACTCCATAATATAATAAAGTAATTTAGAAAGGTTATACGGATAAACTACATCTCCACCCTCTTCTTCATATCCGGCGCAATAATATACAGGTTCAATATCAAGATCTGAATCCTCTTTAATTCTTGACTTGATTGACTCTACCTTTTCTTCAAGAAATTCTACTAAAGTCTCATCCGGTTCATTGTTGTCATAATCCCAATGTCTTCCTGTCTTCATTGCAATGTCAGCCTGATTGAGCGCAACAAGAATTCTGTCGGTATCATCTCCTAACTCAGGAACAATTACTTCATTAATTATTTTATACGATGTACCTAAGTCCTTTGTTGAGCCGTCTAAAATAACGAGTACAAGGTCAATCAACGCATTTCCATCCTCATCCTCTTCTCTTAAAAGTTCTGTAATAACTTCTTTATGATGCTCATCAAGTTCCGTTCCGTCTCCAAGACCCGGGGTGTCCCAGAGAACTAAGTTGCCAATGCTGTATTTTTCAATGTCCTTAGTCTCGGGATCAGCTTTAGTACCTACCTTAGCGACTTCCACATACGGTCTCCTATATTCATCGTCTTCAGCAGATTGAACTTCATCTTCGACATCGTCTTCATCTTCGACATCGTCTTCATAATCTTCCCCGACTGCAAATAGAGCATTGATCGTAGAACTCTTGCCACATCCTGTTGCACCAACGAGCATAATATTTGTCTTAGTATCACAGAATTTCTGTAAACTTGTAAGATGCTCTTCTTTTTCTTCCTCAGATAATTCACTATTTGTAATCTCTTCTTCTAAGACCTCATATAAACTATCCATGCTCTCTTTAATTGTGCCTTCACCTGCCTCTGCTCTTTTTACTGCTTCCTTAATCTCATCACTCATTCTTTCAAAAAACTTATTTGTCATTTTTCCTACCTCCGTTTAATTATAATTTTGCCGACTATCTACATCTACCCCTTGAATGCAATACCATTTTACATATAGAGGGTGACACTATTTGTCATACTAAAAAATCCCCTAATAGGGGATTTAAAAGTTTCAATGGAGATATTATGCAGTCAAAACAATTACTGCCTATTTGATTAAGTAGATTCTTTCTCAAGCCACCACTTAATTGTATCTACGTTCTTGTACTTGCAGTTCCGACAATTTGTCTTGTCATCTCTGTCTTCGCATAAACGACAGTATTCTTCATTACAGAAAAACTCAATACCGGTATCGTCTAATTTTCTTAAGAACTCACTTAGTTCGTCTACAGACATAGATTGTAGTCTTTTAAAATTAGTCATAATCTCACCTCATCTTTTCTTTTTAATCCATAAATGTTACAATCCCTTATATGTAATGTTGTTCATTACATACTCTATATGGATATTTTTTTGAAAAAACGAAAAAATTTTTTAAAATTTTTAAAATTATGAAATAAAAAGAAGATACTATGAGAACTTAGTTCACATTAGCATCTTCTTTTATAATTAAGACTATATGTTAATTACACATTTCCCAGAAATAAATTCTGTGAATCAACGATTATATATTATCCTACTACTTTCCAGCAGATTCCTTCATCAATCCAGCCTGCTGCTTTAAGCATGTTGTATTCATCCACATTAGTAGTCCAGTTATGCTCTCCGTTAG
>JAIKVT010000054.1 GCA_024685495.1 Lachnospiraceae bacterium
ATTTTGTTAGAGTTTAATTTTAGTGGAGAATCCGATAGGGTTCTCCTTTTTTGGTGTATAAAATGGTGGTATAATGAACATATAGCAGTTTTCTGAAAGGAGGGGTGTATATGTTTCAATTTTGGGGTGATGGCAGTCAGACTGCCATGGATTTGGTTGATGCTGTCAAAGTGCGCAGCACAGAGAATTTTAACTGGACATTTATATTCATACTTGCAGTTGTTTTCTATGTATACTGGTCAGAAATCAATAAGAAAAACTATGATGCCGTTGTAGCCGGATTGGCACTTTACGGAGTGCATTGGTTATATGAGATTGTAAATGCCATAATCGGACACTTCGCAGGTTATCCGCTTTGGACTGTCAGCAATGATTCGACGACATTTATCCTTTTAATCGGAGTATCATGGGAGCTAAGCATGATGTTCTCACTCGCGGGTATAATTTCTTACAAGATGATGCCTGCCGATAAGAAGAAAATGTTTGGACTTGATAAAAGACTTACCGTTACAATAATGATGGCACTGTTATTTGCATTGTTTGAGTCATTCCTTGCAGGAACAAGTAATCATTCATTTATCTGGGTTTATAAATGGTGGGGCGTTCTTCCTGTATTTATTACGACATATGTTCCTTTCTTCTTAGCGGCAAATTACGTTCCGTCTATGAAGCCAAAGAACAGAAAGATTTTCTTAATCTGCTTGTGGGCACTTGTTGCTATACTTCTTGCAGTGCTGATTCCGACAGGTATAATCTAGGGTTATTTGTTAAAATGTTATGATAAGTTAAAATATTTTGACAAACTAAAATATCATAAGTAAGCTATCTAAGCGAGTTTTGTGAGGCGACTCAAAAACTCGCTTTTAAATTGTTGACATATTAATTATTAAGTGATAGTATTTTAGTTAGCAGTGGCTAACCAATACATGCGTAATCCAAACTTCTCTCGTTAACTCCGTCGTGAGGCGGAGTAATAAAATGATAATTGGTTAGCCTGAGCTAACCCCCTAAAGAACAATCAACATTACCGGAGGTAAATATGTCAGAAGAATTCATTATAGAGTATTGTTCTCCAACTCTTGCCGGGTTAAAGACCGGCAATATGTTTTCGACTAAGATTACTAAGGATACAGATATTAACAGTGAAGTTAGAGAGCTTAATGCTGTGTTAAGAGATAAAGGACTTCGCGTCATACCTTTAAGGCGGAGTGATGAGCGTGCCCTAATTTATGTCTATCGTCCCGATCATCTCAAGAAGGATTTGAACGATCCTAAGGCTTTAAGCATTCTAAAGAACAAAGGATATAGTTTAGAAAGTCCGGAGTGTTGTATAGTACAACTTATTAAACATTTAAAATGTGATGACTCATTTCCACACGAGATAGGTCTTTTTCTCGGGTATCCTCCTTCAGATGTAGCGAGCTTCATGAATAACCCCAGATGTGGAGTTCGCTGCTCAGGATGCTGGAAGGCTTATTCTGATCCTAAGAAGGCTGAAGACACATTTAACAGATATCGAAAATGTACAAGAGTATATAAAGAGATGAACAAGAAAGGAAGAACACTATCGCAGCTTACTGTTATGAGTAGATAATCAAATTGCCGGAGGAAAATTAATGAAAGCTGATTATAAAAACTGGATGCCAAAAGGAATGATTTTAGGAACCGGAGCAGGAGCCCTAGGCTCACTGGTCCTTTTTCTCGTCTGTAAGTTTTTGCCGAAAGGAACTAATGGGAAAGTAAGAAAGGTTATCGGAACGATTTTTCTTGTAATAGCGATTATCCTGTTCCCCGTTACAATATGGATGGTGCTTTTGTATAGGACATTTTCGTATGATGGCAAACGACAGATGTCTAAGCATATTATTGATGGTATAGCCGACCAAGTTGATATCCCCAGAGGCGGAGTAGGACTTGATGTCGGATGTGGAAGCGGTGCACTTACAATTGCCTGCGCGAAGAGAAATCCCGATGCTAAAATAATCGGTATCGATCGCTGGGGCAAAGAGTATGCATCCTTTAGTAAGAAGCTATGCGAGGATAATTCTAAGGCAGAAGAAGTTAATAATACTTCATTCCAACAAGGTGATGCGACGAGACTTCCCTTTGAAGATGAAACATTTGATGCGGTGACAAGCAATTATGTATATCACAATATCCCGAGCAGGGATCGACAGGAGATACTTCTCGAAACATTGCGCACATTAAAGAAGGGCGGAACTTTTGCGATCCACGATATCATGTCAAAAGCCAAATACGGTGATATGCAGGCATTTGTCAACAAGCTTAAGAATATGGGTTACAGCGAGGTAAGCCTTATTGATACAACGAACGGGAAGTTTATGAGTA
>JAIKVT010000255.1 GCA_024685495.1 Lachnospiraceae bacterium
AAGAAGACTCTAACGCGATATTATTATACCACGAAAGAGTCTTCTCCGTCTTTGGATTTGACACACCAACTACGTATTATCTAAATTGGAATTCTTCAAATGTGCGAATTTAGGGAGTGCCCTAATACTCCGAGACATTACAAATGAAATTATTCCTCCACCTTCGTCGAATAATCTTCTAAATCATAAAACAAACCAACAACATAGACAGTATTATCATCTATCCTAAACACAATTTTATATTGCATATCAGAAACTAACGCTTCCTTATAACCTCTATTTTTAAGATAATCATCTTTTGCGTCTCCAAATTGATACGGATTTTCTTCAAGTCGATCGTATATTTCTGATATCCCATCTAGCAAATGAACGGCGGCTTGAGGATTTTTTAGTTTATTAACAATATAGAACACACTAGCATCTATTAATTCATCTGCTCTATCTGTTATAACCAAATTATAGATCATATTTCTCCCTCACTGCTGACAATGCCTTCTTTGCATCTTTTGTTTTTCCATCTTTAATTTGTTTCTCTGAAAGTTCTATGTCACTATACATATTCCATTTCTTTTGAAATGCCTCATACAATTCTATACTCATAAGGACCATATCGCCATATCCATTCTTCGTAATATAAATAGGCTCGTCGGATTCATGACATATTTCAGAAATAGAAGATGTGTTTTTCAATTCTTTAATTGGCATTATTTGTGGCATAATATCACCCTCCTTCCTTGTGGTATAATAATACCATAATTGTACCACAGAAAGCAACAAATACTATCATATCGTGACTTTTTTACACCGATACATAATACACTGATAGTAGTAAAACATAGTTTTTATTAGGACTGGTCGTAAGACCCAGGTCCATCTAAGGCGGGGAAGTTCCCCGCTATTTTTATAAAATATTAAGTAGAAACAATTTGAAAGAACTCAGTATTTTCATCGATGAATCAGGTGACTTCGGTGAGTATGCTACTCATTCACCATTCTATATTATTACAATGGTCTTTCATGATCAATATGAAGAGTTTCTTTCTTTTGATGAAGTGAAGCTCTATTACGACAATGGACAAATAGAAGTCAGTAAGATGCTTTCCTCTGTCTTCAACGCGTTGCGTCCAAATCCAACTTTTAGGAGGGTAATGCCAAAAGAATACAAACTATTACAAGTTGCTGACTTGTTATGCAGTATGGAATTAGTACGACTGAAGATAGAGCATAATCTATTCTCTACTCTCTAAAATCGCACCATATTATTCGTTAGAGTTCTCTCGCTCACTACTAGGTGTAAATTAAGGTGTAACTGATTCTTTATAATCACGTTAAGTCTAGTATTTACTAACTGCTTCCCTCACAGTACTTTTATCCTGCCGTGCTGGGCAGACAAGGCAAAACGAAAGGGCGAATATGCTTCGCCCTCTGTCTATTATTACGATACTACACTACATCACCCTAAAATTCTTTTACTTCCCAATAACCTCCTCTTGCAGAACCATGTCTAATTAGTTTCCCGCTTTCACGAAGGTCTTTGATGTTTTTCTCAATTGCCCTTACTGACAATCCTAGCTCCTTAGCAATAGCAGTAGCAGAGATACGGTTATTATCATCTATTAGCTTTAGAATCATTCCGCAAGTTTCATTTACACCGACATATTTCACCGAACTTTTCACCGAACTTTCACCGAACTTCACCGAATCATCTGAAGCATTTTTTTCTTTTTCTACCGGCAATGAATCCCTATAAAGATTTACCCTAAAAGACTCTGCCATTTCAATAAATTCCGGGCTTGGTAATCCATATTCCTTCGCGGAGCCCTGAATTCTCTGTAGCCCTGTGCCCCATGCTTCTATTAATCCCATCTGACTAAACACATTTGCAATAGCCCTATTCCTCAACCTAGAATGTCCTTGCAAAGCCTCCTCAAAGGTCAAGCCATTATATAGCCCTCCCGGAGATGTAACTTCCAGCCTGTCATCATATAATGCAACCTGAACACACGACTCATCTGTCATCTTCCTATGGCAATGTGCATTAATAATCATTTCACGGATTGCCTCAACAGGGAGTTCATATGCCTCTTTTCGTTGAACACCTTCTATTTTTGCTCCAAGCCGAATATTTCGAAGCACAAAACTAACAGCTTCATCAATCTGTTCATAGAGTGGCCCTATGTATTCTCTTTTATCCAAAAATACAGACCTATCGACTCCCTTAAATACAGCACATTGAGTCTTCGAAAACTGAAAATAATCTGATGTTAAAAGCACAAATGCATTAGATGCCAAGTACCCCTCATTGTTTTCCTTGAGTACATTCCAGTTCACAAGATTTGTCCTAGTTACGTTAGCAGGCTTATCAGGTAATCCTTTTTGATCCTGAATAGCTTTTCTTCTAGTATTAATGTCCTTACAAAGCCTTTTTATTGATTTTTCAGTAACAGAATATCCTATGCATATAAGCTCATCCCAAGATATTTTCTCACCTTCCATTTCCAGCTCCTTTATCTTATCTAAAGAAGCAGGTCTGGTTGTACCACCGACACGGACATACGTACCTTTATTCTTTCCTTTTGATTTAAGATAATATGGTCTATGATGCTCCGGCTCAACAGATACTATTATTATGTTTTTACCGTCAATTGTATTAGGTTCAATATCAGGAATAATCTGTGGCTCACACGAATCCGAGATGGCATTTGCGATACTATCCATTGTAGCAAATAGGTCATTATCATCTATCCCTATAATCTCATGTGTCTTATCGTCTATTCCAAAGATAATTTTCCCGCCTTGAGTGTTCGCATATGCAACAACTGTTTTAGTATACTTTTCTGACTTATTAGGAAGTTCACCTTTAAACTCTCTATTCTTAGATTCTCCCTTAATTATCTCATTAATTGTCATAGCCATATACTCCTTAGTCCCAAAGGTAGATTAACTACTCATTCTAATAATAATTCATAATCTCATATTTATAATATAGTGTTTCCAATTATTATTTTCCGACAACAATTATACTACATACTTTACCATAAGACCAATTGTATATCTTTGACAAAAGTCTAATAAAGATTTTTATGAGCAACCATAATGAAAAGATTTTTAACACACACTATTCATCATCTAACATATCATCGGTCATTTCCAATAGTTCAGCAGCAACCTGTTCATTTTCTACACGAATCAAATTATCATATACATCTACCTTACCGAGTAGATTCATTCCCCCGTGCCAAACTAGCTTTCTGTCTATTACAGCATAGTGTTCGCACTCTTCTTCTTTAACATGAACGCATATCCCAACCTTTCGCATTTCATCGATAAGGATATGTAGCTCGATTGTATCTCCGTAACCAATCAAATCCGGATTTACCGTTATTACCGTTATAAGAACACCGCTTTCTTGCCTTGTCTTTACCAAGGAAATAAGACGTTCAACCTTCTTTCTATGTAAACCGGGACTGGAAATTATAACCTCTTTATCAGCTTCAATAACATCTCGTTCAAATGTTTCCGTATAATCCTCGCCATCATATATTGCATTAACAATCTGCTTCTCTGTTACCGGCGCAGATATAATCTTATATCCCAATTTCTTATATGTTTTTAATCTGTTTCTATACTGCCTATCGAAAAAGCTTATATGCGTGTCCACATAATCATATACAACAACATCCTTCTTTCCTTCGTATTCGCGATTCAATCTACCTATATATTGTATAAGCCTGCCCTCAAATTTTACAGGAGCCACAAGCATCAATGTGTCTAATCTGGGGAAATTAAATCCTTCTCCGACTTTCTGACCCGTTGCAACAAGTATTAGCGACTCTTCTCTTCCGACTTGAAGCATCTTCTCCTTTATCTCTTGATTTTTTCTTTGGGACTGTCCACCATATATTAGAAATACGTAATCAGCCTTATTTGACAACATTTCTGACAAGAATTCAGCATGACGCTTTAATTTGGTAAGAATTACAGGCGTACGCCCATTAGCGATTGCCTGTTCCACATCTGCAATTATTAATTCATTTCTAACTTGGCTATCAGCAATAAGATTATCGGCATCATATATTTCAAGATTTTCTTTAGACATGTTTACCGTTCTTGTAAATCTTGGATACACAAAACGCTGAAGTCCCCACGCATCAGCTTGTTCCTTCACAGAATACCTATGTCTTACAGCACCAAGCATCATATAGACAATATTATCCAAGTGGTCACTACGGCTTGGCGTTGCTGTCAAACCATAGATATACTTACTCTTCATACGACTAATAAGTGCTTGTCCTTGAGCCGACCCTATATGATGACATTCATCACAAATAACCATTCCATACGAATCTATATTATCGAAGAATTCTCCTTTATGATATGCCGAACCAATCATTGCAAAATCAATTATACCTGTAGTCTTATCAACACCTGACATAAGTGTGCCATATACACTATCTCGTACTTTTTCCCTTCCGGTTTTTGTTTTGTATGTCGGCGGTTTCTCATCTACTTCTAAGAATCTTGAGAATTCATCCATCCATTGTGAAAGCAAATCCGTTTTATCAAGCAATATGAGCGTACTAACTTTTCGTTTAGAAATTAGATACGATGCAAAAACAGTTTTGCCAAATGCAGGTGGTGCACAGAGAATTCCATTTTCAAATTTCTCAAGTCGTAACGATGCCAATGCCTGTTGATCTCTTAGTTCACCCTTAAAGCGCACCCTAATAGGTCTGCCGTGCGAACGATTGTCTTTTATATCAACCTTGATTTCTGCCTCCTTACACTTACTTTCTAATTTCTCTAACAGCCCTATTGGCACCCTTATATAACCTTCGGATTCGTCCCATACAGAAATAGTTCTAAGATTATAATAATTAGATTTCCCGAGTCTTGCCCGCTTCCAATATTCCGGATTATCAATTGTTGCCATCCCTTTTATCTGGTTTTGAATTGCAGGAAGGAGATTTAATGAATCTACATATACTCCATCATCTAAGACTATATGCATCACTCCACCGACAACATTCGATTTAAGGAATCTATCTTCCTTCTTCCAAGGTCGCACCTGTCCGTTTTTCTCAGCATACTTAGTGCCGGAAAATGTGAATATCTGGTTTTCATTCCATTCTTGAAGATATTCGGTTACCTCTTCGATAGAAATCTTTTTTACAGATTTAAGCTTCCCCCATTGATCGGGATACGCATTCCATGCTTCATCTATAAACGCACTGTTCCCATTTCTAAGTGCTCTTCCTTGAAAGGGAAGTGCAACAAGATTACCAAGCTTACTTAGAACATCCTGAGATGGATACATTCGATCATAATACTTAAATGACGGCATGTTAATAGATGATGCTCCCCTATCTAAAAGCGCAAAGCCAAAGCTTCTTGCCACTGCTGCCGGCACCGCTTTTTCAAAGAAAATCCAAAGATGAGCACCTCTTCCGGAACGAGATCTTTCCACCAAAACATCAATCTCTGCGATACTACATATTTTCCGAAGTGCATCAACCTCGATTTTCCATAAATCATCCGTGTTCGCATCATCGTTTTTATATGAATCTTTCTCATGATTGTCAAAATCAAATACGAGGAAGTGACAAGTATTATTTGGAAGAAGCGGATAGACACCTAACACATCAGTGCAATCATCCTTTTCACCCTTAAGATGCTTTAAAAGCATCCATGGTTCTAATGCTTCCCACTCCTTATACTGACAGTCTTCATCACAGAATTTTTTCTTATCAGTCTTCTTTGGGCAATTCGGATTGTCCCAATATGCCTTGCACCTGGGAAAATATCCTCCCTTCTTGCCTCGTCTTGCATACACATCTGTACGACCCCAAAAATAGCTATAGAATTCTTTTGCCATTTCAATAGTTGGGTTTAAAGGTATTATCCGACTTCCCTGATCCTCATCATAATCGTCAGGCATCTTTTCTTCATCTAATGTAGGTTTTGTTTCGTAGACTATTTCATTGTCATCTAGAATTCTCTTAAGATATGTATTCTCTTCCTGTAAATTCCTTATTATATCTCGCAGAGAATCGAGGTCATGAACTGTTGTACGCATTAACTATTTGCCTTTCTAATCTTGTGAACATGTTCTTATTCTATCAAATGATTCTTATAAAAGTACGTATTAAAAATCCGCAGTCCATACGACCACGGATATATAGAGCTTATTATAACCAAACCTTTGGTGTTCTTATACTTGTTAATTCTGTTTACTTTGTCCCGATTTTGCCCTCTTCATTTGGGGTAAATCCGGGGTAAATGTTGCAGTTTGCCTCAACAAATGACGTATTTACGCGGGTTATAAGGTCAAGTTAAAGTAATGCCATGGCAGATGAAAAGTATACTAACCATCAAAATTTTCCTTCCTGTTTTGCCCTAAAATGCGTTGTTTCAAGTATAGCATTTTCCCCGGAAAAAATACATTTTTTGCAAAATAAAATGCATCCATTCTTAATCTCAGCTCTCGTAAATATTCCGGTATTTTGTTCTTGAGAATTATTATTAAATGGGCTGTCATTTGCGCTAAACATATTTTTCGCTGTAGCCATAGCAGAGTTTTCTTCTAAATGCTTCCGCAAGCCTATTGTCTCTTAGACCTTGACAAATTGACAAATAAAGAAATGTTCATGCTTAGTTACTGTTGACACCTTACCATCCTTTTCCAACCACAATATCATCTAAACAATGTGCATCACTTCCTATAACAATCGGCATATCCTTCGGAACCAAATCCCAAAACTCTTTCCAATATTGATTCTTATGATGCATAGACGCTATATTTTTTTCTATCGTTATATTCTTCTTAGTTGCCACCCTAATAAATCTTTCTGCTTCTGTCTTCATATCTAAAGTCCATTTCTTTTCCCTCTTAAATAATCTGTCAGGATGTGCCACTACATCAAAGTATCCGGTCTCTGTTCCGGCAATCTGACCTTCCATCAAGTATCGCCACTCATCACTCTTATCCTCTAATTCAAAGGTATATCTGCCGGACGAAGTCTCTGCGTGGTGTTGACCAAGAATCAGAATTTCAATATCTTCCATATCTCTTAATTGTTTGTAATACTCATCATAAGACGGAAGATATTCTATCTCAATTCCAATATGTATTCGTATTTTACCCATATACTTATCTCTGAGCAGTTTCAAACTTAAGATGTATTCATCAAGCTTTTCATATCTCATCCTATTCCTAAATGGGTTATTAGGAAACGGACCATGATCTGTAAAATAAATTGATTTTGAGCCAAGTTCTAATGCTCGTTTAACATACTCTTCATCCTCTATTTCTTCTGCATGACCACACCTTTTAGTATGAACATGAAACACATATTTATCTTCCATTATCTCTCACCTTTAAAGTTTTAATTACGTTTTTTCTACATAAACAAAGTATCAGCCGGATATCTTTTCCCCATCCTAGACAGATGGTTTATTTCTTCTATACAAATATCATCTTGTTTGAATATAACAACTGGTAATGTGAGACAGCTCCTTCCGGCCCGGTAAATCCTCTTAAGTCTTCTATTGAATCAACACTCAACCATTATTGAAATTCATATATACAACAGGCTTACCCTTATTTGTGATTTCAACACGACCTCGCGGATAGTAATCAAATCGCTTGCTGCATCCCTTTGGTCTAACATGCTCCCATAGCAACTTATTATTATCATTATCACCATAACGGTTAATGATTGCTTTTTGGAATTTGTTGATTCATATTGTTCCTCCTATCATAATTAAGGTGTCATCAAACTGCAACATATCTTATGTTTATATTTATCTTTATACTAATACATACGACCAAAAAACCTAAAATCTATCACCTAAAACAAATT
>JAIKVT010000018.1 GCA_024685495.1 Lachnospiraceae bacterium
AGACCCGATTAAATATAATTTACTTTTTGAGCGTTTCTTGAATCCCGAGAGAGTATCGATGCCCGATATCGATATTGATTTTAGTGATGAGAGGCGTGGCGAAGTCATTGATTATGTGGTAGATAAGTATGGCGAGGATTGCGTCACTCAGATTGTAACATTTGGAACGCTGGCTGCAAGAAATGTTATTAGGGACGTGGGTCGTGTGCTCGATTTACCGTACGCTTATGTAGATAAAATCGCTAAAAGTATTCCTAAGGAACTTAAGATTACAATCAAAGGGGCACTCGAGAAAAACCCTGAGCTTCTTAGAATGTATGAAGAAGACGATACGGTTAAGAGACTTTTAGATCTTGCTATGAGACTTGAAGGGCTTCCCCGTAATACTTCAATTCATGCTGCAGGTGTCGTTATTTCACAAAAGCCGATGGTTGAATATATTCCGCTTGCGAGAGCGCAGGATGGAACTATAACTACGCAGTTTATTATGACGACAATTGAGGAACTGGGCCTGTTGAAAATGGACTTCCTTGGGCTTAGAACTTTATCCGTTATCGACAATGCCATTCATATGATCGAGAAGAATGATGACGTTAAGATTGATTACAACAAATTAGGATATGATGATAAGAAGGTATTTGAGTTAATCGGCTCAGGTAAGACTGAAGGTGTGTTCCAGTTAGAAAGTGCCGGAATGAAGAACTTCATGAAGGAACTGAGACCTGAGAATTTAGAGGATGTAATAGCGGGAATCTCTCTTTATCGTCCGGGTCCGATGGACTTTATACCTGATTATATTAAGGGTAAGAATGACAAGGCTTCAATTACATATCTTACGCCTCAGTTAGAGCCTATATTAGAGCCGACGTATGGCTGTATAGTTTACCAGGAGCAGGTTATGCAGATAGTGCGAGACCTCGCAGGATATTCTATGGGACGAAGCGATCTTGTTAGGCGTGCCATGTCTAAGAAAAAAGACGAGGTTATGGAGAAAGAGCGTGCCAACTTTGTATATGGTAATCAGGAAGAAGGCGTTAAGGGTTGTGTCAATAACGGCATTGATGAAGATGTTGCGAATGTAATCTATGATAAGATGCTGGATTTTGCGAAATATGCATTTAATAAATCGCATGCAGCCGCATATGCCGTTGTGGCGTATCAGACGGCTTATTTAAAATGTTATTACCCCGTCGAGTTTATGGCAAGCCTTATGAGCTCCGTCATAATTAACACTACTAAGGTGTCTGAATACATTTACAATTGTAAGAGCATGGGAATTGAAGTGCTGCCGCCGAGTGTCAATTATGGTGAGGGACGTTTTGCTGTTGATAATGGCAAGATTCGTTATGGAATGTATGCCATAAAGAGTGTCGGAACTAATATAATAGATAGGATAGTTAACGAGAGAAAAGCCAATGGGCCTTATACAACTATCGAGAATTTTATAAGTCGAACTAACGGATTTGATGTTAATAAGAGAGCGATAGAGAATCTTATTAAAGCCGGGGCATTAGACGGACTTGATGCTAACAGAAGACAGATGCTTAGTATATATACTAGGATTCTTGATAATTTAAATGCTGATAAGAAGAAATCTATTGAAGGTCAGATGAGTCTGTTTGATATGGCGGACGATTCTGAGAAGAGTCAATACGAGATTAAATTACCTCCCTACGATGAGTATGACAAAGAGACTTTGTTAGAGTTTGAGAAGGAAGCACTTAACATTTACGTAAGCGGTCATCCGTTAGAGGGATATAAGGATGTCATGGATGCTAATATCACTAACGTAACTACGGACCTTATGTTAGACGAGACTACGGGCGAATGTAAGGTGTCAGACAATTCTTATATTACAGTTGGCGGACTTATTGTTGATAAGACCGTAAAATACACTAAGAATAATCAGCCTATGGCGTTTATAACAATTGAAGATTTGGCAGGTCAGGCGGAAGTTATAGTATTTCCTGATATGTACAGTCTGTATAAAGACCTTCTTGATGATGACAGTAAAGTGCTTATATATGGAAAGGTCAATGCAAGTGACGATCAGGATGCCAAAATTATATGTGAGGGTATGAAGGCATTTAAGGATGTCAACAATGTAATGTGGGTCATCTTTGATACGGTGGAAGATTATAAAGATAATGAAGAACAGCTTCATAATATTGTCAAGAAGCAGGAAGGCGATGACAGAGTATGGGTCTTTATTAAGAAGGATCATCTCACCAAAGGACTTGGGAATGAATTTAACACGCTGGCAGATGATAAGATGATAGACTTAGTTAAGCAGAACTTTGGTGATAAAAATGTCAGAATACAAAGGGAAAAAGTTAAATTCAACAAAATAATGTATAAAAAATAACAAAGTTAGTGTATAATTGATGAGAAGGTTTTTGACTTATGCTAAAAAAAGACTAAAGAATAGATTGCTATACAGTTAATGGAGGTATGATATGTCTAGTACAGTTAATAAAATCGGAGTTCTTACCAGCGGTGGAGATGCGCCCGGAATGAATGCCGCAATCAGAGCAGTTGTTCGCCAGTCTATATATAAAGGTAAGAAGGTTATGGGTATTCGAAGAGGATATGCAGGACTTCTTGAAGAAGAGATGTATGAGATGGATTCTCATGATGTATCAGACATTATCCAAAAGGGTGGAACAATTCTTCAGACTGCAAGATGTCTCGAATTTAAAGAGCACGAAGTTAATGAAAGAGCAGCTAAGATATGTGCAAAGCATGGAATTGACGGTCTTGTAGTAATCGGTGGAGACGGATCTTTTAGAGGTGCAACCGAGCTTGCTAAGAATGGACTTAATACAATAGGTGTTCCGGGAACAATCGATCTTGATATTGCTTGTACTGAATATACAATCGGATTTGATACAGCTGTTAATACGGCAATTCAGGCTATCGATAAGATAAGAGATACATCAACATCACATGAGAGATGTTCAATTGTTGAAGTTATGGGTCGTGGAGCCGGATATATTGCTCTTTGGTGCGGTATTGCGAATGGTGCCGAAGACGTATTGCTTCCTGAGAGATATGATTATGATGAGCAAAAGCTCGTAGATCACATTATAGAAGGTAGAAAGAAAGGTAAGCAGCATCATATTATTATCAATGCTGAGGGTATCGGACATTCTACATCACTCGCTAAGAGAATTGAAGCAGCTACAGGAATAGAGACAAGAGCTACAATCTTAGGATATATGCAACGTGGTGGTTCACCAACAGCAAAGGATAGAGTGTATGCTTCCACTATGGGTGCAAGAGCAGTTGATCTTCTTTGTGAAGGTAAGACTAATCGTGTAGTTGGCTATCGTCACGGTCAGATAGTTGACTTTGATATTATTGAGGCTCTTGGTATGGAGAAGAGGATTGATCCATATTTCGTAGAGACATCGTTATCGCTTAACTCAAGATAGTTAGGACACTCGCAGATGAATGACGAAGTAATAAAAAGCCCGTCTAATCGTAAGATTAAATATGTTCAATCGATACTTGGCAAAGCAAGTAAGAGAAGACGGGATAATGTATATGTCGTTGAGGGGATCAGGATGGTAGTTGATGCCCCAATTGATGATATACACAGTATATATATAAGTGATGAACTTTTATCGGGATGTTCGAAGAAACTGTCAGATTTTTTAGATGCATGCGATGGGAACGGAAAAGATATTAATATCGTATCATCTAATATAATTGGTTTGATATCTGATACTGTTACTCCTCAAGGTATAGTTGCAGTTATCAATAGAAGAGATAATCCGACTTTCGGTGATGCTGATACATTTTTATTATTAGAAGATGTACAAGATCCCGGCAATTTGGGTACACTTTTTCGAACAGCTGAGGCAGCAGGCGTTGACATGGTAATAATGAGTCAAGGCTGTGTAGACATTTATAATCCTAAGACTATAAGGTCCACTATGGGAACAATTTATCGTATGCCCTTTGTTCAATGTGCAGACGAGTCAGAGTGGTATGAAAGCATTAACAGTCTTAAGGACAGAGGAATTAAATTATACGGTGGATGCTTAGAAGACAGTAAGTATTACGCAGATGTTGATTTACGCGGGGGCTGTGCGATTGTAATCGGCAATGAGGGCAACGGCATCACAAGTGATACTCTTGCACTAATTGATAAGGTCCATATTCCTATGGAAGGCGAGATTGAATCTCTCAATGCTTCTGTAGCGGGAAGTATATTAATGTACGAGATGAACAGACAAAGACGTATGTAAGCAAACTAAGACATAGACTAACAGACAAAGACATATGTGAACAGATAAAATCGTATGTCTGACTAACAAAGTTATACAAGGAGACAATGATGGCAAGTAAAGAATTTAGGGAAGGATCTGACGGATGGAATTCGTCTATGCTTCTATACAATTCTGCTATAAAAGAAATATCTACTAAGATAGATATTCTAAGTGAAGAATTTCAACACATTCATAAATATAATCCAATTGAATATGTTAAGACCAGAATCAAATCAGCAGACAGTATTGTTAAGAAGCTTATAAGATATGGATATGAACCGACTACTGCTAACATGGTAATGTATTGTAACGACGTTGCCGGAGTTAGAATAGTATGTTCATTTACATCCGATATCTACAGGTTATCTCAGATGATAGGTAAGCAGGATGATATAACTGTACTGTCCGTTAAGGATTATATTAAGAATCCGAAGGAAAGCGGATATAAGAGTTATCATATGATAGTAGAGGTTCCGATTTATTTATCGAGCGGTCCGGTACCTACTAAGGTAGAGATTCAGATACGAACCATTGCGATGGATTTCTGGGCTTCATTAGAGCATAAGATTTTCTACAAATTCGAAGGTAGCGCGCCTGATTACATCAGTCAGGATTTAAGAGAGTGTTCCGAAATTGTATCGATGCTTGATGCTAAGATGTTAGAGCTTAACGACACAATCAGTAATGCTGTTGCGGAGCAGGAGAGAAAACGAATCGAAGAGCGTGAGAAGAGACTTGCCGAGAGACTTCATAATGAAACTATTGAGAAGTCTATGGAGAAAAAAGAAAAGAGCGAACAGAAGAAATAATATAATACATACAAAAAAGGCTTTCGTGTTATGCGAAAGCCTTTTAAAGTGTTACTTAGCTGTCATACAGCCTACCGGTAAATTAAGAGTCCTGGCCGTATGTTCCGTTTTTCCATGCGTCAAACTTTTCTAATACGGCATCGTAGGTTTTTTGACTAATATCAGGTAATTCTTTACCCCATGCTGCAGTTGCTTCACTAAAGCCTTTCTTGAAGGCATCAATGAGTTCTTCTGCTTTAGAGGAGTCATTTCCTGAAAGAGCGATTGCGAAATCCAAAATTCTGTCGGATGTCTGATTGACACCCCAATATCCGTCTTCTGCAATTGCTGCCTGAGCATTTGCTTTTGTCTCTGCGTCTACAGTGAAATCACCGCTTGCAAGGAATTTCCACATATCGTCTGCATTAGCGATTGCATTTCCCTGGCCGGTAATAGTCTTTCTGACTATGTCAAGAAGCTGGCTCTTTTGAGTCTCTAAGTCGGCCTTTAATTGGCTGACAATTGCGCTTCTGTCTGTTTTGTTATTCTGAAGGTTTGTTACTGCGCTGTCTGATTTCTCATATACAGCGGCTTCACTACTGAATCCTGATTTGGAAGTTTCTTCCTTACTTGTTGCAGTAACGTTACTTTTCTTGGTGTAATATGCATTATTACTTACATTATTTACTACGCTTAGATCCATAAATTAACCCTCCTTGGTGTTGTTATTACCGGATTCCGTTCCACGCTTAAGATTAGTCCGGGTGTACGTACCCACACTGACTCTTATAAGATATATCGGAACGTCCTTATCATTTCTTAATATAACTATACATGAAATCTTTATTTTTGTGTATACTATATTGAAAATAATAGTTTTTTTTGTTATATTTTTTGTATACGGAAAAATGCAATCGTAGTGTGACTTGAATTTGAGGGGGATATAATATGGAATATAGTGGCTACGGGAAGATTAACCTTGGACTTGATGTTGTTGGCAAGAGAGCAGATGGTTATCATGATCTTAGAATGATAATGCAGACAATTCAACTTCGCGATCTCGTAGATATTCAGACAGAGCCCTCTGATGAGGTTTCTATTGAAATGACTTGTTCTGATGAAAGTCTCTCATGCGAAGATGATAATTTGTGTGTCAAAGCTGCAAAACTTGTTCTTGATAAATGCAGCACCCCGGTTAAGGTAACAATACATCTTGAGAAAAATATCCCTATTGCTGCAGGCTTGGCGGGCGGAAGCGCCGATGCCTCTGCTGTGATGGAGGGTTTAAATGATATGCTTAATCTTGGCCTGTCTAAAGAAGAACTTATGGAGATGGGAGTCAAGATTGGTGCCGATGTGCCTTATTGTATTATGAAAGGTACGGCGCTTGCGGAAGGCATAGGAGATAAGCTTACTGAGCTTAGGCCGATGGTCAATTATCCTATCGTTATTGCTAAGCCGCCCGAAGGAGTATCTACAGGCTTTGTATATGGCAATCTTGATTTGGACAATGTCAAGCATCCCGATATTGACCGTATCGCGAAAGCTATTAACGATGGTGACATAATAGGCGTTACAAGTAATATGGGAAATGTGTTAGAGACCGTAACGATTCGGAAACTACCGGTCATCGATAATATTAAGAGGATTATGTTGGACTATAAAGCTCTAGGAGCGATGATGTCAGGCTCCGGACCTACGGTATTTGGAATATTTCCGAATGAACATCAGGCCTCTAAAGCATTGAGCTTTCTTAAGAAAAGCGGTTTATGTGATAGAGCATTAATTACATATGTCTACAATAATACACACTAGAAGAAGGAGCAATTATGGAGTTTACATTACAGCAGGATGATTTTTTACCACTTAGAAATGTCGTATTTAATACGCTAAGAGATGCAATTCTACGTGGAGAAATGACACCGGGAGAAAGGTTGATGGAGATACCTTTAGCTCATAAGCTGGGAGTATCAAGGACTCCGGTCAGAGAAGCAATAAGAATGCTTGAGAACGAAGGCCTCGCAGTTACTTATCCAAGACGTGGAGCCCAGGTAGCTAAGATGTCAGAGAAAGATTTAGATGATGTACTTGAGATTAGAGAAGTGTTAGATACGCTTGCCGTATCTCTTGCATGTGACAACATGGGTGAAGAAGATTTTGACAGATTACAACAGGCCGTTGATGAATTCGTGGCTGCAACAAAAGGCAATGATATCAGATTAATAGTTAAAAAGGACGAGGAATTTCATAACGTAATATATGAGTGCTCCAATAATCCCCGTCTTAGAACCATACTTACCAATCTCAAGGAACAGATGTATAGATTCAGATTTGAATATGTTAAGGATCCTTCAACTTATCCGACTCTAATCAATGAGCATAGAGAGATATTAGATGCTCTAAGAGCAAGAGATAAGTCTAAGGTTGTAGAACTTACCAGTACGCACCTTGTCAATCAGACGGAATCTGTAAGAGAGATTATTTTAAAGCAGGAGTGATGATGCTACCCGAGGAAGTTAAGATCGATATAGAGACAATAGGTTATCTGGATGGAGAGTCGACGAGTTATCAGGTGAAGGCCACAGGTAAATGTTATCTCAAGAATCAAAAAATATATATAAGTTATAGTGAGAAGTTAGAGGGAGTCGATGTAGAGATTCCGTCTCTTATAACATTTGATGAAAATCAGATTCAGATTTCCCGAAGGGGAGAAGTCAGAAGTACTATGAAATTTTTGTCCGGTACTGATACGAAGTGCCAATATACCACAGTTGCCGGCACAATTGATCTTGTAATACATACGAATAAATATGCGGCTATATTAAAGGAGGATTCGGTTAAGATTTATCTTGACTACTCAGTTAAGATGAACGGAACGGACGGTGGAAGTAACAGCATATATATTTTAATAAGTTAGTTTGATAAATACGCCTAATAATGGTATACTCTTTAAGATTGAGTAAAAATTAGGAGGAAAGAAATGCCTGTATTAACTATTGTATTAATTATTCTTGCGATTGTCCTTTTAGGAGGATTGATTGCTTTTTATTTTTTAGGAAAAAGAGCAGATAAAAAGCGTGCTGAGCAGCAGGCTCAATTAGACGCTATGGCACAGACAGTGTCGATGCTTGTTATTGATAAGAAGAGATTACATCTTAAAGATGCAGGATTGCCACAGGCAGTTATGGAGACTAAGCTTCCATGGTATGCTAAAGCATCTAAGGTTCCGGTTGCTAAGGTTAAGCTTAACGGACCGGGTGGTTCTCAGATTATGACAATGATTGTTGAAAATGAGATATTCGAAGATTTACCTGTTAAGAAAGAGATTAAAGCTACCGTAAGTGGTCTTTATATTACTAATTTCAGAGGCAATCACGGTAAGTTACAGATAGAGCAGAAGAAAAAGAAGGGTCTTAAAGCATGGGCACTTCGTAAGCAGAAAGAACTTAAGAACAATAAGTAAATCGGTTTTTTAAGGAGAAATGTATGAAGGTAAAAAAGATTGTTGCACTTACGATGGCTGCCGTAGTTGCTTTTGGTGTGGCAGGATGTAGTTGTAGTAAAACTGATACGAGCAGTAATACAACTAACAGCACTAAGTCAAGCAGCAGCACTGATTATAATCCGCTTGATTATGTTACACTTGGTCAATATGAGGGTGTTGCTGTAGAACTTAACAAAGCTGATTATGAAGTGACAGATGAGAACTTATATTCTAAGATGCAGGAGCTTTGTGGCCTTAA
>JAIKVT010000066.1 GCA_024685495.1 Lachnospiraceae bacterium
AAGAATTCATCAAAATCAAGAGCCGGATATTTAGAAGGAGATGGATTATCCCTTACAGAATATCTTACAACATTACAGCCAAAAGAAGCCGCAATATCTGCGACCTTGCTTCCGATTGCACCCATTCCTACAACGCCCCATGTCTGAGACGACAGTTCACTAAAGTTTCTTGCAAAATAACTGAAGCTCTCAAGTCTTGAATACTCTCCTGATTTAACGAAGTTATCATAATAATGAATTTTCTCAAATATATAAAGACATAATGCAAAGGTATGCTGTACCACTGCATCGGTACAGTAATTTTTGACATTGCGAACACCTATTCCACGCGACTTACAATACTCTAAATCGACATTGTCATATCCCGTTGCAAGCTCACATATCAGCTTAACATTAGGTGCATCCTTAAGAGTTTTTTCATTAAGCGGGCGTTTGTTGGCGATTATTATATCTGCGTCCTTTACCCTGTTTGCTATCTCCTCTATAGGAGTAGTGTCGTACACAGTAACATTTCCCAGTCTGTTGAACTCATTAACACTGACATCCATTCCAACCGTAGCACGCTCTAACACAACAATATTCATAACAATATATCCTCTTGTTTGTTCAAAATCTTAATATTCCCGTTCGCTCATAATAAAACTATTATTACTCGCCTCTTTTATAAGCCGGAATAACCTGAAGCTTATGAAGATTCATAGCGTGAAGTCTGTCTATTCTCTCCTTCGTCTTCTCGTCTACGCATACTCCGGTCTTAATATATTTATCTAAAACCGCATATGTAAATCCAAGCTTATCCTCATCTGATTTACCGCTAAGTCCGTCGGAAGGCGTCTTATGAACAAGCTCACCCGGCACGCCAAGTTCATCGCCAAGCTGTAGCATCTCTTCAACGGTATAATATGAACAGGGCGAAAAATCGCCTGCTGCATCACCGTATTTTGTAGAGTAACCTACGTAATCTTCCGAAGCATTACAGGTATTACATACTCTTCCGCCACCCGGCAGTGACTGAGCAATAGCATAAAGCGTCGACATTCTAAGTCTCGGCGCAAGATTAATCTTAGACTCTGCATTAAGTTCAACATCGCTTACACTCTTTTGTAATTCATCAAGAAAGGCGTTGTAAGGATCTCCGATGTTAACAGTATATGTCTTAATATCAAGAAACTTTGCAATTGCAACGGAATCATTGATATCCGACTGTTCTCCGTTAGGCATCATCACACCTACTACACGATCTCGTCCTAATGCTTTAACAAGAATGGTCGCAACAATTGATGAATCCTTTCCGCCCGACAGACCGATTACAGCATTAGCAGTCTTGCCGTTAGCATCAAACCATTCTCTAATCCAATTAACTATTCCTTCGATTTCTTTCTTTGCATCAAACATATTACTCTCCATTATAAAATTTTGGCATACACAATTAATATGTATGCCTAACTACTTCCCATAAAGGATAACACAATTACCTTTACTTATCCATATTCATCGATGATATCCTCAGCTATTCGCTTCCTTGAGACTCCGTTATCCATAGCCTGCTTACCGATATAGCGATGAGCTTCATCTTCGCTCATACCTTTCTTACTAATCAAGATTCCTTTAGCCTTGCCAACTACTCTGGCTTCCTTGACTTTCTCTTCGAGATTCAAGTTCTTTTGCTCTAATCGATGAACACGAGCCTGTGCGGCAACAAGGTATCTTATCGCCTGATCAAGTCTTGTATCAATCATATCTTTTGTGATAGATAATATACCTTTATCTGTCACATTTTCAAGAACATCATCATACACTTCCGTAGGTGTCACAAATAAAATTGATGCATTACATTTCTCAGATGCATCAAATGCAAGTTCTATTCCCGACTCATCCTGAAGCGGTGCATGAATAACGATGATATCATAATACCTCTCAAGTATATTTCTTCTGGCGACTGCGGCACTTTTCTTGATATCGATTGTTGTAAATCCATGAAGATACTTCTTAATAAGAGAATTGAAACGGTCCGAGGATGATACGATCAAGATGGAATAATACATATCTTGTTTTCCGGACATATAATTCCTCCTTAATTCTTCGTATACTCTTCCACAATTCCTTTAGGTACGAAAGAATTAACAAAATCACTTTCACTCGCAAGCTTGCCCGCTTCTCTAAGTGATGCAGGAAGATGCATTGCCGATTCTGATTTTTCTTCAGGAAGAGACTTCTTCTCATTGATACCTTCAAGTCCCGCTCTTATAAGAAGCGCATATGCAAGATAAGGATTACATGTTGCATCGGGTGAGCGAAGCTCTACCTTCGTTCTTCCGTTATAAGTCTCAATATATATAAGTTCTTCATCACCTCTGCTTGACCAGTTAACTTTATCAGGTGCGGTGTTAAATCCAAATCTCGAATATGAGGAATATGAAGGATTTAAGAAAAGTGTAATCTCTCTTATTCTCTCGATAATTCCGGCTGCCGCGTATTTCACAACATCCTCACCGTTCTTATCAACGGCATAGATATTAATGTGGTAGCCGTTACCCGGTTTTCCCTTAAGCGGAAGTGGTGAGAAGTCAGCACATAGTCCGTATCTGTCAGCTAACGTATTGACAACTAACTTAAATGTTGTTAGCTGATCGGCCGCTTTAAGAGGCTTAGCGTAGTGGAAATCAATCTCATTTTGTCCCGGTCCTCTCTCATGATGAGACCTCTCCGGTCTAAGACCCATCCGCTCAATTGTAAGAGTAATCTCACGTCGCACATTTTCACATTTATCCAAAGGAGCAATATCCAGATAGCCGGCATTATCGTAAGGAATATTCGTAGGATTGCCATTCTCATC
>JAIKVT010000089.1 GCA_024685495.1 Lachnospiraceae bacterium
ATATTGTTTTTGCTTTACGATAATCTTCACCTTCGCAATGAATTCTAATCCTCTTCGATGGTCCGGTAACTGAACTATCATATTTAGCAGCATTCATATACTTATTTCCGGGTTTGATTACTCTACTCATACCTATTTACCTCACTTAATAAACTTAGTTTACTTATGTTACTTAGTAATATAAGTATAACTTATTTTTTTAGTAAAGAAAAACAGTAGCACCTAATGTTCAAAACGAGCTGGACAACGGTAATCTTACCGCCATACAGCTCGTCAATTATCTTAGGATATCTTATTTACAGAAAAACTTTCACACACTCGTTGATGCGAAGTTGGACAGTTCTCATAAAAACTCCAATAATCGTAATATCCCGGAAACTTAATCCATAACTAACCTTTTTCGTTTCTGATATTCATCACAAGATCAGGTCTGTTAGGTAAATATTTTACACTCAAATGTTCTCCGATTTGCATTGTTCGTTTGCCATTAAGCAACTTGGCATCAACCTTCTGACCACTATCATTAGTATATGTAACCCAAAAAGTATAAGTTGATGAAGTATTGCCATCAGTATCTCTACTCTCGTGCTCTTCAACACGTTGTAATACAGCCTCCACCTGTATTCCGTCTTTGATTATCTTTCTTCTGGATATAAGCCTATATACAACAAAAGCAACCACAGACAACACCAATACTACACCAACAATAATTATAACCGTTTGCATAGACTACTCCTTATATATTCTTCATTATTGTTTTATTATCTCTTTACAATCTTCCCGAAAGAAGCTTTCGGACATATGCTTACAACAAAATTCAGAATTGTATCGAAATCCTCAGGCGTTGTCTCAAGACAACCGGTTCCCCAGAATTCTTTTAGATAAATCCTGCATTCTTCCTTCCTAGGTTCAATTGTCTTAATACTCTTAGGCGTAAGACACCATTGTCGGTCAAGTCCTTCATTATTACATGCGCCCCTGTTAACCGCAGAAGCTTGGTCAATAACGGTTTGGTCATTCGAAAACAATGACATCGCGTTAATACCCTCTTCTACAAATCTAGGCATATTAGGATAATTTGGTTGGTCAATCTTAAAAAGAGCATTATAATACTCTATTGTATTTTGATTGACATAATACCTGTTACGATGCCTGTATTCCTCATCATCATAATTCATTGTCCAAGTTAATGTACCATCTGGTAATTGTTCTATCATTTATTCCACCCTATACAGCTTTCAATCCTTTTTTCCCTTAGTCTTATCTACAGCCACCACCAGCATTGCCACAATGACTTCTTATGAAATTCTCTACAAAATCAAAGTCTTCGCTTTTGGCATAGATAGGGTTTTTACTTAGGCACATCGCTTATTTTCATAATGTAGTAATCTGTCGGTTGATAATTCTTGTAAGCAGTCTCATAGAATTTCTTGGTTGGTCTGTCTGCGTTGTTAGCCTCTTTATTACTGACATACGCGTCATAAAGTGATTGTTCCACACCTATTTTATTAAGCGCTATCATAGGACCATAATAATCAATCGGAACAGTTATCGTATATTGTTCTGTCTGCCTATACGTAGTCGTAAATACAAGCGTGCCATCCTGAAGCGTTTCTTTCTGTGAAGGATCCCAGCCTCCGGAAATCATGTTCTTACTTACAGCCACATTATATGTCGTACCATTCCAGAGAACCGTATTATTTTTCGAAGTAGTGCTTGCGTCACCTACTCCATGCTCCTCACTATCATACTCATCACCCGTATTACCGTCGAACACATTCGGTGTGTAATAAATAGCATTAAGCTTAAGTCTCATGGAGCCTCCGAGAATTGCGACGTCTTCCGTCACTTCCGCCGGAATGGCCATATCGTACTTGAATGATATAGTTTTAGTCTTAGAATCACTGCTTGTCGTCTCAGTATAGTTATATAGCTTAAATGTTGCATCCTTCTGATTGATTATTAAGCCTTCGTTAATTATCTGTCTGCCTTCATCATCAAATGCATATGTATATGCTCTATTATTGTAAGTCTGATTGGCAGGCGATACAGTCAGATTATTAGCCTGTATAAATGACGTCCGGTTCTCGGAGGATATGGTAGTATTAGTCTTCGCATCATCATTTTTACCAAAACCTCTCACCAAAAAGAACACAAGAACTCCTGTAAGGGCAAGAAATATTACCGCGCCTATAATTATGAGCGCAATAATCCAACCCTTAGACTTCTTCGGTGGCATATTCCCCTGCGGATTATAGGGTCCTTGATTACCGTAAAATCCTTGATTACCATATGCTCCTTGATTAGCGTTGGGCTGCTGATTGCCATAGGGCCCTTGATTAGCGTTGGGCTGCTGATTACCATATGGTTGTTGCCCACCGTTAGGTTGCTGATTACCATACGGTGCTTGATTGCCATTGGGTGCCGGTGGTGGTGGCGGCGCATTATTTGCTCCCCAGTTTGCTAATGTAAAACCGCACCCATCACAGAATGTTGCCCTATTCAACAATTCTTTTCCGCAATTTGGACATCTCATACCAAATCATCCTCCTGTCACACTATCTTACTTTATTATTGCTTAGACATTATAATAGTTCCCGCCGAGCCATCGTACGAGTCTGTTCCATCTATCGTCAGTATAGTGCCTTCCAACGTTCCTGAAAGTGTCATTGTTCCGTTTGGATAATTAATTACCAATGACACATTACCATTAGAAAGTTCCCAAGTACCGGACCAGTCTTCCTGTCCATGCATTATTACAGTTCCGTCCTCTTTAAATTCGAATGATCCGTAGATATCATCTCCCGAAACTGTTTCTCCACCCGTTGACACGCTTATTACGTTCCACGTACCTATAAGCAGAGCTCTGTCGGCACTGTCTTTATTCTGTGTCGTGTTATTTGTAGTATTAGTGTTATTTGTAGTATTAGTGGTATTTTGATTAGCAGTAGGGTCGGTATTCTTACCGGCGGTTGGTTTATCGGATTTCTTATCGTTTGATACAGTGCTGCTTGTCTTATCGAAGCCCATTTCAACCGGCTTACCGTCAATCTCCCAATCAAGCTTCATTGAATCGCCGTTAACTATGGCCGTATGTTCCTCCTTCTTCGACGAATCGGTCTTGTCGGGCACATATATTATTATGGCGTCTGCCTTCTTCTTCCAATCATAGACTTCTGACTTACCATTATATGTATACTTCGTTGTGCCATCATCATAGAATTCAAATGACATCGAAATACCGAGTTCTTTCGCAGTAGTTTGCTTGCCATCAATAGTTACATTAGACAAGTCCCACATACCTACCATAATGGCGGCATCTTCTTTGCTTACCTTCTTGCCGAATAA
>JAIKVT010000168.1 GCA_024685495.1 Lachnospiraceae bacterium
GATACTTATGGGCAATCTTCTTGAAAATGCGATATCAGAATGTAAGAAACTAAAAGAGCTCAACCGTCCTGCCTCAATTCAGATAAAGCTTGTTGAGAAAGAATCGAAGTTTGCTGAGAAGAATTCGCAGCTGCCAGAGAAGAATTCGCAGTTTGTGTTTACCGTATGTAATCCTGTAGTTCAGAAGGTGGAGATTACAGATAATAAGGTAGAGGTTGTAAATAATAAAGTGGAGATTGCAAATAATAAGACGAAGATTACAGATAATAAGATTCAGAATGTTTCATGGAATGGGCATGGAATTGGCTTGTCGAATGTCTCAGAAGTTGTTGAAAAATATAACGGCAGCTTTGCAATTTCCTGCGATGAAAAAGAGTTTACAGCAGTGGTGATTATATAATTATAGTCGTTTTAAGTCATTTCATAGTCTGTTTGTGCAGAGCGGTTTATATGAAATGCGGCTATGTCGATAAAATGGATATAAACAGAATAGAGAGGATTAAAGATGTCGAGGGGGAGGACACTTCAAATCAATAAGAAATTTCTTTTACAAAATTCGTAACCGGCACTACCATTCACTACATGATACATGCTATTTACGACATTGATGTTATGAAACAATTTAATAAACCGAAATGCATAATATAAGCAAAGGAATGCACAGAATTTCAAGGATGACAAATCTTTGGTTCTGTGTTTTTTATTTAATCAGGGTATTTCATATTTAATCAGGGAGGTAAGAACATGAGAATATCTGACAATGTAACTAATGAGATGGCGGCAAAGACAGGATTGCCAATTAACCAAAAAAGCTTTAATAAAGAATCGACAAATGATTTGCTTGATGCTTTAGATAACAAGAAAGACGATTGGTGGGATTCTTCTTATGACGCTAAGAAAACTAAAGAGATGAAGAAAGCGGCGGATAACATGATGGATATTGCTGATGTTTTTGATACGGAAGATAACGTCAATGAGTTGTTTGAGTCTGCAAGAAAAGAAAATGATGTGACAACGGTTGCAGATAAGGTAGAAACATTTTCGACAAAGTTTAATGAGTTGTTAGATCGGTTAAATGAGAATAATGAAGGGTTGTTTTCTTTATATTACTCAGAGCTAAAGAATATATCGAATGATCAGAAGAATGAGTTTTTGAAAATGGGAATCACATTTGACAAAGATGGACATATGTCCGTTAAAAAGGACACATTAAAAGATGCCGATTTGGACGAACTTCAAAGCAGTATGGCACTTTTTACGCACAAGGCAAATTATATTGCGAGTAGAGTGAGTGATAACGCATTTGCCACAGAAGAAAGTATTTCGAATCGATATGATGCGTATGGCAATTTATTTTCACAGGGAACAAGTAGTTTTGACTATTTTAGATGAGGAGGGTTTTATATGAGAATAGCAAGTAGTCAGGTCGATATGTCGTCTAGCAGATTTTATTCGCAGATGGGGGTAAAGTCAGGGAACCTCGCGTTGGGGAAAAAGTCATTTGCGGGAGTGGCTGCTAAGGCCTATGGCAACATGAGTAGAAGTAATGATTATGGCAACATGAGTAGAAGTAATGATTATGGCAACATGAGCAGCAGTAAGGCTGATAGAATCGGACAGTCTGATGAGACATCTAAAGCTGCCAATAATTTTTCGTACAATGTGTTGGGCTCTATGATGCAGCGCTTGATGGGCGGTGGCGCATTTAACACAAGCGGATTTAACTCAGGTGGATTTAACGAAGGTGGATTTAGTTCAAGCGGATTCAATGCCGGTGGAATTAGTGCGGGCGGTGGTTATGCTTATCAACTTATGACATATCAGGAAAGTGAATCGACGTCATTTTCTGCGATGGGTACAGCCGTAACTGAAGATGGAAGGCAGATTGATTTTGGTGTAAATGTGTCTATGTCCCGGAAGTTTATGCAATACATGAACGTGCAGATTCCCGCTATGGAAAATGCGCTTACAGATCCTTTAGTCATTAATATAGGGACAGACTCTGCTAAAGTGTCAGATCAAAAGTTCAAGTTTGACATAGATTTAGACGGAGTGGAAGATAACATTGCTATGCCTACAAAGGGTTCCGCATTCTTAGCATATGATAAAAATGAAGATGGTATTATTAATGACGGATCAGAACTTTTTGGTACAGCTTCGGGAGACGGGTTTAAGGATTTAAGTCAGTATGATAGTGACGGTAACGGATGGATAGATGAAAATGATGAGATTTTCAGTAAGCTTAAGGTATGGTATAAAGATGAAAATGGCAAAGATGTCATGATGAATCTTAAGGAAGCTGATGTGGGAGCTATCTTCCTTGGAGAGCAAAACAGCGAATTTACCTTAGGAGATCAGATGGGTAACACGTCGGCTGTAATAAGATCTTCAGGAATATTCTTAAGAGAATCAGGAACAGTCGGAACCATTCAGCATGTGGATATTGCTAAAGTATCCGATAGTGAGATGGCACTTAGTGAGGCCGGCGAAAGTGCCGGAGCACTAACATTAGACCTGGGCGACAATAACACATTTTCAAGTAACCGCACAAGAAAATCTCAGTCAAGAAAAGCTGAAGCGGAAGCGATAAGAGCGAAAAAAGCGGCCAGGAAGAAATTGATGGAAGAGCAAATCGAAAAAAGACGCATGGAGCGAAAAGAGATGCAGGAAGATTATCATGAAAGAATCTTAGAGCATCATAAAATGTACATGGAGGCAATGGGGTTGTAGAGTTTGGAATTCCTCGATTTTACGTTGCTTTTTATTATTTTTGACCTTCGAATCCTACCGCGTACGTTGTATATGTTTCTAAAATTAATTAAGTGTATATATTATATGGATTGTGCTTACCATATTTTTCAAGAGGATTTATACTTAGTCTCTGTCGTAAAAGCAGACTCTAATACACGGGCTGCTCAGACAACTGAGGCTGTAAGCGCAAGTAGCACCACTGATAACTCAACTACAAAGGTTGCTAAAGCACCAAAGATTGATGATAATTGCATAATTAGATTTATAGGATATTTTCTTGCGGCTTAGGTTGTATGGAATTGAATTATAAATATGAATAGTATGAGTAATATATTTAAAAACTAAATGCTATTATAGTATCAATTCTATGACAAATCAGGTGATTTGTGATATAATAGTAGCAAAAGGAGAACTTGCTATGATGTATATGTTTGACGCACCGTCTGATATAGCTATTAAATTGGCACAAAAATTAAAATCGATACGAAAAAGACGTAAGATAACGCAAAAGCAATTAGCCGCAAGAAGTAATGTGAGTTACGCAACGCTTAGAAAGTTTGAAAAAACCGGGAAAATTTCTCTTGAATCTTTTATAAAGCTTTCTATGGAACTTGGCCTTACAGGTGAACTCAACAATCTATTTTCAACCCCTGTGTACAATAGTATTGAGGAGGTTATAAATGAGCAAAAGAAAAACGCTTGATGTTTATTATAAAAACAAACATGTAGGAACACTTGCGGAAATGGTTGACAAAAGAATTGCATTTCAGTATGACAGAGAGTGGATTCAGAGCGGATTTTCAATTAGCCCATTCTCTTTGCCGCTATCAAATGAGGTATTTATTCCTAGTGAAAAATCAAGAGACTACTTCGGAGGTCTTTTTGGTATATTCGCTGATAGTCTTCCCGACAGTTGGGGAGAACTTCTTATGGACAGGTATTTAAGTTCAATAGGAATTAGCAGAGAAAAGATTTCTACATTGGATCGTTTAGCTTATATTGGAACGTCAGGAATGGGTGCATTGGAATATATTCCTGCTAAAAATACTGATTTTGATGTTGTTAGCTCAAAGCTAAATTTTGATGAAATAGCTAAAGAATGTAATGCACTTCTTTCGTCCAATTTGTCTAACCAAATTGATATATTATATAAATTAGGTGGGTCAAGTGGTGGTACCAGACCTAAAGTGTTTTTAAGTGAACAGGGAAAAGAGTGGATTATTAAATTCCCGGCAAAAAAAGATCCGGACATTAGTGGCAAACTGGAATATGATTATTCATTATGTGCAAAAAAATGCGGAATTTCTATGACTGAAACAAGGCTTGTCAAATCGGAAATCTGTGATGGATATTTTAAGACAGAACGATTTGACAGACAAGGTGGTGAAAAGATTTTTACGACAACGTTCGCTGGAATTCTTGAAGCAGATTTTAGAGCGCCGTCCTGTGATTATGAAACATTTATGAAGTTGACAAGGGCAATAACAAAGGATAATAATATAGATAAAGAACAGATATTTAAAGTTATGTGTTTTAATGTGATGACACATAATAAAGATGATCACGCCAAAAATTTTTCTTTTCAATTTACGGAAAATCAAGGATGGAGGCTTGCCCCGGCATATGACCTTACATATAGTGATACATATTGGGGAGAGCATACAACATCTGTTAAAGGAAAAGGCAAAAATATTTTAGATGATGATTTCATGTATATAGGAATTACTTCAGGAATGAAAGAAAACATCTGCAAAGAGTATATACATACAATACGAGAAAATACACAAGACTTGTCAAAATATATAAAGCAGACTTACCCAAGAAGAAAAAATATATCTACAATTAAGCGGATTTCAAAATTGAGTGATTCAAAAATATAATTTGTGAAATATATTATAATTGTTTTATAGCGGTG
>JAIKVT010000171.1 GCA_024685495.1 Lachnospiraceae bacterium
TAACAGCCATAACTTCACGAAGATAATCATTAAACTCTTTCTTGGCTGTTGGAACATAATTAGGATAGGGCATATGCATCTGGAATATTTGAATGCCCGTTTGCTCACAACCTTTTTTTAGATGTGTGAAATACTCGAATAAGTCCTCTTCACTTTTATCAAAGAATCCGTTCCTCTTCTCTTTATATAAGTCCTTATTCGTAAGATATGAATGCAAGCTAAAATCAATACTTGAAAATCCTATTGCCTTTAGAATGCTAAGGTCGCGAAACGGATCTTCATGATTTACTGCAATGCTTGATTGAACACCAATCGGCAACATAGTTATCTACCCTTTCTTCTGCTCCATGTATCGTTCTATAATCTCTGCCATAACAATCGCCTCACCGGCAGTATATTTATAACCGTTCTTCTCTACACCATTTATCTTAAGCACGAATTCACTTATCTCGTACCTAAATCCATCTCCCTGAAAGCTCGGCTCATATACCTCAACTTTATTTGGATCCTCGTAGCGAACCTCAAATCTTCTCGTCAACCACCAGGGCGAAGGAGCTAATATATATCCTTTGGTTCCAGAGATAACAAGGTTACCTTCTGACTTAACCGCAACACCGTTCTTAGACGATCCCATACCGTCAGCAAACTCCAACTCGGTCTTGGTATATATATCGACACCATTCTCGTCATATATAGTTTTGAATCTAAGATTAGTATAATCTCTGCCAAGAAGCTTGAGTGCCGGCAAAAGTGTATAACTTCCGAACTCTAAGAAGCTTCCACCATAATTGGCATCGGTTCGCTCTCGAGACCCAGAACTCGCTAATCTGGTATAAGTAGCCTCAATATCTTTGACATCTCCAATAACTCCTGAATTAGCTACATTCATAAGCTGCTGAAATCCCGGACAATAAGCTGTCTTAATTGCTTCCATCAATACAAGGTCGTTACTTTTCGCGTAATTATACAGTTCTTCCGCTTCCTTCTTGGTAAAGCAAAGCGGCTTCTCGACTAAGACATGCTTACCGTTTTCTAAAGCCTTCTTGGCATATTCATAATGAGTCTCGTTAGGTGATGCAATATACACAGCATCAACCTTATTTAAGAAAGTCCCAAACTCTGCAGAATAATTTTTCAATGTGTATTTATCATCGAATACAATTTTTCTTTTCTCATATGGATTGTAAGTGCATACTACGTTCACGCCGGATACGTACTTAATCTCTGATAAGAATCTCGGAACAATTCTACCTGTTCCGACAATTCCCAGGTTAATAATCTTGAAACTGTTATTCCTAATCTGCGTAGACGAAACATCCGGTGTCCTGTCGAGATAGATGACTTCGCAGAATTGTTTGAGATAATCAAATGTACCAACCCAATCAGACCCTAGCGTAAAGATATCAACGTTATATTTCTGAATATCTTCTATCTTCTGGCCCACGTGGTCTTCTACAATTATCTCATCAGCAAAACCGGTTGCACGCACATTTTCAATACGAGTCATGAGAGAATCTACCACATTAACCTTCCCTCTTGCCTCGTCAAAATGATCGGTAGTAACTCCTACGATTAGATAATCGCCCAGTTCTTTGGCACGTTTTAGTAAATTGTAATGACCCTGATGGAACAGGTCATATGTTCCGTATGTGATAACTTTCTTCATAGCCTTATGCTCCCATCACCTTCATCTCAACGAGTTCATCCATTTGCTCGTCGGTAAGAGTGGTATTAAACTCTCTC
The DNA here is from genome assembly GCA_024685495.1 of Lachnospiraceae bacterium. GTDB lineage: Bacteria > Bacillota > Clostridia > Lachnospirales > Lachnospiraceae > RUG191. Next base: position 1,744 of record JAIKVT010000171.1, read on the forward strand.
TCCATCACCTCTTTAAGTCCATCTCTTTGCTCTCTGTAGAATGGATATGCATGAGATGCTCCCACATTACGTGGCGTCATGTAATCATCGCCATAATTAAATCTCAAGAGATTATCATATCCCTTTGGAACAGGAATTGTTGTCACTTCAAATGGCATCTCTATATATTCATCATACCACTTTCTATCGCAATGATAATAATCCCAGTCTATCGCCAAGGCCAACATACAGCTAACTTCATCCGTATCTTCATTCATATATCTCGATGATACAATATCAAAAGCTTTCTTAACTTCATGGCGAAGGCGATTATTATAATCTATCTTAATACCTAGAGTATCTTCTATCTGAGACATAAGATCCATAACTTCATTATCGTAAGGTGGCTCTTCAGGAATACTTGCTTCCACCTTAAGTAAAAATTTCAGAATATCAACCGTCTCGTCTAACTTCTCTTTATCTGAAGGGATGTTATCGACGGGAAAGATATCCACGCCAACCACGTATGGACAATTATGAAATCTATCTAAGAAATCCTTATTAAAATTAATATGTCTTTCATTAATAACTCGTGCTTTAACAATATCATCCGTCGGGTCATTATATACACTTTTTAATTCAAACCATTTATCTAAGTGCTTCGGCGCTTCATCAAGAAATTTCATGTAATCTTTTCTAAGCATTCCTATATCAAGATCATCGTCCCATGGAATATATCCATTGTGTCGAACCGCTCCAAGCATGGTTCCCCAATCTGCAAAGTATTGAATATCAAGTATCTCACATACTCTCTTAATCTCTGCCAACACTTCTAACTGGGCAGCCCAAGCACGCTTCATCATCTTAGATATGGTAAAGCCTTCTCTTACTTCTTCATTAAAATAATCTTCGGGAAATGTGTACATAAATTTCTCTTTCCTGCATAATATATTATCAAAACATCCGGTAATTGCCATCAGATAAAAGATGCTATTTTTTCATCTGCTATTATAACATTTATCTTATCATATTGTCTTAAAGGAATCATCGCAGTTTCTACCAAAGAATCGCGATAACACACTACAACAGTTGCATCTTCTTCTATATTTTCCAATTTTGCAATTGGATATTTGGTAACATTCTCAGGATTCTCACTATCATCATTTATTACAAGTGATATGTTATCTATTCCAATTCGTTCAAGTGCATCATACATTCTTCGACTGTCATTTCTTGCACCGTAGACATATACTGTATCTAATCCTTCAATGTCCTTCATAAACTGTTTTGATTTATCTTGGATATCTTCGTAATCGTTGTCAGCTCCGATCGCCTTATGATTATCATCATTTAGCACGACACCAATACCCATCCATCTGTCGGGAAATTGTGAGAATACCATCTTAGGTAAATGCTCTGTTAATACACAAACCTCTTCCCAGCACCTTACAATACCACCGTCACATGAATCATATTCATGTGCATATATATCATGGAAACAGACCAATTTCTTAGCATACCTTCCGACATTAAGATAATCTCTCATGGCACCTTCATAACCGTGGTCTGCGTCGATAAAAACAAAGTCATACTCTTTTCCAATTAAATCATCAGAAGTATTAGGTATGCACTTATTAAGACATGGAAGAATCTCACGAAATCTCTCATACTCATCTAAACTATCTGCTATATCCACCATATCATAGCGAAGCCTAGGATTATTTCTGTAGAGAACAGCACATATAAAGTACGAACTTCTTCCTCGATAAACTCCTACCTCGATTGCGCTTTCAACTTCAATATCAACAAGACATTTTATAAATTGTGCAAACTCTCCCGGCACCTGAATCATGCCATTCTCTGTATATGTCGTTGTATTGTCCAATTCTTGCAACCAAGCCAAAGGTGTTATTCCATATTCCTTTATATTCTCAATAAGAAATGCGTTATCATGCATCTGCTCATCAGTTGCACTTAGTATTCTCTTAAGAACTTTTAATTGTCTGTTTACATCCGTATTATTATCAGCCATACTCAAATTATATGTTAACCTTTCTTAACAATTTCCTCATAGCCACATGGTGCTTCTACAGTAGTCCATGCAAACGGTAATTCCACCGTCTCTTCGAACCATTCTTTATCATATATAGTATCAATGCCCTGCTGCAAGTCCGCCGTCAGGCGCACCTGTTTGGCTTCTTCTCCCTGTAATCCACCGGCTATATTGTCGGCAGCTCTTAGAAACTCCCTTCGAAGATTAGTCTCAGTGTTGACATTTACCTGTGCAATTCTCTTCCATTCATCCACAATTCCAAGCACTTCTTCAGAATAGGGCGGTTTGCTCGGCATACTATTAGAAGTAGTGATAAGATTCTCTATTAGCATCTTACGAGTTGCCTCTCGTGCATCATCATCTGACACCACATCAATTACAGCTATATAAACAGATATCTCCTGCTCACATCCGTGAAATCTCTTCGCGAACTCATCCTTATCACACATGTAACTATCGGACCAGATTCGAATTCTCATATCCTCACATTGGTCACTGCTGTATATGCACGAATAATTATACCACGGGTCTAATTCCTGACCTATCTTAAGTAAATAATCATTGAGATTTTCTCTCTTAATTGCCACATATACCGCATCTTCATCACCGGCATAATAATTCTTAGATACAACTTTATTAAGAGTATCACCAACCGCGTAGTACGGTATATCGATAATCTTACATAGTCTCTCGAACTCCTTTAACACCTCACATTGTGCAGCGAGTTTGGACTTTTGCTCGCTTGTAATTTTTTTGCCTTCTATGACTTCTTCTTTTAATTGTTCATCTGATATTTCAACATATGCTTCAGTAGTTTTCGTTTTGAATTTTAGATAATATTTGCTGGAAATATTCTCTATATATTCTACTGCTCCTTCGAAAGTCTTATGTTTTCTTTCATCAAATATCGCTCTGATAAATGCGTTATAAAAAGGATACTCATGACCGGCACTTGCTTGTACAGGCGTCATGTAATCATCACCATATTTTTTACGCAAAAGCAAATCATATCCCGCAGGAACAGGGATGGTTGTATTCTCAAACGGCATACGTGTTGACGACGCATATACATCTTTCGGAATATAATAATCCATCCCTACTCCTATACAGGCCACCTGTGTTATATAATCAGAATCTTCATCGCCATATAATCCTGATATTTCTTCATAAAGAACTGCTAACTCATATTCAGATGGATTTTCCTCACTAAATTGAACCTGACATGTCTTTTCTAACCACCTTATCGCAGCCTTGTACTCTCCAAGCTTCGTTGCATATTCAGCAATAGTCGGTCCATTCTCTGCAAGCCACTCCTTATCTTTGTATGCAGTATAACATACCCTAAGTGAATCCATCTGCTCATCTTCTAAAGCTTTATCTCGGGGCAG
>JAIKVT010000198.1 GCA_024685495.1 Lachnospiraceae bacterium
ACATCGTAGTCTTTTAGAATCTTAGTAATATCATCTGCATTAAGCACATTGTCATTCTCATCGACGAGATATCTTCTGTAGTGGCACGTGCCGACAATGTCAATATCCTTAACATTTTGATATATCCAGTAAAGGCCCGTAAGTTCGCTGTAATAACAGTTTTTATCGGAGATATTAATATTAGTGTCGTCTCTTAAGTAACCGAAGGTTTCGTCTTTGCCTGTAGCCCCCACAAAAAGCGGCTTATACACCGAGCCCCTAAGCTTATCGGTGTCAAACCATTTATGAGTCATTGCAAAAATCTCAATTTTTTTATTCATAATATCTATGTCCTGAATCTTTTTTACGGTTAAATGTTTAATCAAAGATTAAATCCTGAATCTGTAGCCGATGCCCCAAATTGTCTCTATGTATTGAGGTTTGGAAGGCTCTAATTCTATTTTTTCTCTGACCTTTTTAATGTGTACCGTTACGGTCGATATCTCACCGTAGGAATCCATTCCCCATATATTTTCAAATAATTCCTCTTTGGAGATAACCTTGTTGGGGTTTTTAACCATATACATAAGAAGATCAAATTCTCTTGATGACAATTGAACATCTTCTCCGTTGACCGTCACTATTCTGCTGTCTTCGTCGAGCTTAAGACCACGAATCTCTATCACATTTTTCCTATCAGGAGCATTAGAGCCGATAAGTCTCTCGAATCTGCTAAGATGAGCCTTGACTCTTGCTACAAGCTCACCCGGCGAAAAAGGTTTTGTTATATAATCATCCGCTCCGAGTCCGAAGCCTCTTATTTTATCGATATCATCTTTTTTGGCAGTAACAAATAAAATAGGCGTATTCTTAACGTCTCTTACCTCTTTACACACCTCAAATCCGTCAAGATCCGGCAACATTATATCCAGAATTAATAAATCAAACTCTTCTTCAAGAGCTCTTTTTAATCCGGTTTTACCGTTATTTTCGATTACAACATCGAATTGATTTACCTCGAGATAATCCTTTTCTAATTTTGCAATCGCTTCGTCATCTTCAATAATTAATAATCTTTGCATAATTCTACCTAGCCTTGATATTTCTTAAGTGTAAAACTCATCTTAGTTCCTCTGCCAACATTGCTTGTAACCCAAATCCTGCCACCGTGGTCTTCCACAATCCTTTTAACAATAGATAAGCCTATACCGCTGCCACCCTGATCCGTATTTCTGGACTGATCGCCCCTGTATGTTCTGTCAAATATATGGTCTAAATCCTTTGCGGGAATACCGATACCGTTATCCTGAATATCAACCTGCACATAATCATCCATATCATATAAGAAAAACGCAATAATCAAATTCTCATTATCCTTATTATATTTTACGGAATTGGTGACTATATTATTGATTACTCTTGATAACTGCTCAGGGTCCGTTATCGTATAAACCGAATCATCAAGATAATTTGAATATGATAATTTTATATTTTGATTGGATAAGTCCATGCTTAAGTCGCACGTAACCTCCTGAAAATACGAACTGATATTGATTTTCTGAAAATTGTAAGGAATTTTTTTGGTATCGAGTTGGCTATAGAGCGTAAGCTCATTGATAAGATTATCCATCTCTACAGCTTTATTGTGAATTGTCTTGACGTATTCTTCCTGCTTCTTCGGACTGTTGGCAACACCGTCTAAAAGCCCTTCAGAATACCCTTTGATAGCGGTAATGGGCGTCTTTAAATCATGAGCAATATTAGAGATAAGCTGCTTTTGTTCCTGCTCATCTTCTAACTTCTCCTGCGCATTGGTCTTGAGTCGAATTCTCATCTCCTCAAAAGTATCGCATAACTCACTAAGTTCATCTGCACCGTCACCTTCGATTTCAAAATCAAGGTCTCCGTTCTTAATACAATCTGCCGCTTTAGTAAGCTTCTTAATATTAGGAACTATGCCTTTATACATCCAAAGAATCAATATTGTCGCAGTAAGAATCAATATCAGTGAGGCTGACACTATAACATCAAGTGACAGCCCACTGAGTGAGTTTTGAATCTTAACCATTGTTTCGCTGGTGAATTTGGAATAAATCAAAAGACCGTACGCAGCGAATATAATAACAAACGGTACAAATATAATTATACAAAATGCTAAGGCAAGCCTTGTTCTGATTTTCATATATTACACATTCTTTAATACATCTACTTTATCTAATTTCTCCCATGGAAGATCTAAATCATTTCTTCCAAAATGTCCGTAAGAAGCTGTCTGCTTGTATATAGGACGACGAAGATCAAGCATTTTAATAATTCCTGCAGGGCGAAGATCGAAATTGTTACGTACAATTTCTACGAGCTCTTCGTTGCTCTTCTTGCCTGTGCCAAATGTGTCAACCATAACGGATGTCGGCTCTGCAACACCGATTGCATAGCTTAACTGTATCTCACATCTGTCAGCAAGTCCGGCGGCAACAATGTTCTTAGCTACATATCTTGCTGCATAAGCTGCAGATCTGTCAACCTTGGTACAATCCTTACCGGAGAATGCTCCACCGCCGTGACGGGCCATTCCACCATAAGTATCAACTATAATCTTACGACCTGTAAGTCCCGCATCACCATGAGGTCCGCCAATTACAAATCTGCCTGTAGGATTAATGAAGAATTTCGTCTTATCATCTATCATATCACTTGGAATGATAGGTTCAAATACATATTTTTTAATATCTTCATGAATCTTTTCTTGTGTTACATCTTCACTGTGCTGCGTAGACAATACTACAGCCTCTAATCTCTTAGGAGTACCGTCCTCATCATACTCTACTGAAACCTGTGTCTTACCGTCAGGTCTTAAATAATCAAGCTTTCCTTCTTTTCTGATCTTTGCTAACTGAAGTGACAACTTATGAGCCAAGTCAATTGGATAAGGCATGAAGCTGTCTGTCTCGTTAGTAGCATATCCGAACATCATTCCCTGATCTCCGGCACCTGTATCAAGATCGTCTTTAAGTGAACCTTCTTTTGCTTCAAGTGCTTTATCAACTCCCATTGCAATATCTGCAGATTGCTGATCAAGTGCTACCATAACAGCACATGAATTGCCGTCAAGTCCCTTTGCACCATCATCATAACCGATCTCTAACACTGTATCTCTTACAATCTTAGGTATATCAAGCTGAGCTTTAGTTGAAATCTCACCGGTTACAAGGACAAATCCTGTACATGTAGCAGTCTCACATGCCACACGACTCATTGGGTCCTGTTCATAGCAGGCATCTAATATAGCGTCCGATACCGCATCACACACTTTATCAGGATGGCCTTCCGTAACTGATTCTGAAGTAAATAATAATTTTTCCATTTTCTTTCCTTTCATAAAAACCGCTGTTTTGTAAATTACGCTGTTCTGTAAATTACACTGTTTTGTACAATACGCTGTTCGTAAAAATCTGCTAACATTAAAAAAATCCGCTTACTTAGCGGACCGACATACTATTCTTATTGTTCGATAACTCGCTTCGGTAGGCACCTTCCCGTATCGGGGGTTGCCGTGGCTTCGTCGATCCATACTATCTCCACCACTCTGAATAAGAATTTAACGTATAAATATTTAGTTAATTATTTCACTTTTTCAACAATACACCTAGATTAGTAGTTTGTCAACACAATCAGCAAATATTATAAGGATTTTTAATAAAAAGATTGCATTATACTATAAGAAACTATTATAATAAGATAGAGTGTTTATATATAATAATTTTTTGTATTTATTTTGGAGAAATTAAAATGGTAAAACTGGAAGTCAAAAAACTTAAACCGGGCATGGTGGTTGAAAAACCTATTGTAACAAAAAGAGGACAGACAATTGCCAAAGTCGGTACCGTACTCGACTCGAAACTTATAGCAAGATTAAACTTCTATAAGATTACAGAAGTAACTGTTGACAGTGCCGTAGTCGGTGAAGGTCCTAAGACAACAGAACAGGAAGAAGTAAAAGAGGCTCCTAAGCCGGAACCGGTAGAAGAACCTAAGGAAGAGCCACCTGCTCCTCCTAAGAAAGAAGCGACTCCGAAGATTCGTGAGTCTATGTCTTACACAAGTAAGCTGCAAAGTGATAAAGAATTCCAAGACTTCCAGATAAGTTATTCAGCTAACATGGCTACGCTTGAAGACACATTTGACACAATTATATTCGGGGACGGCAACATCTCTGAGACAGAACTTATCAAGAAAGCCGAGTCTATGTTCGCTTCTAAGACAAGTATCCAGCTTTTTGATTTGCTTCACTGCATGAAATCCATAGATGATTCGGTCTATGCTCATTCCATCAATGTTGCTCTTATCTCAAGGGCTATCGGCAAATGGTTAAAGCTTCCGAGAGAAGAATTAGACGAACTTACAATAGCCGGTCTTCTTCACGATATAGGTAAAGCTGAGATTCCCGACGAGATTCTCAACAAGACAGAAAAATTAACAGACGAGGAATTCGAACTTATTAAATCTCACGCCCTTCGCGGAAGCAAGCTTCTTAAAAAGGCAGGATTTAACAGTGATATACAATTTGCCGCACTTCAACATCATGAAAGAAGTGACGGAAGCGGATATCCGAGAGGCTTAGAAGAAGATGAGATATCGGATTTTGCATCAATTATAGCAATTGCCGATGTATATGACGCAATGACTTCTGCAAGAAGTTATCGTAAGCCAAAATGTGCGTTCCAGGTTATAGCCGCATTTGAAGACGAAGGTTTACAGAAGTTCAACACCAAATACATCCTTACATTCTTAGAGCGAATTGCCAACGCATATCAAAACAGTATGGTTATCCTCTCAGACGGACGAAGAGGCAAGGTTGTATATATCAACAAAAATAAATTATCGCGTCCTATCGTACAGGTTGACGATGACGAGATGATCGACTTAAGTCGTGAATCGGGACTTACCATTACATCTGTAATGTAAGACTGCTAGCACATAGGCGTAACGCAAGACATATCAGGCAACAATACAGTATAAAAATAAGCGTAGCATTTACTGCTACGCTTTAATTATGTCTTGATTTAATTATTGCGACACATGTCTTATCAGTAAACTTCACAAAAGCCTTACGATGCTCGCCTTATCAGTCGGCTTCTTAAAGCAGATTACGACACGCGCTCTACAAACTTCTCTATCTCCTGCTCAGAATCAGTCTTCTCGATTACCGCACCGATTCCGCGAAGCTTCTCTTCGAATCTCTCGTATCCTCTTTGAATATAATGTATATCATCTACGATTGTGATTCCTTTAGCTCCAAGCCCTGCAATTACAAGTGCAGCACCTGCACGAAGATCCGGTGCACTTACTCTGGCGCCCTCGTAATTCTCAACGCCTCGAATAATTGCAATATTGCCTTCTACCTTAATATCGGCTCCCATTCTTGCGAGCTCGTCTACGTATTTGAATCTATTTTCGAAAATCGACTCGTTAACTGTACTTGTACCCTCTGCAACTCCGAGAACTACAGTCATCTGAGGCTGCATATCCGTAGGAAATCCCGGGTAAGGTAATGTCGTAACCTGAGTCTCTTTAAGTCTGCCTCTTCCGACAACGCGAACACTGTCATCATATTCTATTACCTGACATCCCGCATCCACAAGCTTAGCTGAAGTAGCCTCTAAATGCTTAGGTATAACATTTTTCACAAGT
>JAIKVT010000205.1 GCA_024685495.1 Lachnospiraceae bacterium
CGGCAAAGAAATGTGCAGGCACGAAGACCAGAACATCAGCAGGATGGAAACCTTGAAGGCAATTACCACCAGTGTGGCCTATAGCTGGCATGAGGAAAATCGCATGGGATCTCTTGAAATCGGAAAGCTGGCCAACCTTACCGTATTTGACAAGGATTTTCTAAAGGATGATTTGGCTGAGGTTGAGAAGGCAAAATGTCTTGCTACTTTCGTAGACGGAGAACAGGTTTACCGGGCATAATCATCTAAAACAGCATATAAAATGCTTCCACCTGAACAACCATCTATAACCACATCCGCATCGGTTTTCAATTTCCCTAACCTTTAAAAAAAGCCTCTATCTCATCAAGGGATAGAGGTTGTTTATTAAAAAAATTTCTTTTCTCCCATCTCATACAAAAGTTCATTCACTATATCCAAATCATTTATACCCTTATCCAAACAATAATAAACAACTTTATCAGTAGTTATTGAAAGAGAAAGACTATATCCTGCCCTATTTAGTAGTAATTCTGCATCATGCATACACAGTTCTAAGCCAAAGCAACATTCAATAACTGTTTCTTTTGAAGGTCGATAATACTTATCATTCTTTATTGCCGAAAACAATTTACGATCTATATGTGCCTTTTTATAAAACTCTCTATTTGTATATCCTTTTGCACTAATAAATTCCATCAAGGTTTCCTGAAATGTAAGTGTCATAATATGAAAATAGTTATTAAAGTCTTCATATATCATATTTATATTACTATTTCCGGGAACATATTTTGTCGAATCATTTTCAACATCAAGGCTAAAACATATGCCTGCCTCATCATCAACTGTCATACTATCATCAGCTGTTATTGACGTTCTCTTCTCACTTTTATTTGAGTTTAAATCAACGTCTTTATCCGCATTTAATTTGTTAATTTCCCTAATAGCATGTTGGTACCATGCTTTTGATTTCTTTTCTTTTTTCTTACAATTAAACAAACTCATGACGCTTCCTCTAGTATTATTTTTTATTGTATCATAATACGTGTTTTACCATTATCATACTATCATAATCCATACCAACCAACACCTTCATATCGCCAACCATTAAGAACTAATTGAATTCGCTCAGAAGATTTAGTTGTATAATGATGTGATCCGGCACCCGTTGCATTAGGATTATATAATCTATAAACCATTCTACCTGAACCACTAGCTGAATACCAACCAATACCTTCATCATTCCAACCAATACTTACCAGATGATTTTTTTCTCCAAAATCAACTGTATAATGATGATCTCCTGTATTGGGGTTATACAGTCTATAAACAGGCGTATCGGATGTTGTCGGCGACATCCACGCATAATCTTCATAATACCAACCTACCGACATGAGATAATTACCTTCATTAACATTAGCCGTGTAAAAATGCTCACCTGAATTAGGATTATACATACGATACATTGTTCCATCAAATCCCGGAAGAATTGTTCCATCATAATTCTTGTATTTAAAAGATACATTATATGGATCTTTTTGAATTGTATAAAAAGAAAACGCGTAATATTGATTTAAGTTGCCATTATCATCTTGTATTACATATCCAATCTCAATTTTTATAACATCTGTTTCACTATGTAGAACAATTTGTTCATATGAAAGTGAATCAACCATTGTATCACTATGATATGATTCATATACCGTATTGTGTTGCATTGAACCTTCATATACCGAAAGGCTATTTGCATATGGATAGCTTCCAGGTTCCTTAGATATGGTACTATTATCCCAGTCAAACCTAAGAACTCCTAAGGGCTTAAAAGTATAACTACACCTATCATTAGAGAAATCTCCGGATATATCAAATCCCATTGAAATATAATCTTGCATTTTTATGGGCTGCTTTACTTCCCCATAGTTTTCATTGGAAATGATGACATAGTAATCAAAAGCATCGGCAGGTATATAATTTAGAAAAACAACACCTAAAGAAATAATAAAACCGGATAAAACAATAATTACTTTCTTATTAATCCTCATAACCATCTCTCCTCCCATTATTCCAATCATTCTATATACAGATATCTTATAATACTATTTTCTTAGAACAAAATGGTCGTTTCAGAAACGACAAAAATCTCCACAAGTGCTGGGGAGGAGGCAAAAAACAGCCAAAAAAAGCAGTTAGAAGATTTCTAACTGCATAAAAAAGAGCGCGAGACGGGGTTCGAACACGGATATATACAACTTTTGTGCGTTTTCACGAACCCTTTATTACCATAGGATATCCAATGGGATATCTGTCTCAAATTTTACTTAGAAATTATTATTTGAATTTTAGCGTCGAAGAAGCGACGTGCTAAAACACAAATGACATTACAATAATTACTATACATTCAACAGAATAATCATTAGAATGAGTTCTCGTAGTCTTGCAGTTCATGGTACATACCTTCAACAATAACTACATCATTTACAATTCTATATATCAATAGATACTTATGCTTATCGTATTGCGATTCTGCCTTCTCAGACATTTCAACTCTAAACAACATACTTTTCCCTCATTGAAACAGACACCTCTTGAGCACTTCTTGTATTTCCTTTGTCGCTTGACTCAATTGACTCAGTAAGTTCTGCCACCAAATCATCTTCACTCATAATTCTAAGTCCTTTTGCTTCGGTATTATCTGATAATCTATCAACTAACGAAATTACAAAATCATATCCCACAGCGTATATCCCACCAAAGAGATATAGGAACTAATTACATTATCTTATATTATTTCTTTAACCCACCAACAAGCTTAATACTCCCTGCTGGCTCTGATTAGCTTGACTTAGCATACTCATTACTGCTTGTTCTAGGATATTCTGCTTAGTATATCTAACCATTTCTTCTGCCATATCTGTATCGCGAATACGAGACTCTGATGCATCTAGATTCTCAGCTGTAAATGAATTAACATTGAATGAATGCTCTAGTCTGTTCTGATATGCACCAAATATTGAACGTGCTTCTGACACAGTCTCTATTGCAGTATCACACATTCTCATTGTACGTAATGCACCATCTTTGGTAGAAACATTAGCCCCACCTAGACCTATTGATGATAGCGACATACCAGACCACCCTAAATCAATCCCATTATCCTGCTGAGGTCCTGCTTGGATCCAAAGATTCTTCTTTGGTGGTGGTGGCGATATAGAGTCGAAATCTGTACGATAGGAAGAGCCTCTATAATTCGTTGATTTGGTAAATGTTCGGCTCACTTCTTCGATAGGATTTATCTTAATATGAATATTACTAAATTCACTTCCATCTGACGAATCATAAGCGCAAAGATAACTTATAGAAATAGAAGCATCCTCATAACCCGAGCCGTTATATCGAAGAACAATATCTTCATCCGCTGCATTCGTTATATACGTGTGCACTTTACCATCAGCATCCCGTATTGTAAATCGCGGGATATGATTATCTTCATATTCGTCAACAACGTTACCCTTCCAGTCAACAACTCCATCCCAGAAATCAAGAATATTTCTGCTTGTAGCACTCATCACTGATTCGCCTCTACTATTTCTAAAATCAAAAGTATCATAATATAATCTAAAAGTATATTCTTTAGATAAAGTATCAGCTGTTATAACATATTTCTGCGTTGTTCCTGACGCATTAATATAATACGAATGATTATAATCATCTCCTATTATTGTGTACTTATTATCTGACAGTTCATATAAAGCACCTGAAACTGTTTCATAATCATCATCATTATTCCTTTTATATAATACAAAATCATCTCCCTCTTTCTCATATATATCAGAATCAGTTCCCTGAGAATTGTATAAATCATATGTATCATTTTCAATATTCTTTATATATACTTGTTCCATTGTATGGGTTTTAATATATGAATCGACCGTATCATAATGGTGTCGTGTACGGATAATATCACCTTCAATAGGCGACAAATTATCTTCAAAATCTCTAGCTAACACATCTCTTTGGAATTCATAAGAATCAATTCCTGTATGGCCCTCATAATATACTTCTCTGTGGCTAGTAGTTCCATCCTCCCCAAGTGGTGCAACTATATTCCCCCCTGTAAGCATTAACCCATTAAGTCCGGCTATTATAGCATCTTTGCTCGCCTCATCTTTTACCGTGAACGTAAATGATAATGCTGTTTCCATATTACTTGTCGTATTGTCTTCATACTTATATGTTGCTTGCGAGCTAAAAGTAACTGGATTGAAGCCTTCATCTTCAAGACCCCAATCAGAAAAGCTAAACGCTTCGCCACTATTAACATTTACAAAATCAGACCAAGCAATCTTCTTATGTGTTATTCCATCACTTCCATTTGTTTGCTTTATTGTGACTCCCGATTCATCTGCCGAAATCTGATACACGAAATTTTCAATATTATATTTATTACTCTCTGTCACATCTAATATCATCGGAGTAATTGACGCAGAAGAAATTACCGCTATCTCATTTTTTCCGCCTGCAACCTCCGCTGTATAGTACATAGTCCTTTCCGACGAGAATGAATCCGGATTAAGATTATGTATAACAGTGTCTTTATCATCACCATCTTCTACAGTAAATGAAATATCAACACCGTTATAATAAAATGAATAAGTATTATCCTC
>JAIKVT010000084.1 GCA_024685495.1 Lachnospiraceae bacterium
TCGCTCTTTTTATGAAGTTTTCGAAGAGTCTTCTCATCGGGATTATCTTCCTTAATATCTATAAGTTTGTATTCTATATTATTGTCGTCTAACCATTTTAATGCCTTCTTACATGTGGAACATCTTGAATAACAATATACCGTAACCATAACAACCTCCTTTACTTTACCCCCATATTGTCGGTCAAAATTATACTTTAATCCGTCCTAAATATTATATCACGTTCTTAGTATCTTTATACATCATTAAAATTTTTATTTTTTACTTTAGTTTTACTTAATGTTGATAACGCATTTACATGCCCTTGTTATTATAACCATAGGGAGGTAAGTATCATGAAAAAATTATGGAATATAGTAAGCAGATTTAATATTAATAATAACAAAAAAAGCGCACTATATATAATATCGCTGACTCTTCTCAGCATTATAATAGGCGCATGTATATGGTTGTTAGTTGGCAGATTCTTTTTGCCTGAATTAGCAGGGCTGTTTTGCTTTATGGGATATCCCGCTTTATTTATAGGATTATTTGGCGGCACCGTTTATCTGTATAATCACGAATTCGAAACAAATAATCTCACTTAAGACATTACATATCTATAGAGTTGCAAACATCGCCTTTTACTCGACCAAGGACATTCAATTTAGCGTCAATACCTATTTCTTTTAGGTCTTTTATGACGTTCTTTGCCCATGAATCATCGTCACATCTGCAATTTGTTACAAGTCGGAAGTTATCGTTAAAGGAACTTCCCGTAGCAAATGTTGCTCTTGTGCAGATGGAATAATGCATGTCGTTAAGCAACTTATCGATTCCTTTTGCCATGTTCAAATTACCCGGGTATGTAAATGCATACGACAGCGGGTTAAATTCCGGCGTAGGTATAATAAGATTCTTCTTAAGCAGTTCTTTCAACTCTTCGTTACTTTCTTCAAATGCTTGAACCATATGAACTTTATCTGTAATTATTTTTATAAAATTCTCGCGTTGCATCTGATCAATAATTCTTGATTTTAATAATTTAGCTGTCTCTTTATGTGAGAGATTAAAATCATCTTTTTTCATATACACATTTATTCCGTCAGAGAAATTGACAAGTGTATTTATATTAAGACGTTTTCTTAAATCTACCGGCATCATAGCAACAACGTCTCTGTCTTTATCTGCACCATCCATCTGATACAGTGCCTTTGAAAGAACACTAATAAGAAGAGGAGTTACCGAAACATTATCCTCTTTTGTCTTTTTTAATAATGTCGCAAGACTAAATTCTATCTCACACCGATAAACCTCTCTGCTTTCATCAGGATACTGCTTACCCGGATAAAACAGGCATTGTAGATTAGAATAAATCCCCTTCGGCGCTATATTATCATCCGAAAGCATTCCATATGGATCAAAGGTCTCCTGCTCCTTAATGGGTATATCTTCTTTCGTTGTTCGAACAAGTCCTTTTATCTCATCTATTTCCTCATTTGATAATGTAACATCGGTTTTTTTAGCATAAAAGTATAAGGCAGTACCCATCATGGTCAATATTCCTTTTGTGTCTGTCATTCCATGATAATGGGTTACGATAAGAGTCTTTTTCTCATACATAAAGTAGAAAAGATATCTGTTTGTCTCTTCGCTTCCCAATACATGTTCATGATTTAGACCTTCAAAAAATGCTACAGGCTTATCATTCTCTTCTGAGTAAAATCTATTGCCCTTATGAACAATCTTAATTCGAAACTCCGGATACAACTTCAGTGCTTCTTCTATAGACTCCTTCAATTCTTCTATTTTGATATCTTCGACAAATTCATATCGAAAACGAATGCTGAAGGTATTAACTCCCTGAAACTGATATAAAAATACTTTATTAGAATATCCTAACAGCTGATTTGTTCCCATAACTTATATCCTCTCCGTTAATAATTATCTCCACTTCTCTAAAACATCAACTAATTCAATATCTATATTGTGAATCGGAAGGAAACAATCTGCAGGTGCTTCTAATTCTTTTCTTCTTATATCACGCCATTTTTTATTAGTTCCCTTGTCAATAATTCTTACTCTGCATTCATTAAGTCCACTTTCTCTTGCTTCCTTATACCTTGGAATCTTACAAAGCTGCTTTTCTAACAATTCAGAGTAATCCTCATTACAATCTTCGTCGTCCGGCTCTACTAATACTTCTATCCTGTCTTCCTTCTCGTTAAAATAGTAAAAGTAATCATATAACATTTCACCGACACACGACATTAATGTTTCTTCGAATTCTTCACCATCACAAATCACTTGATGTTCCCTTGCTATCGGCTTTAATACTTCTTTAAACCAAAGACCTTCCGAAGAATTCTCCAATACTTTTATAACAACTCTTGTCTTCTTCCTATACAAACCGTCTTTATTAGTAACAACCATAGTATATGATTTACCTTCTTCTAATTCTGTTACTCGTTTCGGTGTTGCATCTTCATGTTCATCAAACGGAATAAACTCAAAAAAGATTTCACTTGTATTTAATTTATATCCTTCTCTTCCGGCAGTCATCTCACCTATTAAACCATACGGTGTGACAAGCATCTGCCTTTCAAATTCTATATCCCCACTATATTTTTTTATCTGATTGGTGTATAACTCAAATATACCACCGTGCCGTGCATTAATACGTTTAAGATTCGGCCATATCTTAGACAAAAGATTTTCTTTATTGTCGCTTGATAATATCTCTCTTAACTCCTTCGCACGAGAAGGATCAGGCAAATTTCTTAAAGAAATTTCTTCAAACAACATACTCTCTTTTGGTTTGGTAATACTAATTGTTCCATTCTCAATATCATTTATTAAAATGTCATTGTACTTAAGCAGCAATTCCATAAAATTCCATACAATCCATGTATTACTAGCATAAATCTGTGTCAGACGAGTATTTCTAAGTGCCAATATCATGTGCAAATATTCCGACCTTACTTTTTCTGTAGGGAATAACAGAGCAAGTGGAGCCGTTAATTCAGCGTTAACACCTCTGGCATTCATAGCATACAATTCTATACCACTCTTTACCACAATACCGAGTGCTGAATCATAATAAGCCCCATCGTTAAGCTGTACTCCTCTTGGCATTGCTTCCATCATTAAGAATGTAACTTCACCGACAAATTTGCTGATAATCAACTGTCCTTTTTCTCGACACACATCTTCTGATACCGGTATGGCACGCACATCTTTTGATTCGTTTAAATCATATGCATAAGCTCTTACTTTTCTGCTTGTCAGAATCTTCTTCTCGCCAACCTCAGTATCTAAATCAATTAACTTGTCATATTCTTCATGTGTATAAATCGGAACCGCTTTTCTGTATTCCTCTATCGTTTTGATTTTGTCAAAATTATAATAATGAGCAAAATCCGTATCCATATTTTCCTGTAATACATCAATAAGTGCATTTTCTCCATCCCGATAACTGCTATCATTCGGATTATGCGGCTGCAAAATATTAGCTACTACAAAATTATAAAGCATCTCACCTTCTGTTTTTGTAAACAACTTATTAACAGGAGGCGGAGTAACCATCTTAGCGTACGGTCTCATTTCTTCCTGTAATTTATCCCAGTCTTTTTGCTGAAAGGTATGCGACTCATACGCATTTTGTATATAACCTGCCAAAAATGCAAGAAATACATAGTTGTAATATGCTTTCATTTCGATTAACAAATCAAATATCTTCTTAAATCCGTAAGAAAAATGAAGAAGTGCCTCAGCCGGTATGTTCGCCACACTCTGAACTGCGGATTTATCGTTTACATAATAGAAGTGTCCAATAAATCGTGGCAAGACCACAATCTTCTTGGCTTTAGAATATGTACAAATCAAAAAATATCCGTCTTCTGCCATTGTAATAGATTCATCAAATGACAAATTATTAGAACGAATAAATTCCGTACTGAAAAATCTTGGATGGGTGGTTAAGTTAATAGATGAATACAACTCCATACGACGAAGGCCATCTCCTGTCAGCACAATTTTTTCCTCTAAAGGATTCCAAAGTGTAGTGTCTGTTATCAGCGAATGGACAGCATCATTTTCTTTCACGTATGCCATTCTGAATATAACTATATCCGAATGTTCTTTATCCATTGCTTCAAGACATGTTTCAATAGTTTTATCGCTAATATAATCATCAGAATCCAAAAATTCCAGGTATGGAGACGTAACGAATTGCAGCGCATAATTTCTAGGACTTGCTGCACTTCTTGCGTCGTTATAAAGTTCCTTTAAAACCACATTATCATAACTGCCTAGAATATCATTTACTGCTTTAATGTATTCCTTCTCACAGTTATGTAATACAATAATCCATTCAATATTTTCAAATCCGATTGTTTGTGACATAACAGACTCATAAGTCTTCTTAAACAAAGACATATCCGTATTATGAAATGGTGTAATAATTGTTGCTTTGTATTCTTTTTTCATCTTTTTTCTCTCCTTTTTTATCCTGTAATCACCACAGAGTTCAATCCAAGTGTATCAAGATAATTGACATCTTCCATTAAGCCAAATACAATTTCCAGTCCGTATTTATCGCTCATTGTAATGTTATTATCTTTTTCATATTTCTCGTAATATTCCACAGGATTATATTGTTGACAGTCATCCCTTATTCTCAGTGTAAACTTTCCCTCCTTTACCATTACGCTAACTTCCATATGTTTCTTGTGCCGCTTTTTCTCATCTGTAAATCCGTACTTAAGTATATTTGAGCAAAGCTCCTCAACACATAATCTCATATTTTCCGGAAGTTTTTTATTTTGTTCTCCATCCTTTGATTTGATAAATTCCTGTACCTCTAAGGCAGTCTTTTCTACTTCCTCAAATGTCGTAGGACTGCTCCTATAAACATTTTCATCACTGATAAAACTCTCTTTACTCAGCAATAAAAAGTTTTCAATTCGAAATGATCCCGATTTATTCTTCACACATACAACAATATATAAAGTTATGATTGTTAGAATATCTCCGACAGCATATACAGCACATGTTCCATATACTCCAAATGACATTGTAAGAGGGACTACGGCAATTGCAGAAAATGCGAAGGCCTCTAACACTGTCAATATATACGTCATCGCCTTATGAGAACTTCCCTGATAATAGTTTTTAAAACAATTAGCCAGTGAATAGAATACAAAATCTACAATTCCTACCCTAAGCGCTATAGCGGCACTGCTTATATCTATTTCCCCTGATTTTGTAAACAGTACTACAAGCGGTTCTGCGGCAATAAATACTATAACGAACATAAGCAGGTTGAAAATAAGTGAATCCTTTACAAAAGCTTTAACAACCTCTTTGAGACTCTTTTTATCCTCTTCCGCAAAGAAAATACTTGAAAGAAGAAGCGTCGCTGAGCCCATTCCCTGACCGACAGAATTACACAGATTAAGGATATTATTAACAACAGTAAATATTCCAAGTGCAATAGTGCCGACAAAATTAATCAACGTATAGTTAATTATAAGAGACATACCTGTTCTTAGTACCTTCTGCAACGCAGCGGGAATTCCTGATGTAAAAATCCCTCCCAGTCTCTTAACCTCAATATGTTTTATGCTCGGTTTAAGTGCTGCTTTTTTTCCAAAAAAGTGAAGGATTAAAATAATAAGTGAACAATAGTAGCCCGCACTGCCTGCAACGCCGATTCCAAACATTCCTGCGTGAAAAACCGTCGGTGCCAAAACATCTCCGACACATGTGACAACTGTCATTCCAATCATCGCATTAACGACACATCTCTTATCGCCGTTAAGTTGAATAAAAGGAATCAATACAAGCATACCGATAAATGCAGGTGCACCGATTATAAATCCAAGTAAATAATCAACACTGTATGCATGCAAATCAGTACCACTGTCTGCGCCCAGTAAATTTACTAAACCGTTATATAATGTAAAACAAACTATCATACTCAAAACAGCAAAAATAAATGCTGTTAATAAAGTAAGACCGGCCACGCCACTTGCTTTATCTTTTTTTTGCTTGCCAAGTTCTTCGCTACACTTTATCTGACCACCGGTGCTTAATACCTGGCTTACCGCCATGATAAGTAAAAGAAACGGAGCAACCACTCCATATGCACCGATTGCTTCAACGCCTAAGAATTTTCCTATTACTATATTAGTCACTATCATTGATACGGAAGAAGTAGTATTAACCAAAACCTGGACATTAGAAACTTTCCTAAAAAGCTGACTAATCATTTCATAGCCCCTTTCCCAGTTCAGTTATTTTCGCGGGAATAACACCTGTATATTCTTCAATCTTAGGCATCAATCCGGCCCTTCCCATTTCAACAAATCTTTTGAACATACTCTTGTCCATATTGTCGTATGAATACGGTGCCAAAATGTGCTTTAGCATACTATACACATTTAAAATATCATTGATTTTAGAAATCCTTGCTTCATCTTCTGTGTTAAAATAACAGCGAACAAATGCATCCCATACAGACAGACCTTGCTCGGGACTGATTTTAAAAAGCATGCCAAAATCTTCAGGATGCTCTGACGCAGCGTAATGCATATATAGATTTGTTATCATCAAGTCATAGATAGGATTTCCGGTCGTACAGTCGGCCATATCGATTAATCTAATTTGATTATTTAGATACATTAGATTTAAGATGTGATAATCGCCATGAACCATAGTATTACATTCAGGTACAGCTTGAATAAACTTCTCTATTTTTTGAGCCTCTTCACTTGTTAGCCATCCATCCTGACAACACTTTTTGGTGCAGTCGAGATAGAATTCACTAATCGGCGGAAACAGCTTAGGATTAGGACTCTTTGAATTAATTAGTTCTAATTCCTCTGCCATCAATTTCCCGTACTCTGACACATTTTTCGGATTTTTTAAAATCGCATCTTGAAGACTCTCACCTTTGATAAATTCAAGTTCAATTCCAAGCCTATTATCACCGGTTACCATTCCAAAGCACTGCTCGGAATTAATCCCCAGACGATAAGCTTCGCATGTCTGATCGTACTCCTTTAGAATCTCCTCTTTAGGAACAGATTCAAAGTACATTTTCACAACGCGATCCTCAGCAATCTGCATAACAGTTGCACATTGTCCCCGACCAATCTCTTTACAGCCGGACAGACTGATACTTCTTGGTTCATAGTTTTCATTATTCATTTGTAGTAATCCCTCGCTTTTTTCTCATAAAGCATTCTATGCCGATTATTCAACAATACTGCTCTAACGTGTATTCTACCACTAAAATATCTAAAAAAAAAAGAACAACCGAAAAAATATTTACCCTGCGAAAACTTTACAGTGTTAACACGCTAATATATAATAAACCCATAAATAGTCATCCCCCCGGAGGTATTTATAGGAGGTATTTATGGGTTCTATAACCAATATTCAAAATCTATCAGACGGAAATCAAATCTTAGGTTCGTTTCCTAACCTAAAATCTTCACAAATAAACTTTAAAGGAAAAAATAACATTTTATACTGCGAAAGCGGAATAACTCTTACCAATTCAACCATTAATTTTAAGGCTGACAATTCCGTTGTTTATCTCGGCAAACCTTATGGAGAATATGTTTTTGACATGGATCTTCACAACGACACCGTGTTTCATATAGGAAAACGCTGTTATACGAATGATACGGTATCAATAATTTTATCAGAGCAAAAGCATTGCTACATTGGAGACGATGTCTTCTTTTCAGTGCGTGATCATATAAGAAATGCGGATGCACACCTTATTTATTCTGCCTCTGACAAAAAAAGATTAAATCCATCGAAAAGTGTTTTTATTGGAGATCACGTATGGTTTGGTCAGGACTGCCAGATTTTTAAAGGAACACAAATCGACTCCGGCTCTGTTATCGGTGCAAGCTCATTACTCTCAGGAAAGAAAGTTCCTCATAACACAATCTGGGCCGGCAACCCCGCAAAACAACTCAAGGATGATATTTTCTGGGATCCGGACTGTGTACATAAATGGACTACGGATATGACAAAAGACTCTGAAGACTATAACAAATTTGTAAAAAAGCATCTGGAAGGATTCAGTGTTGACAATTGGATTTTTACATACGAAAAAACGCAGTCACTTAGCTTCGATGAAATTGATCGACAGCTGACTGCGCTTAAGACTAGTCAGGAAAAATGTGATTATCTGATTCAACTTGAAAATACAAAATCAAAAAATAGATTTGTCCATAACATATGATTGAATATCATTATTATCTTTATTCTTCTGAAGCCAGGTTCTACCGTAGTCGGTCATAAATCTGACCACTTCATCTCCGAACTTGGCTCTCATTTTTGTGCTTCCCATAAATTTAATTGAGTTATAAAAATTCAAAGTGTATTCGATAATATCTTTTTTCTCTAAACCTATATCACCAAAATAACCTTTTAAAAAACCTTCCCACACACGTTCTGATTGTTCGGGTTTAAAATACCTGGCTCCAAATCTAGACAAAAAGATTCCTACGGGACTCTTCTTTTCTTCCTCTGTCATGGAAAGATAATCTTCGTATAGCTTCGTTGTCACCTTGCAAAATGTAAATGGTTGCAGCAAATCAAATATTGGATGTCCCACCATTATTGTCGGCACATCTATAACATATAATTTGCCGTCCTGCACCATTATATTAACAGGTGCAATATCACCATGTAACAGACTATCCCTCTGCGGAACCATATCTATGTACTCATATAATTCTTTTTTTTCATCAGGCGAGACAAAATCCTCGCTGTTATCAAAAAAGCTCTTAAAATCATCACTTGCTCTTATTATGGAATTATCAGTTATTTTCTTTTCGTGAATATCCTTGACAATTTCACCGTATTGAACGCCGTAGTCATATATTTTCGATACATCTTCATGCATCTTTTCTGACAGCGTATCTCCGGTAATCCTTTCATAGACTATTCCAACTCCCCCATCCGTCTTAACAATTTCTGAAGCTTTAGGAGTTGTTATCCCAAGATTCTCCACACGTTTTGCACAATCGTATTCATACTGAATCTCATCCATGGGAACAACATCTCGAAAAATCTTAATTACAGACTTTTCATCAATAATATAAACACTTGCCGTCATTCCTTTTCCGATTAACTCTAAATCTTTTACTTTTAATTCCTTCATATCTAATATCCTTTTCAAAAAACAACAACTTCTTCAATGACACATTATATCATATCTGTGTATAATTTATATTTATCATTTATTATTCCTTAAATATTCTATATAATTTACATAGATTTTACATAAAATAGCCCTACATTTTACTTAGATTATATATTCTTGTATTGGTCAAATTCAAAAAGAAAGAAGGACTACATATGAATATATTTAATGTTTTAAGCATGATTGGAGGACTTGCTCTTTTCCTATACGGAATGAATACTATGGGCAACGGCCTTTCTAAAATGGCCGGTGGTAAATTAGAGAGCATTTTAGAAAAACTCACAACAAAGAAAATTTTTGCCGTACTGCTCGGTGCCGGTGTAACAGCTGTAATTCAGTCATCATCTGCTACAACAGTTATGGTTGTCGGTTTCGTCAATTCAGGTATCATGAAACTTACCCAAGCTGTCGGAATTATTATGGGTGCAAACGTCGGTACAACCATTACATCATGGATGTTATCTCTTACGGGAATCCAAGGCGATAACCTATTTCTACAGTTATTAAAGCCGTCATCTTTCTCTCCTGTAATTGCCGCAATCGGTATAATACTTGTTATGACAAGTAAAGGAGAATCAAGGAAGAAGGATATAGGTGGTATACTTCTTGGTTTTGCAATTCTTATGTTCGGAATGGAAACGATGAGCGACTCTGTATCCGGACTTGCATCCAATGAATCCTTTACACAACTTATGTTAGCCTTCAGCAATCCTTTCCTTGGAATGATTGTCGGTGCACTTCTTACTGCAGTAATACAGAGTTCTTCCGCTTCAGTCGGTATACTACAGGCACTTTGTGCAACAGGCGCCGTTCACTATTCTGTCGCGCTTCCGATTATCATGGGACAAAACATCGGAACTTGCGTAACATCTATTATCTCTTCTATAGGTGCTACAAAAAATGCCCGTCGTGCAGCCATGATACATCTTTACTTTAACTTAATAGGAACAGTTCTGTTCATGGTTGTATTCTATGCACTTAATATGTTTATTGATTTTGCATTTTTAGATGAATCGGCAAATGCTGCCGGCATAGCTGTTGTTCACAGTTTATTTAACATCGGTGCAACCATTATTCTCTACCCTTTCTCTAATCAATTAGTGAAACTTGCAGAACTTACAATACCTGACGGAAAATACAAAGAAGAAGAGACAGAAAGAACTGTCGCTTTAGACGAACGTTTCCTTGAAAGACCTGCATTTGCAATGGAGGTTTGTAGAGGTGAAGCAAGAGAAATGGCTAAGCTTGCAAAAAAATCCATAAAAATAGCATTAGAAGTATTATTAAATTACGATAAGGAAAAAGCTGATAAAGTAGTTAAACTTGAATCGGTAATTGACGAATACGAGGACGTTCTAGGCTCCTACCTCGTTAAATTATCCGGCGAGAACCTGTCTTTGACTGACTCTCAAAGCATGTCTATTACACTTCACAGTATCAGTGATTTAGAGCGTATCTCAGACCATGCAATGGACATTGTCTTAGCTTCTGAAAAATTAAATGAGAAAAACTTATCGTTTACACCAAATGCCAGACAGGAAATTGAAACCTTAAGCAGAGCAATTAATGACATCTGTGATCTGACGGTAGAAAGCTTCTGTAAGAATGATCAAAACAAGGCTACACATGTAGAACCTTTAGAAGAAGTTATCGAAACTCTTTCTCAGAAGATTAAGAAGAACCATATCAGCAGACTTAAAAAGGGTAAATGTACCGTTGAAATGGGTCTTATCTTAGAAGATGTTCTATCCGGCTTAAAGAGAGTCTCAGATCACTGCTCTAACGTAGCATTAGAGATTATTACAATCAGTGATAACGACTATAATACACATGAATATTTCAAGAGCTTTTCCAGTGAAGAGAGAGAAGAGTTTAATTCAGAATATGATGAATTGCTCAAGAAGTATCCCATTATAAAACAAGATACTATAGATTCAACAAAACAATTACAACAGGGGTAATACTATGGCTCTTATATATATTATTGAAGACGATGAAAGCATCAGAGAAATAGAAGAATTTGCACTGTCTAATGCAGGTCATAAGACGGTTGGTTTTACGTGCGCAAAAAAATTCTATAAGAAACTTGATGAAATCATTCCCGATTTATGTATCGTCGACATTATGCTTCCCGATGAAAACGGCAATGAAATTGTAAAGAAGCTTCGAAGAAATCCCGACACCAAGAAGCTTCCCGTAATTATGGTTACCGCTAAGACGACAGAACTCGATCTCGTCAAAGGCATAGAAGAAGGTGCGGATGATTATATCAAAAAACCGTTCTCCGTTATGGAACTTGTATCACGTGTTAAAGCTTTGCTTCGCCGAACCCAGAAAGAAGAAGTTAAAGAATTAAAACTTGACGGTCTTCTAATCAACAATGAAAAACACGAAGTATCAATTGACGGAAAGCCGATTGAACTTACATATAAAGAATATGAACTTTTATCAATGTTCATTCTCAACAAAGGAATCGTTCTAAAAAGAGATTCCATTATGGACAAGGTCTGGGGCACTGATTACGAAGGCAAGACCAGAACGATTGACATGCATGTAAAAACCCTTCGAAAAAAGCTCGGCCAATACGGCTCCCGAATTAAAACGATTAGAAATGTAGGTTATGTTCTGGAATGAAAAGTAAGATAAATAAACGACTGGTTGGAATTTCGATTCTCGCCATCATCGCAACATTTATAGGAATAACAATTATATATTACGGTCTGTTTGAGCGACAGGTAAGGTCAGACCTTGCCGTAAGCGCCAAGCTTCTTAAGGACACTCATTTTTTCGAGGTGGTAAATGTTGATGCAGACGGGATAGATTTGTCTACGGATATAAACGAACTAAGAGTGACATGGATAGATAAAGACGGAACCGTTCTTTATGACAATGACACTTCTGCCGAGCTTTTAGAAAACCACATCGACAGACCTGAGATTCAAGCCGCATTTGAGACAGGTGTCGGTGAGACTGTAAGACGCTCTGATACCATGAATCAAAACACATTTTATTATGCGGTTCTTCTAGATAACGGAACCGTTCTTAGAGTTGCAACTAATGCTCAAAGTATGTGGTCCGTATTCTTATCCGTATCTCCGATTATTGCACTTATCATACTTGTAATTATCGCGATTTGCATTATCATTTCCCATTATCTTACAAGGCAGCTTCTTAAGCCGGTTGAGACAATGGCTGAAAATCTCGAAAATGCAGATTATAAATCGCCTTATAAAGAATTAGATCCGCTTGCGGAAGTGCTTAGAACGCAGCATACTGACATCTTATCGGCAGCAAAAGCAAGACAGGATTTTACCGCAAATGTATCTCACGAATTAAAGACTCCTCTTACTGCCATCTCGGGCTACGCTGAGTTACTCGAAGAGGATATGGTAGATGAGGATAAGAAAAAACATTTCTATCAGGAAATACGAAAAAATTCCAACAGACTCTTAGCTTTAATAAATGACATTATAAAATTATCAGAACTTGACAGAAAAGAAATTGACCCTACATTTGAAAAAGTTGATTTATATGAAGTCGCTAAAGAATGTATGGGCGACTTAACCGTCAACGCTGCAAAGCGCGACATTACCATCTCTCTTGAGGGCAGCCCCTGCATCGTTCGCGGCAGCAAAGACATGCTAAAGGAACTTATCGAAAATCTCGCACAAAATGCAATTCGATACAACAACCCCGGCGGAAAAGTCACTGTCACAGTAACTAATCAGGATGAAAGTCCTAAACTAATCGTTAAAGATAACGGAATCGGAATCCCTGCTTCAGAGCAACAACGCGTATTCGAAAGATTCTACAGAGTTGATAAAAGTCGTTCTAAAGAGACAGGCGGAACGGGACTTGGTCTTGCAATTGTAAAGCATATTGTAGAGTTGCACGAAGCAACTATCGAATTAGACAGTGCTCCTGGAGTCGGCACTACGATATCCGTTGTTTTCTAATTTGACATCTTTTTGTAAAGGGTGTATTCTAAGTCGTGTTAGCCTATGCTAACGCGATTATTTTTTACAAATTATTTCAGGAGACTTATAATTATGATTAAGACAACAATGACAATCGAAGGTATGATGTGTGGTATGTGTGAGTCACATGTCTGTGATGCAATTAGAAATTCCGTTCCATCTGCAAAAAAGGTGTCGGCTTCGCGCTCAAAGAATGAAGCAACATTTATCTCTGAAGAGGAAATCGATAAAGACGAACTCAAAGCAGTAATCGACAAGACAGGCTACGAATGTAAATCCATCACATCAGAACCATACAAAAAGAAAGGTTTGTTTGGTAGAAAATGATGACTATAATAATGGGGCTTCTCATTCCCTTTATCGGGACTGCTGCAGGCTCCGCATGTGTATTTATTTTTAAAAAAGATTTAAAGGAAAATGTGCAGAAAGCCTTAAACGGTTTTGCTGCGGGTGTAATGGTTGCAGCATCTATTTGGAGCCTGATAGTTCCCGCTATTGAGCAATCATCCGACATGGGTAATCTCGCATTCCTTCCGGCATTCATCGGTTTTTGGCTTGGAATCTTATTCCTGTTGATCCTTGATCATGTAATCCCACATCTTCACAGGAGTGTCAATGAACCCGAAGGTCCTAAGAGTCGTCTGACTCGAACCACTATGCTCGTTCTTGCCGTTACATTACATAACATACCTGAAGGTATGGCTGTGGGCGTAGTATATGCGGGTCTATTAAGCGGCTCCGGCACAATCACCGCAGGAGGTGCCTTAGCTCTTGCTCTTGGTATTGCAATACAAAATTTCCCGGAAGGTGCGATTATATCAATGCCCTTATACGCAGAAGGAAAAAGCAAGCCGAAAGCTTTCGGACTCGGAGTTTTATCAGGCGCGGTTGAGCCGATATTTGGAGCAATAACCGTAATCCTCGCAGGACTTCTTGTTCCTGCCATGCCCTACTTCCTTTCATTTGCGGCAGGTGCAATGTTATACGTCGTTGTGGAAGAATTGATCCCTGAGATGTCAACCGGTAAGCACTCCCATGTAGGTGTATTATTCTTCGCAGTAGGCTTCAGCCTTATGATGGTGCTTGACGTAGCGTTAGGTTAAAGTTATACTTTTTTCGTACGCAAATCATACATTGAAAGGACTCGAAGATGCGAATTATTAATCTAATAGATAATGAAGCAGGAAAGACCGAGTGCAGCTTTGAACACGGTCTTTCTTTTTATATTGAGACAACAAAGCACAAATTACTTGTAGATTTCGGCCCGTCAAAAGACTTCATAACTAATGCCAAATTACTCGGGGTAGATCTTAAAAATGTAGATATCGCATTTTTAAGTCACGGCCACTACGATCACAGTGGAGGAATTATTCCATTTTCAGAACTTAATGACCACTCTCCTATCTATATGCAAAAAAGTGTCTCTAACGACTATTATTCAGAAAAAGAAGGCGGTCTTAAATACATCGGAATCGATAAGGAAATCACTTCTCTTAATCAGGTAAAAATAATTGAAGGGGATTTAACTATCGATGACGAA
>JAIKVT010000230.1 GCA_024685495.1 Lachnospiraceae bacterium
CCGGCGGAGGGGATTGATTCCATTTATGAGGTGTCGGACGATGGCGTTAAGTTGAGGATGGATCCACCGTTGGAGGAACAGTTTTTGACAGATGCCAGAAAACAGATAG
This sequence comes from Lachnospiraceae bacterium, assembly GCA_024685495.1. Lineage (GTDB taxonomy): Bacteria > Bacillota > Clostridia > Lachnospirales > Lachnospiraceae > RUG191. The sequence goes on from JAIKVT010000230.1 coordinate 110, forward strand.
CAGAAGAAAGAGAACATGTTGAAAAAGAAGATTTGGAATGCTTGGACCTCGGACTTGCGGGAATTGTCAAATGAAGGATACTCTGTACTGGAAAATACAGACATCCCGAAAATTGCCGATTGTTAATGAAGCGAAGTTAAACGAGAATGAGCTTGCGACGTGGAGGCGTATCAAAGGGGAGCCGAAGAGCCTTCTTGAAGAAGAAAAAGAGTGATCTCAAGAATAGTGCTTTAGATTAGAGAGCTTCTTCACATTTGGTGGAGCGTATAGCTTGGATAAAATGTATCGTACTGAAGGGCTCTCATGGTTTCCGGAAGAACTACCCACTACAGAAGAAATGGAAGAGGGCTGGATGAACTTAGAGAAGCGAGACTTTGAAGTTAATTACATCCTTACCCATACAGGGCCGAGAGAAGTTGTTGCTGCGCTCGGATATGGCGATGCTTCAGACGAGGAGATTCCCATAAGACAATACTTTCAAAGAATCGCTGACGAGGCAGAATTCGAGGGCTGGTACTTCGGACATTTCCATGTGGATGAGGAAGTTGAGGATGTATTCTTTTGTATGTATGATGAGGTTGTGGAGTTGTAGTGAACCCGGCAACCTCAAGTTGGCGGCACATAGACAGGCAATGGAGAGTTTCATTGAATACCATTTGGCCAAGGTGGAGAATAGAGATAATCTTGATGACTATGCAAAAAAGGTTATAGAAACTGCAAGAGAATATCGTGACGCCTGCCTTGAAGAACAAGCCAGGAAAGAACATATGAAACCAAGTGTTGTAGATTATGCGAAGACAGTGGAGGAGTTGATAATATGAATAAAGTAGAAAACATAGTTCAATTTGAATGCACACCATGTATAAATAGACTCTTGGTTAAAGGGGCATAAATCGACAAAAACGTAATTTATACCCCCTTAACTTGATGAACGCCCCCTTAAATGATATAATTTGCTTATAAGGAGGATGCCTTGATATGAATATTGATATTAGAGAAGACCTTTATAAGCGCGAGAAATATCTAAATAAAATAAGAGGATTCTATCATGAATGTGAGATCATTAAAGTATTAAGCGGTGTAAGAAGATGCGGTAAATCCTCTATTATGAATTTGATTGCCGGAGAACTTTTAGACAGCGGAATCAGTAAGAGTAATATTCTGTATTTTAATCTTGATAAGAAACCATACAGTAAAATAACGACGGCGGATGAACTTGATAGAATAGTCGAAGAGTGCAACGATGTAGATGGAATAAAATATGTTTTTATTGATGAAATACAGAGTGTAAAAGACTTTGAGATAGTTATTAACTCTTGGCGAGAAGATGGGAATTATTCTATTTTTATAACAGGTTCGAACTCCTATCTTTTGTCCGGCGAACTTGTCACTAAGCTTACGGGGCGATATATTGAGTTTAATATTATGCCGTTATCGTTTGAAGAGTATATAGGTATTAAGAATTTTTTTAATAAACAGATTTCGTCAGACCAAATGACTGAGCTTAATAATTATATTGTTGAAGGTGGATTTCCATATGCCGTGAGACTTAATTCTATTAATGATAAGAGACAGTATGTGCACAGCCTAATTGATGAAATATATGAGAAAGATATTAGGCGTCGTATTAAGATCAGAAATAGAACAGCGTTTGAAAATGTGATGAAATATATCATTAATAATTTCGGTGCAACAACAAGCGTTCAAAATATTACAGAGGACATTATAAAAAGCGGGATACCGATTAAGAGAGAAACGGTCAATCGATATATTAATGCATTAGTTAGTGCCAAGATAATTATTCCGTGTGATAGATTTGATGTGAAATCAAGACATGTGCTTAGAGGAGAGAAGAAATACTATTTGTCGGATTTGTCGTTTTACTATGCGTTGAATACGGATAATCGCATTAATTATGGACCTGTGCTTGAGAATATAGTACATAATTATGCGTTGAGTAAAGACTATAACATAAGTGTAGGTCGAATTGGTAAGCTAGAGTGTGACTTTATTATGCGTGACAATGAGATGAATTATTCATATGCTCAGGTTGCGTATACTATTTTATCAAGCAGGGAGACGGAGGACAGAGAATACAGATCTCTTGAAAGCATTACATGGGACAATTATCCCAAGTATCTTATGACCTGTGACAAACTTATTCAGAAAAGAAATGGCATAAGGCATGTCAATCTAATTGACTTTATTCAAGAAGAAAGAAAGTTTTAAAGGTGGAGTATTCGAAAGGAGCATACAATGATTCAGTATAAGTGCTCATCATGTGGAGGAGAAATGACAATAGGAGGCTCGGGAGGTTTCGTGTGTCCTTATTGCGGGTCTAAGACATTTATGTCGGACGCGGACTTTCGGGGTAACGAAGTATTTCGAAAAAAGCTTCTTGAATACTATAAGGCAGAGGCTGAGAATAAGGAATATGATTACGACACGGATACAATGTGGAAATCTAACGGTAATATTTCCTATACAATGAAGAGTGGTCAGCCTTTATCTGTGAAATATATGTACAAATATAACTATAACGACTTCGAATGTTACATTGCTAAGGAAACTGTAGTGTATGTATTTAATAATGAAAAATGTAAGAACCGCTTTAAAGAAGGAATACAGAGATTGGTTTTTCCCGAGGCCGATACGAAATTACATAGGTGCTTTCCCAAGCTAAAGATGGAGGTTAGTCTTACAGGTGAAAAAGAGGTGCTTGTCTTTGAAAGAAGACCGAATTTCTATCCGGTGTATCTCTTCGAACCATTGGAATCTGAGCATTTGGCGTGGGTCATATCAAGGATGGAAAACATTTGTTGTGAGCTTACGTATTCAGAGATACAACATGGAGGAATTAACGAGAGAGCTATATGGATTAATCCAATCACACACGAAGGAGCGTTATTCGGAGATTGGGGAAATGTTAAAGCATTAAGCGGAGTATTAGATCTTAAAGATGTAAGAAGGACAGCAAGTAGCATCGCAAAGAATGAAAAAGAACCAAAGGAGCTGTATGAGTTCTTGCATAATGCACCGGCAAAAGATGCATACGAAGATTTTGAGAAATGGGATAAGGTAATTAACGAAGGATTCGGCGGTCATAGATTTGTTAAAATGTAAGGAGGAGATTATGGGTTACGGCAGTTATTCAGCATCAGATTGGAGCAAGTTAAAATCAAGCAGACAGCTTTCGAACGATCAGAACGTGCAGGAGGTATTCAAAAGTACAGAGTGCAATCCAAAGTTTGATCCTAAATATATTGGAACAAGAGAGTGCTTTGATTCGGAAGACCATCCCAATACAACGCCTATCGTTGTGGGACTGGATGTAACAGCATCCATGGGATACCTTGCGGTTGAGGTTGCAACGAATGCACTCAATGAATTAATTATGAAGCTTTATTCGACTAATACTGTTGAGGATCCTGCTCTTATGTGTGCAGCCTACGGAGATTTTAATGACAGCTCTCCTCTTCAGGTAACACAGTTCGAATCAGATATTCGAATTGCGGAGCAGCTTTTGGAACTGTATTTTGAAAATGGCGGATATGGAGAGGTGGTGCCGACTTGTCTATGGCATTTCCTGGCTCACCATACCAATATTGATGCTATCAATAAGAGAAATGATAAGGGCTTTGTATTTACCATAGGTGACAATGCCAAAATAAGAACGGATGCAGTTTCGGAGACAATAGAAAGAGTTGTGGGCGACAGTGTAGAAGATGCATCGCGAGAAAGCATTCTAAAGGAAGTGCAAGAGAAGTTCCATGTATTTCATATAATAATTGATGACAGATATTCCGAAGGGAGAAATGAGGATATTCTTGTAGGGAACAAAATAAAAATATCTAAAGCAGATATAGAATACTTACCACAGATTATTATCAGTACAATTCAGCTTCAGCAGGGAAAGGACATGGATGATATCATAGGACAATGGGATGATATCTGTGTCCCTATAGTAAGTGGTGCATTGAAGCAGCTTGCCATCTCTGATAACGGTCAGGCAGTTAACCTATGAAAATAACAGCGGTAATCGGTAAAAACTATGGCGATGAAGGAAAAGGGCTTGTGACAGCAAGTATCTGTTCCGATTATAATCGTCCGCTAATCATAAAATATAACGGCGGTGCGCAAGCAGGTCATACTGTTGAAGACGAGGAAAAAGGAACGAGATTTATTCATCATCAAATCGGTTCCGGCGCTGAATATGGAGCGGATACACTTCTTGCAGATACATACTATCCCGATTTATATCAGATGGGGAAAGAGGTAAATGAGTTTCGCTCTAGGTTTGGATTCGAGCCGAATCTATTTGCAGAAACGCAAGCCAAGATAACAACGGTAGATGATGTCCTTCTTAATATGGCACTTGAGACGAAGCGTGGGAAGAATCGTCATGGAAGCTGTGGGATGGGAATCAACGAATGTACCCTTCGAAACTCAGCCGGATATTCAATTAGCATAGGCGAGA
>JAIKVT010000091.1 GCA_024685495.1 Lachnospiraceae bacterium
ATACGATAATGTCCAAATCCCATTCTGATATTACCGACGATTATACCTTTTTCCATGTCAAATTCCGTGGTTGTCTCCGCCTCGGGATTATAATGATTATTAGTCTCTAACGCTCCGACTAAGATATTATCTACGTCAAGAGAGTCTCCTATGTAAGGATTTTTTTGAATTACTGTTTCGTATGATTTATTCTCATCATAACCATACTTTTTAGCGTTCTTTTTTTTGCCTTTGCACGCTTTGTTGTAAGTACCCTGTGGCATCACATTCCCAAAAATAACTTTTGATCTGTCCATATCGTTTCCCCTTTACTTAATATTTTTGTTCTATGTTAAAGACAGCACGTCTCTAAAACCATTACTTTACTACAACCTCAAGCGGTATTGTAACAGGTTCAGTAACGTTACTTGCTTTAAGTGTAATCTTTGCTTTACCGCCCTCGCCTTTGGTCTTAACATACAGACCACACATTCCTCCGCGAAGTGGAATCACTTCGGGACCGATTAACTCAATAGGACCTTCCGTAATTGCAACTACCGCCTCCTGGAAAAACGGAACGAGGTTATCAAATTGATCTAATGCGCGAATTCTTACTGCCGCTACATCATATGTTATATCTTCAACGAGAAGGTCAGATGATACCTTTGTCTCTAAATGTACATCTGTAACAGTTCCCACAGTCTGTGTCTTAACAAGCTTACCGTTCTTATATCCCTCGAGCTTGTACTGTGCGGATTCGCCTCCCCAGTCACCGACATATCTTTGGAACAACTTAACTGCATCGCCCGGATCCATGTGATATTTAAATACCAAAGGCGCAGCCATCTTAATAACCTTTAACTGTATGAGATTGCCCCAGCCGTTAAGCGCTGCCCAGTTGAGCATATCTCCTACTGCCTTGGCCTGATCCTTAGAATATCCTTCGCCTTCAATCATATCTTCTAACGATACGAATGTATCCATAAGAATAGGTCCGTGCTTTAGGTTGCTGTATTCAGAATCCTTAGAAGTATATTCTCTTAGGATTTTGTCATTCTTATACATCTTGACATAATCCATATTAGATAAGATATATGTCCTTCCTCTGTTACACTCGGGATGCTCTCCTACGTCCATCGTAGATGCAAGTTCCAATACATCAACATCGTCTGACTCAGATGCATAAACCTGAGCCGCAAGCTTAGGATTACGGAACATATCACATACACCGTGATAACAAATCCTGTCACCTGAACCAAAGTCCTTATGTGTATTGTAATCAAACATACACCATCCGATACCACCTGATAAGCCTTCTGTTCCGAATATATCATTCATAACCTTAGCATGTCTTAGCATGTGGTCTCTTCTATGCTCTTCAGTATCATAATTCTTGGTAGGATACATATGACCATTATACTCTGTAACGAGATATGGCATATTTAACTGTTCCTTAGGAACTACATCCTTCTTCTTATGGCATCCCTCATTAGTACCGTTATGAAGGAAGTCATTATATGCATATACATCCTCAAATGTCTGCATCTTCGTTCCGGCTTTAGTACCGCCCGTAGGACGAGTCGGATCGTAATGATGCGCTATGTTGTTAGTCTTCTTATAGAATTCCTCATCATCTTCAGACTCATTAATTCTAACGCCCCATAAGATAATTGACGGATGATTACGAAATTCTTTAATCATCTCTTTAACATTCTTACAAGCGATGTGCTTCCAGTCTTTGTCACCGATATGCTGCCAGCCCGGAAATTCTGTTACAACAAGCAGACCTAATTTATCACATTCATTCATAAAATATTTTGACTGTGAATAATGCGATGTTCTGACAGTGTTAACGCCTAATTCATTCTTAAGAATTCTGGCATCATCTCTTTGAATTGATTCAGGCATCGCATATCCTACATAAGGATAACTCTGATGTCTGTTAAGTCCTCTGATTGCAACCTTGCGACCGTTAAGGTAGAAGCCGTCCGGCTTAAATGCAATATCTCTAAAGCCTATTGTCTCTTCATTACTGTCAACTACTTTACCGTCATATACGAGTTCTGTCTTAACATTATATAAAGTCGGACTTTCGATATCCCATAATTTTACCTTAGATAAAGGTGCTGTTGTCTCTAAACTTGAATCAATCGGAAGCTCTAAGATTGGTTTATCATTCAAGTATTGCTTAACTATTATCGCATGATTCTTAACGGCGTCCTTTGCTTCTTCCGACAACTTATACTCTGTCTTAAGGTGCGCCGCAACATCCATTCTTGCAATTTCTTTTCTGGCCTTCTTTGCTGTCGAAGGTGCCATCGGTATAGGTTTATAGAAACAGCTTATAATATGTACAGGTTCCTTCACCTCGAGATATACATCTCTGTAAATTCCACCATATGTCATGTAATCAACCACATATCCGAACGGTGGCTGATTAATGTCCTCTTTCGAATTACATTTCACAGTTATAAGGTTGTCCCCTTCGCACAGAAGATCTGTTACATCTATGGAAAATGCGTTATAACCATTTTTATGACATTTCTTATGCTCTCCGTTAATATAGACGTCAGCCTGATGAGCAACTGCTTCGAATACAAGATAGAGATTCTTTCCCTTCCAAGCCTTATCATAAGTAATATTCTTCTGATAACAGCTCACCATCTGATATTCATGCTCATCAAAATAATTAAACGCCGTCTCTTTAACAGTGTGTGGCACATTAACAATCTTTCCTTCCGGAATGGCTGATGCAATATATTCTTCTTTAAATTCTTCTGTAAACAACCAATTACGATCTAAATATACTCTGCTCATTTTATTATTTTCCCCCGGTCATCAAATTAATTCTAATGTAGAAGGTCTAATTTCTAACAATTATTCCTTCTGTCATTATTTCTACAAGCTCTGTTAATGCATCTTCGTAAGACAACTTATTCTTAGATAACTCATCACCCATAAGAAATCTCTCAAGTGTTGCCTCATGTGCAAGTTGGAACACGACCTTATTGACATCTCTTATAAGACCTTGTTCAATTCCTTCGTCAATAAGTGCAAGTGTACGTTCCCATCCACTCTCTAAACGTTGCCTTAATCTTGCATAAGCCTTCGGATATTTGCCCTTAAGTACATATAACTGGGTAAAATCAACACCCACATACGCCTCAGGAAGCACTCCAAGAATATTCTTAAGCTTCTCAACCAGCGACATATCCGGATTATTTAAAGCTTCCGACTGAGTTCTGCTTACACTGTCAAATGCATAGTCAACCATCTCTAAGAGTAATGTCCCTTTATCGGGGAATACCGTGTAAATAGTCTTCTTGCTCATTCCGAGTTCACCGGCAAGGTCATCCATGGTGAATTTGACACCCTTTGCTTTGTAAACATTCAAGGAACCTTCTAAAATTCTTTCCTTGTTATCTGATGACATTCTTTTCCTCCCTCATTAAATATAGTATCCCTTAATAACACTTAATTTATAAA
>JAIKVT010000093.1 GCA_024685495.1 Lachnospiraceae bacterium
AAGGTTTTAGACTTTGCAGAAGGCTATAAAAAATTCTTATCTACATGTAAGACAGAAAGAGAATGTACGAGCTATTTTGAAGATTTAGCAATTGAAAGAGGCTTTATCAGCATCGAAGAAGCTATAGCTAACGGTAAGAAATTAAAAGCGGGCGACAGAATCTATGCTGTTAATATGGAAAAGGAAATCGCACTTTTTGTAATCGGTAAAGAAGATATAAGTGAGGGAATGAATATCTTAGGAGCTCATATTGATTCTCCGAGACTTGACCTTAAGCAAAATCCGTTATATGAAGATAGCGAAATGGCATACTTCGAGACTCACTACTATGGTGGAATCAAGAAGTATCAATGGGTAACTTTGCCACTTGCACTTCACGGAAGAATATCTAAGACAGACGGCTCATCAATTGATTTTTCAATAGGTGAAGACGATGACGATCCCGTATTTTGCATTACTGATTTACTTCCGCATCTTGCAGCAGAGCAGTATAAAAGAGATGCAAATAAAATCATAGAGGGAGAAGATTTGAACGTGTTAGTCGGATCTATGCCTTTCTATGAAGAGATTAAAGATGATAAAGAAAAAGATTTAGTTAAGAAAAATATTCTTAATATCATAATCAATTATCTTGAGAATTTTAATAAGGAAAATGAAAAAGCACCTTATAAGTTCGCAGAAGAAGATTTTATGTCTTGCGAAGTGGAGGTTGTTCCTGCAGGTAAAGCGAGAGATATGGGCTTTGACAGAAGTCTTATCTTAGGATATGGCCACGACGACAGAGTATGTTCTTATCCTACTTTCGAAGCAGTATGCAAGGCTAAGAAGCCAAGAAGAACGGTTTGTGGAAATCTTGTTGATAAAGAAGAAATCGGAAGTGTCGGAGCAACGGGAATGGGTTCAAGATTTTTTGAAAATACCGTTGCTGAATTAATCAATCTTTCAGGAAACTATTCAGATATTTTACTTAGAAGGGCGCTTACGAATTCATACGCAATTTCATCGGATGTAAGCGGTGCATATGACAGTATATACAGCAGTGCATTTGAGAAAAAGAACAGTGCCTTTATCGGCAAGGGATTTACAATTAATAAATACACAGGAGCAAGAGGAAAGTCAAACTCTAACGATGCGAGTGCAGAATATATGGGCAAGATTCGCGGTATATTCGAGAGCAAGGGAATAACTTATCATACGAGTGAACTTGGTAAAGTCGACCAGGGCGGCGGTGGCACAATAGCTTACATCTTCGGAAACTATAACATGAATGTTATTGACGGAGGCGTTCCTGTACTCAGTATGCATGCACCGTATGAGGTTATCAGTAAGGTGGACCTGTACGAAGCTTATAAGGCATATGTGGCATTTGCAATGGACGCATAAGCCGTTTTTGTCAAAATTATATATTTATGCCCTAATAATTAGATATTTTTATGGATAATAAATATATATATTCTTTCTCAAATACTATATAGTTATTATACATGGGATTTTCTATATGAAACGTGAATTTGTTGAGAAACTTTATACAATTACAGACAGAAAAAATGTTTATCTTGACGAGCCGATGAATAAGCATACCACCTTCAAGATTGGTGGCAATGCAGATGCTTTCGTAGACGCAGCGGCCGATGAGATAAAAGACTTAATAAGCTTGTGTAATGACGAAGATATGGACTATACCATTATTGGTAACGGCAGTAACGTATTAGTCGGAGACGAAGGTATACGAGGCGTAACAATTGTTATTGGCAAGAGAATGGCTGATATCAGCGTCGACGGAGACGAGATTGTCGCAGGAGCGGGAGCGCTTCTTTCTAAGACAGCCAATATGGCATTAAACAATAATCTTTCGGGTATGGAATTTGCCGCAGGAATCCCGGGTTCGGTAGGAGGAGCTGTCCTTATGAACGCAGGAGCTTACGGCGGAGAGATTAAGGACATACTAATAGATGCACAAGTGCTTACTCCTGAAGGAGTAGTTAAATGTTATAGCAAAGATGAACTTGATTTATCATATCGCCACAGTCTGATTATGGATAAAGGCGGAGTTATCTTAAGTGCAAGATTTAAACTTACAGCCGGTGACTATGATGAAATCAAATCCGTCATGATAGAGTTGAATAAGAGGCGAAGCGATAAGCAGCCTCTAGGTCTTCCAAGTGCGGGTTCCACGTTTAAGAGACCTGAGGGATATTTTGCAGGTAAGCTTATACAGGATGCCGGACTTATGGGATATAAAGTCGGAGGCGCAGGCGTATCTGATAAGCATGCGGGGTTTGTAGTCAATTATGATAATGCAACTGCAGCAGATGTCAGAGCCGTTATGCGTGATGTATCTGACAAGGTATTTAAAGATGCCGGTGTCAGATTAGAACCTGAAGTTAGAATGATAGGACAGTTCAACTGATAGAATAAATTATTAAAATATAATTATTTATGCGATAGTCACATAATTCATTAGGGAATATGCTCGAGGTAGAATGACATGTCATTTTCCACTGATGTAAAAGACGAGTTGTACACACGATTCAATAAAGCGAGACATTGCCGGGTGGCCGAGCTTGCAGCAATAATAAGCTTTGGTTGCGATATTAAAAGAGATGGCGATAAGATAGTGCTGATGCCTGTGACGGGAGGCGAGAGACTTCGTAAGAAGTACTTTTCCCTGATTAGTAAGACTACGGATATTCGTGGTAAAGAAATCATTGAAGGCGATGACGCACTTAAGGTTTTAAGAGTTGTTAAATTATACGACGAGACTTTAGAGGATGAGACAGATTATATTGACGGATTGATTTTGCAGCAGCCCTGTTGCAAGAGAGCTTATATAAGAGGTGCATTTCTTGCATCGGGAACAATAAGCGATCCGAATAAATCATACCATTTTGAAATAACTGCTAAGACTAAGAGACAAGCTGTTGAATTACAGGAGGCTTTAGAATTTTTCGAAATCAAAGCCGGAGTGGTAAGTCGTAAGAAACATTTTGCAGTTTATTTAAAAGACAGTTCGAAGATAGTTGATATTCTCAATATCATGGAAGCACATAAGTCGCTTATGAACTTAGAGAATGTCAGAATTGTTAAGGAAGTCAGAGGTCAGATTAATCGCAAGGTTAATTGTGAGACCGCCAATATAAAAAGAACAATCAATGCGTGTGTAAAGCAGATAGAAGACATAAAATTTATTAGAGACAATATAGGATTATCTGAGTTGCCTGAGACTTTAGAAGAGATGGCCATAGTGCGATTGGAGCATCCCGATACTTCATTGCAGGAGTTAGGAACATTTCTTAAAGAGCCTATAGGTAAAAGTGGAGTAAATCACCGATTACGCAGAATTAGCAAAATAGCCGATGAGCTTAGAGAGCAGGAGGGATAGTCAATGAGAAAGGAAGTTGCTGTTGGTGTATCAGAGGAATTCGGAGCGACGCCAATTGCGCATCTTGTGCAATTAGCCACAGGATTTGATAGTAGAATTTATGTTGAAGTTGGCACCAGTAAGATCAACGCAAAATCTATCATGGGTATGATGAGTTTGGTGTTAAGGGAAGGTCAGACTGTAACGGTTGTTGCTGAAGGCCCCGACGAACAAGAGGCTTGCGATGCAATTGGAGAGTTCCTCGAAAAAAATATTTAAGAAGGAAAGAGACGGATGGAAAGGCTTCTTTTTATATATAATCAGTATTCCGGCAAGGGAAGAATCAAGGATTCACTGTCGGATGTTATAGATACATTTGTTAAAGAAAATTATGAAGTAACCGTATACGCCACTCAGGCACAGGGAGATGCTACAAGAAAAGTAATTGAAGACGGGGCTGACTTCGACAGAATAGTTTGCTCCGGCGGAGATGGCACACTTGATGAAGTTATAACAGGTGTGATGAAAATGGGTAAGAGAGTTCCGGTTGGATATCTTCCCGCAGGGTCAACAAATGATTTTGGCAATTCTTTGGGAATAGACAAAGTGATTGATGACGCTGCTCAAATAGCTGCAAAAGGTAATTTGTTCCCTTGTGACGTAGGCAAATTCGGTGATGACTTTTTTGTTTATGTTGCTGCATTTGGTATTTTTACAGAGACTTCTTACTCTACAAGTCAGAAGCTTAAAAATACTTTAGGATATGCGGCTTATTTTTTGGAAGGAATTAAGCAGTTAAATAATGTCCCTAAATATCATGTTAAGATAGATACCGGCAAAGAAGTAATTGAAGATGATTTCATCTTCGGAATGGTCACTAACTCAATGTCGGTAGGTGGAATGACAGAGATTGTCAAAGGTGAAGTAGGACTTAGCGACGGATTGTTTGAAGGATGCTTCGTACAATCGCCAAAGAATATGATAGAGCTTAATGAGACATTGGCTTTTCTTTCAGGTCTTAAGAAGAAAGAATCACCTCATGTATATAATTTCCAGAGTTCGTCATTTAAAATAGAATGTGATGATGAAATGCCTTGGACTTTAGATGGAGAGTTCGGTGGTAATCACGGTAATATCGAGATAGAATGCTGTCATGAAGCAATAGATATTTTGGTCGAATAGTTAATTGCTGCAGACATTTATTTCTTGAAGATACGGGTGTTATACGATATAATAAAAAATGGTTATGAAAAAAGAAAAAGATTTCATATATCAATAAACATTTAGGAGGGATTCACATGTTAGTAAATGCGAAAGAAATGCTTGAGAAAGCAAAAGCAGGCCATTATGCAGTTGGTCAGTTCAATATTAACAACTTAGAGTGGACAAAGTCTATTCTTTTAACAGCACAGGAATTAAACTCACCTGTTATCTTAGGTGTATCTGAAGGTGCCGGAAAGTACATGACAGGCTTTAAGACTGTTTCAGATATGGTTAGAGCAATGGATGAAGAACTTGGAATCACAGTTCCTGTTGCAACACATTTAGATCATGGTACATATGAAGGATGTTATAAATGTATTAAAGCAGGATTCACATCAATCATGTTCGACGGTTCATCACTTCCAATTGATGAGAACGTTGCTAAGACAAAAGAGCTCGTTTCTGTAGCTCATAATCTTGGAATGTCAATCGAGGCAGAAGTTGGAGCTATCGGTGGAGAAGAAGACGGCGTTATCGGACAGGGCGAATGTGCTGATCCTGATGAGTGTAAAGCTGTTGCAGATCTCGGTGTTGATATGCTTGCTGCCGGAATCGGTAACATCCATGGTAAATATCCTGCAAACTGGAAGGGATTATCTTTCGAGACATTAGATGCCATCCAGCAGAAGACAGGAGCTATGCCACTCGTTCTTCACGGTGGTACAGGTATTCCTGATGATATGATTAAGAAGGCAATCGACCTTGGCGTATCTAAGATTAACGTTAATACAGAGTGTCAGTTATCATTCTGCGCTGCTACAAGAAAGTACATCGAAGAAGGTAAAGACAACGAAGGTAAGGGATACGATCCAAGAAAGCTTCTTGCACCGGGTGCTGAGGCTATCAAAGCTACTGTTAAAGAGAAGATGGAATTGTTCGGCTCTGTCAACAAAGCGTAATTATTATGAGACTACGGACGTCACGATTATTCGCGGCGTCCTTTTTTATAATTGCATCGGAAAGGAATGATTATGGTGGAGAATAATACTAATAGCGAAAAATATTTCAATGTTGCCGATATCTTTGGAGAAAACGTCTTTGATGATGCCGTTATGAGGGAGAGGCTTCCGAAGAAGACATATCAGAAGCTTAAGGAGACAATACGTCTTGGCACACAGCTTGATTTAGAGACAGCTGATGTTATTGCCCACGAGATGAAGGAATGGGCTATTGAGAAAGGTGCAACGCATTACTCTCATTGGTTCCAGCCGCTTAACGGAATTACTGCAGAAAAACATGATTCTTTTATCTCCGCACCCATGTCTAACGGCAAAGTTTTAATGACATTTTCCGGAAAAGAATTAATTAAAGGTGAGCCCGATGCTTCATCATTTCCATCCGGTGGTCTTAGAGTTACATTTGAGGCAAGAGGTTATACTACATGGGATTGTACTTCGCCGGCATTCGTAAGACAGGATGCAGCAGGAGCTACTCTTTGTATCCCGACCGCATTTTGTACATTTACGGGTGAAGCGCTGGATCAAAAGACACCGCTTCTTCGTTCCATGGAAGCGCTTAATGAACAGGCCCTAAGGTTTCTTCGCTTGTTCGGTAATACCACCGCTAAGAGAGTTATCCCATGCGTAGGTGCCGAGCAGGAATATTTTCTTATTGACAGGGAAATGTATAACGCACGTAAGGACTTAATCTATACCGGAAGAACTCTGTTTGGCGCAATGCCTCCGAAAGGACAGGAGTTAGAAGATCACTACTTCGGAGCGATTAAAGAAAGAGTTGCCGCATATATGAGAGATGTCAACATTGAGCTTTGGAAGCTTGGCGTTACATCTAAGACTCAGCATAACGAGGTTGCACCGGCACAGCATGAACTCGCTCCAATATATGAACAGGCCAATGTT
>JAIKVT010000288.1 GCA_024685495.1 Lachnospiraceae bacterium
AGTATAATGACAGATATAATGAGTTTAGACAAATATATCCTGCACTTAAAGGTGTATTTGGAAGTATCAGTTAATTTTAGAATTATCTTTTCGCCATTTTGTGGGTGTCATAGAATATTGCTTTTTAAATACCTTAACAAAATAATTATTGTCGTGATAGCCCACGTATGAGCTGATTGATGATATGGGAAGATCGCTTTCTCTAAGAAGTCTTGCAGCCTTTTCGCATCTTAAGGTTCTGATGTAGTCGGAGATAGTCATGCTCATCTGTGATTTGAACTCTCGTGAGAGATAAGCATTGGTGTAGCCGGATATTGTAGCAAGTTCGTACAAGTCTATATCCTGGGTATAATTGGAGCGGATGAAGCTTACAACCTTAAGTATAGGAGATGTCAGGTTGCTGTCGGAGATTTTATGACGCTTTACAGCCTTTGTCAGGGACAGTATTAGTGAGTGCATACTCTTTAAGTAATCCTTTTCGTTGTGTAAATGCAAGGTATCCTGGGCGATTCTTTGTGTTATCTCATTAATCTCCATAAGGGGCACGCCTCCCCTTTCGGCAGCTTTTCTGCTAAGAGCCCTAATCATTGCCATACTTGTCTTGGGATCGTAATATATTGCATTAATATAACGTCTGGAGTTAAGATCTGACATTGTCATCCTGTCAAAGGCTTCAAGCACATGATCCGTATCTCCTGTTTCTATCATATTCAGAAAAGTATTCTCGTGTTCGTAGCGCTTCTTGATGCTTTGATAGTCAAAGCGAGTCTTATATTCTGTATTGGTATCGCTGTATGTATCTCCCATGTTGTCGGTGCTGATATGTCTGAAAGTATATTCAGGCTCTTTTGGTACAAATGACTTGATTAAAGCATTCAGATTATGCAGTAATTCTTGTTCCATAATAAGCGGAAAGGAACTGTGAAATAACCTTAGTGATGGAATATACGATGCCGAGAGACCGTTTTTTATAAGTACGGATTGAGTCCTTTTTTCAGAGAATTTGTCTGTTACAAAAGGGCCGAGAAGCCATATATGATCATCCAGTCTGAAAAGGAATACTCTAAGTCCGAGCAAATCCTGAATTTCCCATATAGCGTGATGAGGAAGATTAGATATAGTATGAGATAATGCCTCTTTTGTGTAGCATTTTTGTAAAGAGGCATGATAACAGTATTTTTCATGAAAAAAGGAGGGAACTGATTCATTTGACGCAAAATGAGTTACATATACTGAGTTAAGGTTTTGAATTGTTGAGGAAAAGAGTTCTCTGTTCATATTGTTCTCCCAAAGTAAACATAGATGCTATAAGAAAAATATCATAGTAGTGAATTTATGTCAAATTAGTACTATTTATCACAATACATTTCTAACTATTTCTCCTATGAGTTGCTAGAATGAAATTATAAAAAAACGGAAGTAGCGTAATACATTGTATTGTGTAAAGGAGGTTAATTATGGCAGAACAAGTTACCTACAAAAGAGCTAAGACATGGCACATTGCTCTGAGTCAGATGACAGGCATAATGCAGATGGCATTTTATGTGCTGCTTGGATACGCAGCATATATAGGCAATCTGGGATATGCTATTACTACGGTTTTGGTTGGTATACTTATTACGATAACAAGAGTGTTTGATAGTATTACCGATCCGTTCATAGCCCTTATAATTGAGAAATTCAATTCAAAACATGGCAAGATGAGGATGTTTCTTGCAATCGGATGGGCATTGATGGCGATTTCCACTACGCTTATGTGTAATGTTTTTGCCGGCAATTTCAGCTTTGGCCCGGATGATACATTTTCTAATCCCGCAGGAGTTGCAGTATTTATTATAATTTACTTTTTCTATATAATAGGCTATACATTTGCAAGCTGTGTCGGTAATATGGAGGGCAATATCCTGACAAACGATCCTAAGCAGCGTCCCACAATAGGTGTGTGGCAGGTTATCTATTCTTATCTATCACCTATGATTGTATCTATGTTGATAACAGTTGTTCTTCTTCCGAGATTCGGAACGCCGTATCAACTTGAAAACGGAGCTACAGATTACAGCTGGACAATCGAAGTATTTCAATGGGCCAATCTTATTGTAATCGGTGTATCACTTGTAGCGCTTATTCTTACATGTATAGGTCTTACTCCCTACGATAAGCCTGAGAATTTTGAAGGCATCAAGAAGGATGCGAAGCCATCCTTTAAGGAGATGTTCTCGCTTCTAAAAGATAATAAAGAATTGCAAAGATATATTGTTGCGGCTTGTTCTGATAAGCTGGCGCAGACTGTTGGTTCCCAGTCTGTTATAACAACGCTTTTGTTCAGCGTACTGCTGGGAAGTATGGTTGGTTCATCAATTATAAGTGTAGTTGCAATGCTTCCGTCGATTATATTTGCGATAGTGGGAGCCAAGCTTGCAGGCAAGCACGGCAACAGAAAAGTAATGATAAACTGGACATGGGTATGTATTATATGGAATGTGCTGTTCGTAATATTTATTATGGTTGTTCCGGAGAAGGGTGCATCTTCTATGGGCATACCTCTTGTAATATTCTTCCTGTTAATGCTTGGTAATAACGCATTCAAGATGGTTGTAAGTACAGCAACAGGTGCAATGCGTATGGATGTTGTAGATTATGAATTATACAGATCAGGTCATTACCTGCCTGCAACGGTAAGTGCCGTATATTCATTTATCGATAAGATGATAAGTGCATTGGCGCCTATGATTGCCACTCTTGTAATAGGAATTGTAGGATATACAGGTTCAAGAATCCCACAGGCGTCGGACGAGCTTACAATAGGAATCAGAATCATAACTGCAGCGCTTTTCTGTGGACTGCCGTTGCTTGGATGGGCATTTACACTTGTGGCAATGAAGAAATTCTCCTTGACAAGAGAGAAAATGGAAAACGTACAAGCTTCTATCGCCAGTCAAAAGAGTGAGATAGAACAAGCTGAAAATGAAGAACAAACAGGTACAGAGCAAACGGATACAGAAAATCCGGTTGAAGAAGAAAAACCTAAGGCGAAGTAAACAGGAGGAGTATATGCGTAGCATTATTAAATTATCAAAAGGATGGAAATTCCTAAAGCACGATATGGATGTTGAAGCTGCCATGTCTAATGCCAATAGAGGAGAGGATGTTACAGTTCCCCATACATGGAATAACATAGACGGACAGGATGGTGGAAATGACTATCACCGAGGAAGATGCTGGTATGTTCGTTCGCTATCATCAGAGGAAATATGCGGTGAGAAGGTGTTTTTGGAAATCAACGCTGCTGCGAATATAAGCGAAGTGTATCTTAACGGCAAGAAGCTTGGAGAGCATGAAGGAGGCTTTTCGTGTTACAGAATCGAGCTTACTGATGAGCTGTCTAAGGAGAATACTCTCGCAATAGCAGTAAGCAACGAAGAGTCGGACAAAGTATATCCGCAAAAAGCAGATTTTACCTTCTACGGTGGACTGTACAGAGATGTCAATATAATCAATACGCCTAAGGAACACTTTGAGCTTATAAAAGACGGAAGCTTAGGGATTAAAGTAACACCTAAAGTGGATATTGGAGAGAATAAGGCAACAGTCCTTGTAGAGACATGGCAAAATGCCCCTAAAGTTACTATCAGAATTGCTGACCAGCAAAAAGAGGCAGAGGTTAACAACGGTTATGCGAAGGCAGAGTTCGTTATTGAGAATGTACATCTGTGGAACGGTACAATAGATCCCTATCTATACACTGCTGAAGCTGTATTAAGCAGTGGCGATAAGATTAGCACAAGGTTTGGATGCCGCACATTTGAGATAGATCCGGATAAAGGATTTATATTGAACGGAAAGGTTTATCCCTTAAGAGGTGTATCGAGACATCAGGATCTAAAGGGTAAAGGAAACGCATTGTCCTCAGAAGATCATAAGAGGGACATGGATATTATCAAGGAGATAGGAGCAAATACAATAAGGCTTGCACACTATCAGCACGCTCAGGAATTCTATGATTTGTGCGATGAAGAGGGCATGGTTGTATGGGCTGAGATACCATATATAACAATGCATATGTCCAAGGGAATTGACAATACATTAAGTCAGATGAGAGAGCTTATAACACAATGCTACAACCATCCTTCCATAGCTGTATGGGGATTATCCAATGAGATTACAGCAGCGTCCGCAGTCAATGATGAGCTTATTGATAATCACAGAAGACTTAATGAATTGTGTCATGACATGGATAGCACAAGACAGACGGTAATGGCTAATGTATTCATGCTAGAAACGGACAGTCCGATTCTTGATGTAGCAGATATCAACAGCTATAACCTGTATTTTGGATGGTATCTTGGAGACTTAGAGCAGAATGATGAGTTCTTTGATGAGTATCATAGCAAATATCCGAACCGTGTTATAGGATTTTCCGAATACGGTGCAGATGCGAATATTGCGTATCATTCATCAAGTCCACAGAAGGGGGATTATACAGAAGAATATCAGGCGTTGTACCACGAGCATATCCTCAAAATGATAGATAAAAGGCCTTATCTATGGGCTACCCATGTATGGAATATGTTCGATTTTGGAGCAGACGGCAGAGATGAGGGTGGCAAGAACGGTGAGAACCAAAAAGGTCTTGTGACATTTGACAGAAAAGAAAGAAAGGATGCGTTCTATCTGTATAAGGCAGCATGGAATAAAAAGGAGCCTTTTGTTCATATCTGTGGAAGAAGATACATTAATCGTAATGAAGACACGACGGAGATTAAGGTGTATTCCAATCAATCCAAGGTTACATTATATATGGATGGAGTCAAGATTGATGAACAGGAAGGTGAGATAGTATTCAGGTTTATCTGTACTATTAATGGGACACATGAAATTGTGGCACAGTCACAGGATGCAAGTGATAATATAGAGATAAAATATGTAGCTGAGCCGGATGAGACGTATATATTCAACAAAGCGGCAAGTAATGTCAGCAACTGGTTCGACAGTGAACAGTTAGATAGCGATTGCTTCTCGATTAATGATAAGCTTGAAGACCTCCAGGCACATCCGAAGGCAGGACAGGTGGTAAAAAGTATGATGGATAAGGCATCTGAGGCAAGGGGAGATGTGGCACAGTCTGTTAAAGACAATCCACAGCTTCAGCGAATGATGGGAAGAATGACACTTATTAGCCTTCTAAAGCAGGCGGGAAGTGATGAAGAAAGCATCAAGCAGTTAAATCGTATATTACAGGGTATTAAGAAATAGTTATAGGCAAACAGGAGGAATATATTATGACTTTTGACGGTAACTTCATGTTAGGAGCAGCAACATCGGCACATCAAGTAGAGGGAAATAATGTTCATAGTGATTATTGGGTTCAGGAAAATTTAGAACACAGTAGCTTCATAGAGCCGAGCAATATGGCTTGTGATCATTATAACCGCTATGAGGAAGACATTAAGATGCTTAAAAGTGCAGGGCTTAATGCATATAGATTTTCTATTGAATGGGCAAGGATTGAGCCTGAAAAGGGAGAATTTGATGATAATGAAATCAATCATTACAGACAGGTTATTGATTGCTGCAAGGAGATGGGAGTAGAACCTATAGTTACGCTTTTACACTTTACAAGTCCCACATGGCTTATCAAAGAAGGCGGCTGGGAGAGTGAGAAGGTAATTGAATATTTCGCAAGATATACTTCTTATGTTATAAAAAAGCTTGGAGACAGATTAGCGTATGTATGTACAATCAATGAGGCTAATATGGGCTTACAGCTTGCGGCTATTGCAAAAAGATATGAGATGATGGCAAAAGCCGCACAAAATATGAAGGAGCCACCTGCTGAGTCCGGTAAGGAAGCAGAAGGAAAAGTCCAGGTTGGAATGAATTTCCAGAAGATGATGGAAAATATGAAATACCAGGCAGCTGAGAATATGCAGGCATTTGGTACACCACAGCCACAGACTTTTGTAAGTGCAAGAACCCCTGAGGGCGACATTATTGTTATGAAAGCACATCAGGCGGCAAAAAAGGAGATTAAGAAATTATATCCAGATATCAGAGTTGGTATAACATTGTCACTTCACGATCTTCAGGCAGTTGAGGGTGGTGAAAAGTATGTCAGGGATACCTGGGATGAAGAATTCGTTCATTATCTTCCTTATATCAAGGATGATGATTTCCTTGGAGTACAGAATTATACGAGAACTGTATATGGTGCAAACGGACAGCTCAACCCGAAGGAAGATGCAAAGCTTACACAGATGGAGTATGAGATATATCCGCAGGCATTAGAGCATGTGATAAGACAGGTAAATAAGGATTTTAAGGGAGATATTATTGTAACAGAGAATGGAATAGCAATAACGGATGATGAGATAAGATGTAAGTTCATAGACGACGCATTGCAGGGTGTTAAGAACTGTATAGATGATAATATTCCGGTGAAAGGATATTGTTACTGGAGCCTTCTTGACAACTTCGAATGGCAGAAAGGATACTCTATGACATTTGGTCTTATAGCGGTTGACAGAGATACTATGAAACGTGAAAAAAAGCCGAGCCTTAGACACTTGGGAAGCTACATCTAAGAAGGAGACAGGTATGAAAGCAATAAGACTTAAGACTGAATATATGGATAATCCTATAGGTATTGACGTGACAAAGCCTATGCTAAGCTGGAACGCCATTAGCGAAGAATCAGATGCTGATAAAAAAGGGGATGCAAGACAGACTGCATACGAGATAAATGCATATATTGATGATGAATTGGTATGGAGCAGTGGCAAAGTCTTAAGCTCAAAGATGCACACGCTTTACGGAGGAAAGCTAAAAAGTAAAGACTGTATCAAATGGATGGTTCGCTTGTGGAATGAGAATGATACTGTGGGGGATTTCTCCGATTCGAGCACGTTCGAAATGGGACTTTTGAATAGGGAGGAATTTAAGGCTCTATGGATTAATCCTGAGATTGACACAAATGTCGATGAACATCAAAATGCCAGCTATCTTGAGAAAGATTTTGAGATTAAGGATAATTACAAAAAAGTAAGGCTATATATTACAAGTCATGGGCTGTATGAAGCATATATTAACGGTGAAAGGGTGGGTGATAATATACTTACTCCGGGTCCCGGAAGCTACGATAAATCACTGCATTATCAGACCTATGATGTAACAGAACTTATCAAAGAAGGTGGTAATACCATAAGGGTTATCTTAGGGGATGGATGGTATCGCGGTTGTCTTGGAGTAGACGGAGACAGGAATCTGTATGGAGAGGATGTTGCCCTATGGATGCAGCTTGAGACAGACGGAGAAATAGTATGTATGTCCGATGGCGATTTTAGAGCTTCTAATAAGGGGGCTCTTAAGAAAAACGACTTACAGCAGGGAGAGATATATGATGCCAATGATGAAGAAATTGATGATTGGCATGAAGTAAAGGTTGAGAATTATGATACAGATATTCTCTGTTCTTCTAATATGGTGCCTGTTACGGAGCATGAGAGATTCGAAGGCAAGATTATCAGTACGCCTAATGGTGAGACGGTCATTGATTATGGTCAGAATATTGCCGGCTATATAGAATTTACAATCAATGCTCATAAAGGGGACAAAATCATATTAACTCATGGTGAGAGCCTAGATGAGAATGGTAACTTTACCCAGGAGAACTTTCAGGACAGAGACAGACACAAAGAAGGTGGAATAAGGCAGCAGGTCGTATATATATGTAAAGAAGGAGTCAATCATTACAAGACAAGGTTCTCAATATGGGGCTTTAGATATGCCAAAGTTGATACAAGTATCAACATTACCGACGGACAGTTTAGCGCTATTGCAGTATACTCTGATATGGAAGAACTAAGCACATTTTCATGTAGCGAACCTTTATTGGAGAAGCTCTACGAGAATACAATGTGGAGCATGAAGTCTAACTTCTGCTACGTGCCGACAGATTGTCCTACAAGAGAAAGAGCCGCATGGACTGGAGATATCGGGATATTCATCAAGAGCGGAATGTATCTTATGGACTGCTATACGGTTGTAAGGAATTGGCTATACGAGTGTGCGATGTGCCAATATCCCGACGGAAAAGTATCTAATATTGCTCCTAAGAACAACAGACCCAGTATGATGACGGAGCTTCTGGCAGGCTCTGTTGGATGGGGAGATGCGGTTATAATTGTTCCCTGGGAAATGTATTTAAGATTTTCTGATGAGAGAATTCTTGAAGAAAATCTTGATATGATGAAAAAATGGTACGAATATCTGCAAAGCAGAGCCGGAAGCAATAAGGAAGAACGCAGTGAAATAGATATTAATAATATTCCTGACGAATATAAAGCAATGGTTGCGAATATGCCCAAAGAAGCGCTTATGGAGATGATGAAGAAGTTTGCTCCAAAGCAGGAATCAAAGGATAGCAAGTATGACAAATATGCAATTACCACAGGCACTGACTATGGTGAGTGGTGCGAGCCTGATGTTGATTCCGTAAGCAATATGGGAACGCCCCAAAGTAAGGTTGCAACAGCGTACTTTGCCAGATCCGGAAGATTGTTATCTAAGATATTAAGAAAGCTGGGAGATGAAGAAAAGGCATCATATTACGAAGAAATATCGAAGGGGGCAACCGAAGCTTTTCGTGAGCTGGCACTTTCTGATGGAAGGATTGATTCTAACAGACAGGCAGAGTATGTAAGAGCCATATCCTTTGACTTATTGGATGATAAAGAGAATAAAGATGCGCTGTATGATTTGAACAAGCTAGTGTGTGACAACGGATATCATCTGAATACAGGATTCTTGTCGACACCGGATTTGTGTGAGGTTCTGTCCCAAGGCGGATACAACGATACCGCCTATAAACTGCTCTTACAAAAGGAAAGACCTGGATGGCTATATTCTGTAATAAAAGGAGCAACCACAATATGGGAGAGCTGGAATGGAATTGATGAAGACGGAAGAGTAAGTGAGTCCCTTAATCATTATTCTAAAGGAGCTGTATGCGGATGGCTTATTAGTGGAATATGCGGAATTAACTTAAGCGACAATAAGCTTAGTATCACTCCAAGACCGGATAAGCAGTTGCAATATGCAAAGGCTGAGTATATGTCGCCGTTAGGTAAAGTTACAAGTGGCTGGGAGATAGAAAATGATGGAAGCATACGATATCACTTTATTATTCCTGCCAACACAGAGGCTGAGGTTACATTAGACGATGGACGAAAGATGGTACTTAAAGCCGGAGAATATGAGTTGTAAAAGACAATTTGTTTTGTCACTACATTATATATCTAAGGAGAATAGTTGATATGAAGACATATGTACAGCAGATTATGTTAGGGTCGGTGACATCTAACGAGAAAAATGCATCTATGACGCTTAAGAGAATCAAAGACGCGGGATATGACGGTATAGAGCTTAACAGCTTCATGATTCATCCGACATCCATGATGGTTCGTGCAATGACTAAGGCAGCCGGAATGCCTACCGGAAAAGGTGGAAAGTTAGATTGGCACAGATTGATTGAGGATGCAGGTCTTGAAGTGGCAAGTGTACATACAGATCTGGGATCTTTGGAGAGAGATGTAATAAGTGTCGCAAAAGAAGTAAAATCATTTGATACGAATACAGCCGTTATTACGGGGATGTATCGATTTGATTATACGGATGAAAAGGAAGTAAATAATCTTGCAAAGAGATTGAATGAAGCCGGCAAACGTCTCAGAGATGAAGGTGTTAGGTTGCTTTATCATAATCACAATGTAGAACTCCTTAACGTTATAAAAGAGAACCGTGCCTATGACATATTAATTGATATGACTGATAAGGAATATGTCAACTTTGAATTCGACAGCTTCTGGTTTACAGACGGTGGTGCAGATGTCAAGGAGTGGATGAGAAGGCTTGGCACTCGTATGAAGCTATGGCATGTTACAGATAGAGGTTCAAGACAGATTGGACAGTCTATGACACCTATACTAAAATGTGACAGCCTGGAATTGGGAAGCGGTAATATGGATCTTGAGGGATTAAAGGCCATAGCACTTGATAACGGTGTTGATAAAGTGGTTCTTGAGAGTCATAAGAACTGGATTGATAATGACCCTGTAAAAAGCATAGAGATAAGCGGTAAATATTTATCAGGCTGGAAGGAAAACTAGAATGAAATATTATCTTGCTATAGATATTGGTGCTTCTTCAGGCAGACATATAGTCGGTTGGAAGGAACAAGGACTTATTAAGACAGAGGAAGTCTATCGTTTTCCCAATTGTGTTGACAGAAAAAACGGACATCTTATATGGGATGTTGATAATCTGTTTATTCATGTTACAGAAGGCATAGATAAAGCAATAGAAAGATACGGACAAATAGAGAGTCTTGCCGTTGATACGTGGGGAGTCGATTATGTACTTATTAGGGATGATACAGCCCTTTTACCATGCTTTTCTTACAGAGACTTGCGTACGCAGGACTTGGTATCCAGGGTTCATAATAAGATACCGTTTGAGCAACTATATGAGAGAACAGGAATACAGTTCCAACCATTTAATACCATATATCAGTTGTATGCTGATATGGAAGAGGGAAGGTTAAGTGGCGTAACGGATTTTCTGATGATGCCTGAATATCTGACATACAGACTGTGTGGTACCAAGGCTCATGAATATACCAATGCAACGACAACGGGTATTGTTAATGCATGTAATGGACAATACGACATGGACATAGTACGGATGTTAGGACTGCCGGAGCATCTTTTTAACAAATTGAGTATGCCGGGTGATGTACTAGGTGAATATCGCGGGATTCAGTGCAGACTTTGTGCAAGTCATGATACGGCATCGGCAGTAGAAGGAATTCCTATGGAGGAGAATGCGCCGTATATTTCCAGCGGAACATGGTCACTTTTGGGAGTTAAGACAGGTAAAGCTGTAATAACGACAGCTTCTATGAAGTCTAATTGGTCTAATGAGGGTGGCGTAGGATATAATCGTTATCAGAAGAATATTATGGGAATGTGGATTGTCAACCGATTGAGGGACGAACTCAATCCGATGATGCCATGGGATGAGATAATCGACAATGCCAATGTAAGTAGGTTCGATGAAACTGTAGATATAAATGATGATATTTTTTTATCACCTGAGAGTATGAAAGCTGCATTCGATTCAATGCTTTCTAAAGGAGCTGATTTTGCCGGGGATTATTACAGGTGTGCATACAGGTCGCTTGCTCTAAGCTATAAGAACAATATAGATGAACTGGAGCATAATCTGAATGAGACTTATGATAAGCTGTACATTGTAGGTGGTGGTGCCAAGAATAGCTTTCTTAATACTCTTACAGAGAATATCACCGGTAAAGATGTTATAGCGCTTCCCATAGAAGCAACAGCACTTGGTAATCTCAGGATACAGATGGAGGAATAATATGTTAGTTAATACGAAGGCAAGAATAGGAGTATTTGCAATAGCACTCCAGGCATATTTGCCACAATTTCCACAACTTGTGCCGGAGTTTCAGACGCAGTACAATGATTTTAAGAAAACTATTCCGGATAGCGTAGAGCTTGTGGACGGTGGCATAGTTACCTCCAAAGAGCTTGCGATGGAGGCAGGAGATAAGTTCAGGAGTGCTGATGTGGATCTTGTTATATTGCAGCTTCTTACATATGCAACAAGCTATAATATGCTGCCTGCAATAAGGGATATAGATGTACCTGTCATACTTGTCAATGTTCAGAAAAGAAGATCCCCTGATTATGACAATACAGATACACCCACATGGCTTGGAGAGCTGTATGCATGCGGAGCGGTCGGAGAGATGGTTGCAGATCTTAACAGAGCAGGCAAGAGACATGATGTTATTACCGGAGTTGTTGAAGGTGGCGATGAATATGTTGCCAAAGAGATAGAAGGCTGGTGCAGGGCTGCTCAGGTTAGAAGAAGATTCAGAGATACCAACCTGGCACAGATAGGAAGACCGTATCCGGGCATGATGGATTTGTATATTGATGAGACTAATCTGTATAATCGTATGTGGCTTTACACAAAGCAATTCGATTGGGAGAAAATGTGGGCAATAGCCGATGATATAGATGATGACTCACAAGTAAGGGCAAAGGCAGAGGATATTCTTAATACATTTGACATAGATGGCGGCAATGATATCAATAAAGTCATGGATATGGCAAAGTATGTCGTTGCATTTGAGAGATGGGTACAAGATGAAAAGCTAGGATTTATCGCATCTCATTATGACGGATTCGCAAAAGGAGTTGCGGGCAAGCTGGATAGTATGTTAATTCCCGCATTTTCTATGTTGATAAAAGAAGGCACTTGTTGTGCTGTAGAGGGTGATATCAAGGTTGCTATGGCAATGGGAATACTAAAGGTGATATCCGGTATGGGGCAGTTGTCAGAGATGTATTCGATTGATTTTGATGATGACATATGTATTATCGGTCATTCGGGTAGCGGTGATTATCATTTTTCAAAAGCAAAGAAACCGACTATGAAGATAGTTCCCGTATTTCATGGCAAGACCGGCGGAGGCTATCTTACACAGTTTTACCCAGAGCCGGGTGACATAACATATCTTGCAATAACACAGGATATGGATGGATATTTTAGATTCGTTGCAGCAGAAGGTGTCAATGAAGAAGGACCTATTTTCAACTTTGGTGACACTAATATGAGAACAAGGTTCAGCTGCGGTGCAAGAGAATTCTGTAATAAGTGGAGTGAAGCAGGACCTACGCATCATATGGCGGCAGCAAGCGGGCGTCACATTGATACGATACTTAAGGTTGCCAAAATATTTGATGTGCCGGTAGATGTTATAACAAGATAAGGAGAATACAATGAAAGTATTAGATGCGGATTTTGCGCGTGGATTTATAAGAATGGCAGATGATGGATATGCCAGGGGTTGGCATGAGAGAAACGGCGGTAATCTCAGCTATCGAATCAGGGAAGATGAGATTGATATGGTGAGAGATGATTTGAAGGAGGGAGAATGGAAGGAGGTAGGTGCATCTGTACCGAACCTTGCAGGAGAGTACTTTCTGATAACAGGTACGGGCAAGTTCTTCAGAAACATTTCCCAAAAGCCTGAGGAATGTATAGGAATAATAGAACTTGACGACAGCGGGGAGAATTACCGTATATGCTGGGGCTTTGATAATAACAGTGCGCCAACAAGCGAGCTTCCCAGTCATCTGATGAATCATGAGGTTAAGAAGAAAGTAAGCAATGGGAAGAATCGAGTAATTTATCATGCACATCCTGCTAATGTGATTGCATTAACCTTTGTATTGCCCCTTGATGATAAGACATTTACTGTTAAGCTATGGGAAATGATAAGTGAATGTGCCATCGTATTTCCAAAAGGAGTCGGTGTTGTGGGCTGGATGGTTCCGGGTAAAAGGGACATTGCAGTTGCAACAAGTAAGGTGATGGAAGAATATGATGCGGCTATATGGGCGCACCACGGTATCTTCGTATCGGGTGAAGACTTTGACCTTGCTTTTGGTCTGCTTCATACAATAGAGAAGGCGGCAGAGATTCTTGTCAAGGTGATGTCTATGAAGGCTGAGATAAGACAGACTATAACAAGTGATGAAATAAGAATGATAGCCAGAGAGTTCAATGTAGAACTCAGAGAGGAATTCTTAGACTAGCCCGGTACGATATTGAAAGCAGCACTGGAAATCTACATAAAATGCGACAATATTCTATGGATAAGAGATGTCTCAAAATGAGGCATAACAATATCCGAATGGAGTATAAGTCGCACAATATAGCATAGCACAAGAAGAACGCCCGATATTATGCATATAATATTGAATACTTTCTTCGGGATTTTTATAACATTAAGTTCGTATAGAACAATAAATAAGACGCATAGTATTATAGCTATCCACATTGGATGGTAGTGAAAAGCAGCAGTAAAATTTCCTGATGCTGCAGAGACAACGGCTCTTGTCATACCACACATAGGACATGGAATTCCTAGAATAAAATCTAAGGGACATTTATATATATCAAGTAATATTAATAAAGCGACGACTATAATGGTAGCCGTCGCAATTATTATTTTTTTCGCGTTAGTATTATTTCGCATATTGACCATCAATAAATACAACTTCTGTATCGTTACCAAATGAATCAGAACCATATGCTTTAGTAAGAGCAATAATCCAATCAACTAATGACCAAATACCACAACCACCAACTGTTGCCAGGTGGGGGTCGCGGGTTCGAACCCCGTCTCGCGCTCGTTGATTTTAAGCCATTCTTAGAATCCCTATTACCCAAATGAAAAAAATTTAACCCAATTTTTAACCAAACCAGCAGAGATTTATAAATTAGCTGGATTTTTTTATTGTAGCATATATTAGAAAATATATGTTATTTTTTTGCTTAGAAAAAACTTTTTTAGATTTTTTTAACCATATTTTCAGAATACAGAGTTGTATTAACGAGGAAGTATTCATTAGTATTGGATTTTTTGGTCCAAAGTTTTGTTTTTATACCGGAATCATTGTCAATTGGAATTTTGCCTTTTTTTCGCCAGTAACTTTTAGTATGGACTTCAGGTTCTTTGCCGGCTTTTAGAAGAGATTCAATTTCTTCAGGTGTATAGATATTATTAAGAATACATACTTCGCAAATTCTTTGTAAATTATTCATTTGACCTCCTTTCTCCCACTTGGCAAAGATGCCAAGCAGGATATTTAGATACTATCTAGTATGTTATAGAGTCTGTTTCTCTGGAATAAACGTATACGTGATCAGAGTGGCTTTTGCACTAAGAGATTCTTTTGAAGTGGCGAAAAGTCTGGGAATAAAAATACCAAGAACGAAGATATGTGGAGGTGGCGCAAAAAGTCTGCTGTGGAAGCAGATGATTGCCAATATCTTGAATATACCCGTTGATGTGATAGAGACCAACGAGGGTCCGTCAATGGGAGCCGCTATGCTTGCGGCAGTCGGATGCGGTGAG
>JAIKVT010000032.1 GCA_024685495.1 Lachnospiraceae bacterium
GTTATAGTTGACGGCAATCAGTACGAGCTCGAAGAAGAGATTACTCTCGATAAAAATATCAAACACAATATCGAAGTTGTAATCGACAGACTTGTTATTAAAGAAGGAATTGAGAAGAGACTTACAGACTCTATTGAGAACGCCCTTCATCTTGCCAACGGTCTTCTCGTTGTAGATGTTATCGGTGGTGAGCCGCTCAAATTTTCCGAGAGCTTTTCCTGTCCCGATTGTGGTATCAGCGTGGATGAGATTGAGCCTCGAAGCTTCTCATTTAACAATCCGTTTGGCGCATGCCCCGAGTGTGTCGGTCTCGGATTTAAGATGGAGTTTGATGAGGACTTAATGATTCCCGACAAGAGTCTTAGCATCAACGAAGGTTGTATTCAGGTAATGGGATGGCAGTCGTCTAATAAAGAGGGAAGCTTTTCTCATCAGCTTCTTGTTGCACTTTCCGAAGAGTATGATTTTAGCCTTGATACACCTTACGAAGATCTCAGCGAAGAGGTTCGCTCGATTCTGATATACGGAACCGACCGCAGTGTAGGTGTCCATTATACGGGACAGCGGGGAACCGGGGTGTACGACATAACGTTCGAAGGTCTTATTGCAAATGTGCATAGGAGATACAGGGAGACCGGCTCAGAATATACTAAGAAGCAGTATGAAGAATTTATGGAGATTTCTCCGTGTCCTGTTTGTAAAGGACAGCGTCTTAAGAAAGAGTCACTCGCGGTTACCGTTGATGATAAGAATATATATGAGATTACGACAATCCCCATAAGAGATATGGTGGATTATTTTGCCAATATCAAACTTAACGATCATCAGAAAAAAGTCGGTGGCAGAATCATTAAAGAAATTGAAGGAAGAATAGGTTTTCTTAATGACGTGGGACTTGACTATCTCAACCTCTCGCGTGCTACGGGCTCACTCTCGGGTGGTGAGTCACAAAGAATTCGACTTGCAACTCAGATAGGTTCAGGCTTAGTCGGTGTAGCTTATATATTAGATGAGCCAAGCATCGGACTTCATCAAAGAGACAACGAGAAATTACTTGCATCTTTAAAAGGACTTCGTGATTTGGGTAATACTCTTATCGTCGTGGAGCATGATGAAGATACGATGAGAGAAGCAGACTATATTGTCGATATAGGACCGGGTGCGGGAAGTCACGGCGGAGATGTTGTGGCAGTCGGCACTGCCGAAGATTTGATGAAATGTCCTGAGTCAATTACAGGTCAATATTTATCGGGTAAGAAGAAGGTGGCTGTACCTGACATTAGAAGAGAGCCGAAAGACTTTCTTAAGATAATAGGAGCGAGAGAAAATAACCTTAAGAATATAGATGTAGATATTCCGCTTGGTGTTATGACATGTGTTACGGGCGTATCGGGCTCGGGCAAGAGTTCGCTTATCAATGAGATTTTATACAAGAGTCTTGCTAAGACTTTAAACCATGCCCGCAAGGTTCCCGGCAAACATAAAAAGATTAGCGGTGTTCGAAAACTCGATAAGATTATCAATATCGATCAGTCTCCGATTGGAAGAACGCCGAGGAGTAATCCTGCAACTTATACGGGAGTGTTTGATCAGATAAGAGATTTATTCGCAGCCACTTCCGATGCGAAAGAGAGAGGTTATAAGAAAGGTCGATTCAGCTTTAATGTCAAGGGCGGAAGATGTGAGGCCTGCGCCGGTGACGGAATCGTTAAGATTGAAATGCATTTTCTGCCGGACGTATATATCCCCTGCGAAGTATGTGAGGGTAAGAGGTATAACAGAGAGACGCTTGCCGTTGAATACAAGGGCAAGAATATCTTCGATGTACTTGATATGACAGTTGAAGAGGCACTTGACTTTTTCAAAAATGTTCCTTCCATATATAGAAAGATTAAGACGCTTTATGATGTGGGATTATCTTATATCAAATTAGGTCAACCATCGACTACATTGTCAGGCGGTGAAGCCCAGCGAATTAAGCTTGCAACGGAACTTAGTAAACGAAGCACAGGCAAGACAATTTATGTACTTGATGAGCCGACTACCGGTCTTCATTTTGAAGATGTCAATAAATTGGTGGATATACTAAGAGAACTATCAGAAAACGGTAACACCGTTGTAGTAATAGAACACAACCTCGATGTAATTAAGACAGCCGATTACATAATCGACTTAGGGCCTGAAGGAGGAGACGGCGGTGGAACAATAGTTGCAACCGGAACTCCGGAAGAAATCGCTAATCATCCTACAAGCTATACGGGACAATTTCTTAAGAAAGTGTTGTAAAGATTCATTCGAACTTGGCCCTACAGCTCTCAGAAGCGGAACTCGGTTATAGAATGGCAGTAGGATTGTTTAATAGAATAAAGATAAGCAATATAATACCCTTCAGTATCCTGAAGGGTATTATATTATAAATGTGTTATGTTCAGTAGATAATTTAGTCTTTCTCTACTGTGAAAGAGGAGAAAAATGTTATATATAATAATCTAAAAACCCGAATGTATATGGTTAATAGAGAATTATCGGGGAGTGCACTAGAGCTGAGCCCTAGTGCTTAGTTATGAAATAATAGCCTCGTTGGCTAGTACGTTAATATATTAACGTACAAATATGTACAAATTGTGAAAAGTTAATGAAAAGTTAATGAATAGTAAGTAAAAACATACACATTTACCCGTAAAAAAACTTGAAAAAACAAAGAAAATGTATATAATAAGATTAGTGTATTATCGTATTGTGCACTTTTATGAATTTTTGAGAATTTCAGCTGAAGTTTTTACTTTGGCCGGCTATATATGAAAGGAGATAAAATGGCGTCGTCAGATGTTGGAATTGATCTAGGAACAGCTAGTATATTAGTTTACGTAAAAGGAAAAGGCGTTGTGTTAAAAGAACCCTCTGTTGTTGCATTTGACAGAGATTCTAATAAGATTAAAGCAATCGGCGAGGAAGCTCGTCTTATGATTGGTAGAACACCCGGTAATATTGTGGCAGTAAGACCACTTAGACAAGGTGTTATTTCAGATTATACGGTTACAGAGAAGATGATGAAGTACTTTCTGCAGAAGGCTCTTGGCAAGAAGAGCTATCGTAAGCCTCTTGTCAGTGTGTGCGTACCTTCGGGAGTTACCGAAGTTGAGAGACGTGCCGTTGAGGATGCCGGATTTGCAGCAGGTGCCAGAGATGTTAAGATTATAGAAGAGCCTATCGCAGCAGCTATCGGAGCAGGAATTGATATTACTAAGCCTTGCGGTAACATGGTAGTTGATATAGGCGGTGGTACAGCCGACATAGCAGTTATTTCACTTGGCGGTTCGGTTGTCAGCACATCAATTAAAATTGCAGGAGATGACTTCGACGAAGCTATCGTAAGATATATGCGTAAGAAGCATAACCTTCTTATCGGTGAGAGAACAGCGGAAGATATTAAGATTAATATCGGAACATGTTTCCCACTCCCCGAACCTGAGACAATGGACGTAAGAGGACGTAACTTAGTTACGGGACTTCCTAAGACAATAACGGTTTCTTCAGAAGAGACAGAAGAAGCACTCAAGGAAGCGACTCTTCAGATAGTAGAAGCTATTCACTCTGTATTAGAGAAGACACCACCTGAACTTGCAGCCGACGTTGCAGACCGTGGTATCGTCCTTACAGGTGGAGGTGCCCTTCTTCGCGGTTTGGAAGAATTAATCGAAGACAGGACAGGAATTAATACGATGACAGCAGAAGATCCTATGACTTGTGTTGCTATCGGAACAGGAAGATATGTTGAATTACTCGCCGGTGACGGTTTAGGCGAGTAGTCTTAAAGACCCAAAATTTCGATTTTGGGTTTTTTAATTGCAAGATTATATTTGGACGCAGCAGTGTCCTGAATGATTTATAATTTTGAATTCGGATGCATTAGTGCTAATTTATCAATAGGTGTAAATTATTAAGACCAAGTGTCCGATAAAAGTTATAGAAGTGTAGATTCATGTGAATTGGAGGATACTTTATGGTAAAAGGTCTCTATACAGCATTTACAGGAATGGTTAACGAAGAGAGAAGACTTGATGTACTTGCTAATAACCTTGCTAACGCCAGCACGGTTGGCTATAAGAAGGAAGGAGCTACATCTAAGGCTTTCGCAGACATGTTAGCATACAGAATTAAAGATATTACTACACCGACACATGTAGGTGGCATAGGAACAGTTAATCTTGGTGTAAAGATAGGAGAGACATATACCAATTATGAGCAGGGAAGCTTTCAGGTGACTGATCAAAAGTCAAACGTCGCTATATCAGGTAATGGATTCTTTGCAATCGCATTTACCAATAAAGCGGGTGAAACCTCCATTAAGTATACCAGGGACGGTGCTTTTTCCGTGGACAACCAGGGTTATTTTCGAACAGTAGACGGTGATTATGTGCTCAATATGAACGGTGCACTTAATTCTAATATGAACGCCTATGTTCAAATCGACCCAACACAGGATTATTCAATAGATTCACAGGGTAACATCACTCAGAACGGGCAGGTGGTTGCTCAGCTTGGCTACATCGATTTTGCCGATTACAATTTCCTTTCCAAATATGGTGAGAATATGTATGAATTGGTTGACGGTGGCCAGATTATTGCAAGTAATGCAGCTATAGAACAGGGTGCATTAGAGATGAGTAATGTTAATGTTGTGGATGAGATGGTCAATATGATTACAATTCAGAGAGCTTACGAAGCAGGGCAGAAGGTTATTCAGACAGAAGATTCTACCCTTGAGAAAGCTGTTACTGAAGTTGGCCGTGTATAATCTGTGTGATTACAGTAAGCAAATAGCTTAATTCGAGGAGGAGCACGATTATGATGAGATCTCTATGGACCGGGGCGTCCGGAATGAAAGCCCAACAGACAAATGTCGATAATATCGCGAACAATCTCGCTAATGTCAATACGACCGGATACAAATCCCAAAGTACACAATTTAAATCACTGTTGTATCAAACCATCCAGTCGCCGACAACGACGGCTAACGGAGACAACAAGCCTACGAATGCACAGGTAGGTCTTGGTACGAGAGTAGCGTCTATTAATACAAGCTACACTCAGGGTGCACAGCTTGCCAGTGATAACAATATGGCTTGTTGTATTAACGGTAACGGCTTCTTTGCAGTGCAAGGAGAAGACGGCGGAACATATTATACAAGAAACGGTGATTTCAACTGGAGCCTTAATCAGGCAGGCGGACTTGTTCTTACCAATAACGCAGGTAATCCGGTGCTTGACAGAAACGGTAATGTAATTAATCTTCCCGACGGTGCAGGCTCAGCAGGAGTCAGCGTTGGAACTACGGGTGAAGTTGCATACAGATTGGCAGACGGAACAACAGTAAGTACGGGACAGTTTATCGGACTTTATCAGTTTAGAAATCCTGTAGGACTTGAGAAGCAGGCTAATAACTTACTTGCAGTAACAGCTGCATCAGGTCCGGCAATGGAAGAAAATGCTAACCCGGGTCTTATTCCAAGTACAATCGCGCAAGGATACTTAGAAGGCTCTAATGTAAATGTTGCCGATGAGATGGTTAACTTAATCGTAGCGCAGCGTGCATACGAGATGAATTCGAAGGTTATTACAACTTCAGATACTATGATGGATACAGCTAACAATCTGAAGAGATAAGGAGTAAATTATGGCATTATCAATGGATGGTATTAGTTCATACCTTAATACAGATACAAGTTACAGTAACAGCTCACAGGCAGCTTCTAAGATTTCCAATTCAATATCAAGTGTCAACGGCAATTCTTCAGACGAAGAGATGACTGAGGCAGTGGAGTCTTTTGAAAGCTATATGTTAGAGCAGGTTATTAAGCAGGTCAAAGATTCCATTAAGATGGATGACGAAGAAAAGGATTCTAATTCTCAGATGACGGAATACTATATGGATTCCACGATTCAGAGTTTGGCGTCAACTATAGTTAAAGATTACGACGGTACTTTAACAGAGGATCTTGTGGCTCAGATGAAGCGTAATTATGGCATTTCTAATGAACAATCTCTTATGGGAAATGCGAATTCCGAAGACGCAACAAATGTGCAGCAGCCAACTTCTGATAATGTAACGCCGGAGCAGGCAGCCGCAGCGGCAAGTGCAGCTAAGGAAGAAGAATAATAATTGATGGATGCAGATTCTAAAGAAATAATTTCAGGATACGTAGAACGTATTGTATACAGTGCCGATCAGGACGGATATAAGGTAATGTCCTTCTCTACTACAGAGGAGGACATTGTTGTTGTGGGCACATTTCCGGGAGTAAAAGACGGAGAGAATCTGATTATCCGTGGAGAGTATGTAGATCACGAAATATACGGTCGACAATTTAGGGCGGACAACTTTGAGATAACAAGACCGACTGATGTAGCGAGTATTGAACATTACCTTGCGTCCGGAATTATTAAGGGAATTGGCAATGTTCTTGCTAAGAGAATAGTTTCCCGCTTTAAAGAAGATACATTTAAAGTGATAGAAGAAGAGCCGCATCAGTTAGCTGAGGTTAAAGGAATTACTATTAAGAAAGCTGTAAGTATTGCAGATCAATATATTGAGCATAAGGAACTTGGAGAGGTAATAGTCTTTTTGTATCAATATGGAATTGGTGCTGTTTTAGCTCACAGAATATATGCAGAATACGGAACAGGTGTATATCGAATCATTCGGGAAAATCCTTATAAATTAGCGGAAGATATAGAAGGTGTCGGCTTTAAAATAGCTGATAATATCGCACTTAAAGTAGGTATGGTAATCGACTCGGATTCGAGAATAAGAGCAGCTATAGAATATGCACTTATGAAAGGACTCGGTGAGGGCCATACATATGTAATGGCAGAGAATCTGCGACAAGTCGTATGTGAGCTTATTAATGCTAAGGTGGATTCGATTAATCCTCATCTTATGAATTTGTCTATCGAGAAGAGAATCGTTATAAAAGATGAGCGTGTATATTTATCATCTTACTATTATATGGAAATGCAATGTGCATCCATGCTGCTTGGCCTTGATGACACATTTTCCATAGATGAGAAGAGGCTTAATGATGCCATAAAGAAGGTCGAATCGAAGCAGGGGATTACACTCGACGAACTGCAACGAGATGCCGTTAGAACGGCTGTAACGAACGGTGTATGTGTGCTTACGGGTGGTCCCGGAACGGGTAAGACAACGACCATTATGACGATGATTGAATTCTTCGAGTTAGAAGAGATGAATATACTGCTTGCTGCGCCGACGGGGCGTGCGGCCAAAAGAATGACTGAAGCGACATATCGGGAAGCTCGGACTATTCACAGAATGCTCGAAGTCAAAGGTGTGTCTGAGGGGGATGTGATTTCGCATAAGTTCGAGCGCAATAAGGATAATCCGCTTGATTGTGATGTTGTTATAATAGATGAAATGTCTATGGTGGACACTTCTTTGTTCTACCATCTTCTCTCGGCGATAGAGGCGGGAACGAGACTGATTATGGTTGGAGATGTGAACCAGCTTCCGTCTGTCGGTGCGGGAAATGTGCTTGAGGATATTATAAAGACTGAGCGATTTGCAGTCGTAACCTTAGACAAAGTCTTTCGCCAGGCAGGTGCAAGCGACATTATAGTCAATGCACATAATATTAATAATAATCTTGAAGTTGATCTCAATAAAAAGAGCGACGATTTCTTCTTTGTCGAGAGGAAAGACGCTGATTCGGTAACTAATTTGCTTCTTAGTTTTATTAAAGACAAGTTGCCGGCTTACGTTAATACAAAGCCGTATAATGTGCAGATTTTGACCCCGTCTAAGAAGGGATATCTCGGGTCAAGGGAACTTAATAAGATTTTGCAGGAGAGGATGAATCCGCCTTCAAAAAGCAAGGCAGAATACAATTTCGGAGAAAAGGTTTTCCGCGTTGGCGATAAGGTTATGCAGATTAAGAATAATTATCAGATTGAGTGGAAGATTTATTCGAAGCATAATATCGTTGTTGATAGCGGCGAAGGCGTGTTCAACGGTGACATGGGAGTTGTCACGATGATTGATGAAATTACGGGCGTGCTGCGTGTGCTTTTTGACGACGAGAAGAGTGTGGATTATATGTTTGCGGATTTGAAAGAATTAGAACATGCTTATGCCGTAACCGTTCATAAATCGCAGGGTAGTGAGTATCCCGCGGTAGTTATTCCGCTTCTTAAGACGGCTGAGAAGCTAATGACACGTAATATTATATATACTGCGATTACAAGAGCAAGAAAGTGCGTTGTAATCATCGGCTCAAAGGATGTGTTTAGGCATATGGCAAGTAATGCGACTGTCGCTAAGAGAAATTCATCTTTGGATATGTGTATCTTGGAATTGTCAAAAGACTAAAAAAATACCCGACACGGTGTTCTCACCATGCCGGATATTTTTATGATAGTGTATTTAATTATGCTTCTTTGTCGGAAGCATTTTCGCTCTTGTTAGAATCTTTAGGTGCTTTCTCGGGTTTGTTTACTTTAGGAGTGTTCTTGTCGCCTGCAACTATTCCTTCGTCGCAATTATCATCTGTTACTTTAGGAGCATTCTTGTCGCCTGCAACTATATCAGAAGAATTCTTGTCATCTGCAACTATATCAGAAGAATTCTTGTCATCTGCAACTACTTCAGGAGCATTCTTCTCGGTAGAAGTTGTGTTGCCGTCTGAAGCGATTGCGGCCGGTGTAGAAGCCTGTTCAGGTGTTGCAGGAGCAACCTGTCCTTCGCTTGCTGCCTCTGAGCCTGCAGGAGTGCTTGCATCTGTTTCGGTTGAATTAGTTGTGCTGTTAGTAGCGTCTGTTGATGCAAGGCTGGCCTGATCTTTTTTAGAGTTCTTATTATCAACATAGACTCCGTCTTTGCCGTTTGCATTGTCCTTGATATATTGTCCGGTGCTTATGCCCTTAGACATAGCTTCGTTTCTGCTGTTAGGTGTTCCTATTGCAGTTGCTATCTCGCTAGCGGTACCGTACTTGTTGCTAACTTCGTTAAATGCAGTCTTAGCAGTTTCGCTTAAGATTATGCTCTTCTCATCGTTGTTAGATACTGCGCTTACGATAACATTATTTTTCTCATTATTAAGAACATTGGCGTTATACAAAAGCTCTGAAGTAAGACTTACTGCTTCGTTAAGCGAAGGGTGAGAGGGTGAAATTTCATTGAATTCTGATGCGATTTGTTCGCCCTCTTTACTTAGTGCCTTCATTGATACTACTTCATCAAATGAATTAAGTGCAAATTCAAAAGAGAGGTTGGCATCCATAGTTACATAAGATGTCGGTGAAGCATAAACCAATCCGCCGCTTCCCACGATGATAACAAGTGCCAGACTTGCGGCAATTGCCATATACTTCTTAGGGAACTGCAAGATCTTTGGCTTTTCTTCAAGTAAGATTTCTTCTCCTACCTTACAGATTCTTTTGATCTTTTCAATTGTACCGTCTTCCTTTAATACGGCGGCTGTATCGCCCATTGTTTCTAAAACAACAGCTTTCATATCTATAATAATCCCTTCTTAATATCTTTTAGATAGTCACCAAGGTGAGGAAAATCTCCGTGTAAGAGTTCGGCTACTGCCATAATGTATTTCCTATGTCTTTCTAAGGTCTTCCTCTTGATGTTGGTTTTCTTCTCTAATTCTTTGATTGGAAGAAG
>JAIKVT010000039.1 GCA_024685495.1 Lachnospiraceae bacterium
TAATCTTTTTTTCTAAGTTCTCTAATTCTAATCATTTGTAAATATCCTTTATATTACTCGGCTTCAAGATGGTTATTATCAGATGCATCTTTAGAATCGTGATCACTATCTATATTACCATGAATTGTTTTAACAAAGAATAAAAAATATATTAAATGTGCAAGCCACACTACTCCTATGATTATGCAGGGAATCCATATGCCTTTTCTGGCCATGAAGAAGACGGCAATTCCCATGATAAGAGTAACTGAGATTAGAATTCCTGCTTTAGTGGAAGGAAGCATGCCTTCTTTTTTTACAAATGAATCTAAGTGTTTTTTATAAAGTTTTGTTCCCTTAAACCAGTTGTTCAACCGATCAGAACTTTTCGCAAAGAAAAATGCTGTTGCAAGATATAGAGGAGTTGTCGGAAGAACGGGAAGAAATACCCCGATTGTTCCAAGTCCGAAACAGATACATCCTAAAACTATATATACAATTTTTTTAATTCCCATGCGATTTTTTGATTCTTTATGAGTGTTCTTGTCTATGATACGCGTCCTCCTTTCATGGCAAATGTTTCATCAGCAATACGCATCGTAGATTGTCTGTGAGATACTAAGACAATTGTCTTATCTTCTTTTTCGCTTTGAAGAGATTTTAAAATTATTGCTTCATTTAAGCTGTCCAGATTACTGGTAGGCTCATCTAATAGTATAAATGGTGCATTATGAAGAAATGCTCTTGCAAGACCGATTCTTTGTCGCTCGCCTCCCGATAAAGTGCTTCCAAGTTCGCCGACTTGTGTATCATATCCGTTTGGAAGCGTAGTGATGAAATCATGTATTGAAGCCTTCTTGCAGGCTGCAATAACTTCTTCGTCGGAAGCATCTAATCTTGCAATTCGAATATTGTTAGCTATCGTATCTTTAAACAGCTGAGTCTCTTGTGTCATATAACTTTCCATGTCACGAAGATTGTCTGTATTAATCTTATCAATGCTTCTGTCGGATATGGTAATCGAACCGCTTCCTATATCCCAAAAGCGCATGAGAAGTTTAAGCAGAGTGGATTTTCCGCAGCCGCTTTTTCCCACGATTCCGACAATCTTATTTTCGGGAAATTCCATTGATACATCACTTAAGACTTCATCGTTATCATATGCGAAGGATACCTTCTTTACATTTGCACCGTTAAATCCGATAATTTCATTTCCTTCGATATCTTCAGTTACAGGTTCTTCGTCTATAATGGCAAGAACTCTTGCACCTGATGCTATTGTACTTTGCAGCGTGGTTCCGAGTGCAGATAATGCCGTAACGGGACCAAATGATGACATAAGTGCAATCATCGGAATTAAGAAGCCGTCGAATCCGACTTGTCCTGACTGATAAAGGAACGTACAAAGTATTAACATTAAGACATCGCAAAGTAATATGAGCACATTTGCAATCGCCATATTAGTTCCCGTAAGCTTACTTAAAAAGCCCTGTTTGTCTGACAGTTCGCGTGTCTTAGAACTTATTTCATTAAGTCTCTTTCCCCCGTAAGAATATTGTAATGTATCATCTATTCCTCGAATACTTTCTAACATATGTGCGGATAAGGCTCCGGACTGAGCTCTTAATTCATCGCCCGTGTTCTTACTCCTCTTGGAAATGATTAGTGGAAGGACAATTCCTATAAGTGCGAAGGACACTAAAGCCATAAGTCCTAAGAGTGGGTGATAGCTTCCAATGAAAATGCACATAACAGTCTCGGTAACTATGGCAATACAAATCGGTGAAATGGTATGCGCATAGAAAACCTCGAGAAGCTCTACGTCTGATGTGATAAGCGATACAAGATCGCCCTTGTCTTTTCCTTCAAGCTTGGCGGGACATAAGCGTCTTAAAGCTTTAAACACTTTATCTCTTATTATTGCAAGTAAAGTAAATGCAATATAATGATTAGTTCTTTGCTCCGCAAATCGAAAGACTGCTCTAAGTATGGCAAATATCAAAAGTAATATTATGATTGTTGTAAATGTAAATGGAACATTTATATCAAGTCCCGTAAGAATTGCCATGCCGCCTAAGATTGGAATAAATTGAGCGGTAAGAAATCCGAGTGTTCCAAATATTATTGCCATTAGCATGAATCCGGTAAGAGGCTTGACGAGTTTTAACATTCTAAAAAGTACTTTGATTTTACTTTGCTTTTTCATTATGCTATAACCTCCTTTCCGAAATTCTCTAATTTGGTTTGTGTATCCCAGAGATTTATATAACTCTTGCAATTATTTATAAGTTCATCGTGAGTGCCACATCCTTCAACTTTACCGCGTTCCATACAATAAATTCTGTCGGCATCTGTTACATTCATCAGTCTGTGCGTTATCATAATTACCGTTTTGGTTTTAGACAGTTCTTTTATTTTATTAAGAATTGCTTCTTCGCTTTCTATATCGATATTACTTGTGGCTTCATCAAAGATATAGATTTTTGCGTCATGAAGAATTGCTCTTGCAAGTGCTAATCGTTGTCTTTGTCCGCCCGATAAGTTGCCGGCATTTTCTGTAAGCTGCGTATCAAGTCCGCTTTCCTGCATAAAGAAATCTGCGATGTTACACTGAGATAAAGCATCCATTAATTCTTCATCTGTCGCTGAGGGTTTTGCGAGAAGTAGGTTTTCCCTAATACTTCCTTTGAAAAATGTGCTTGAAATTCCAACGTAATTTATATTCTTAAAAAGACTTTCTTCATTGACATTAGATATGTCTTTGCCGCCGATTGACAGCTTGCCGCATTCGATGCAATTTCTTCCCATAATAAGACCGGCAACGGTAGATTTACCGCTTCCGCTTTCTCCGACAATACCCGTAAAGCTTCCCTGCCTGATATCCATAGAGACATCATAAAGAACTTGTTTATCTTCATTATAAGAAAAATCTATGTTATCTAATCTGATATCAAGATTATTATCATCAAGGACTTCTGCCTTCTCAGAAGGTTCTTCTTCATTTAAGAATTTAAAGATTCGATCACTGGCGGCCATGCCGTTCATGGCAACATGAAAATAACTTCCGAGCTTTCTCATAGGAAGGAAGAAGTCGGCCGACAAAAGAATCATAAATACGCAGCTTTGAAGCGCGATGTCTCCGTCTATAAAACCTTTACATGCAAGAGCGATACCAAGTGCTGCACCACCGTATGCAAAAAAGTCCATTATAATAATGGAGTTAAGCTGCATGGTAAGAACCTTCATGGTTACTCTTCTGAAGTTTTCCGATTCTTCATTCATCTGTTCATTTTTGAAAGCATCAGCCTTGTAAGTTTTAAGTGTTGTAAGTCCCTGAAGATTTTCAAGAAATGTAGAGCCAAGCTTGGCATATTGATCCCAATATTTTGACAGCAATTTTTTGGCGATTTTTTGAACCATCATAATTGCACCGGGAATAAGCGGCACACATATTAGAAGGACAGCGGCCACCGTAAAGCTTCCGGATATTCCGAATAAGACAAATAATGTGATAGGGGCAATGAAGGCATAAAAAAACTGTGGAACATACTGTCCAAAATAACTTTCAAGCTGTTCTACTCCTTCCACAGATTCCTGAACTAATTCAGCGGTTGAGGCGTGTTCCCGATACGAACTTCCAAGTCGCAATATTTTATTATAAATATTTTCACGCATAACACGCTTCACTGTTTTTGATGCGAGATAACTCATACGAGTTGTCTGCTTTGTTGTGAAGAATCTGACGATTAATACGACTGCAAGAATTAATAGAGATATGAGCATCTCATTAGTTGTAAATTCTTTTCGGTATAATTTTCCGACTGCATTTGCGATTACTGCAATCATTAAAGCATTCATTATAAGTTCTATCCATTGAAATACTATGTTAAGAACTATATATTTTTTGCTTTCAGGACACATGGTCATAAGTCTTTTGTCGAACATAAATTTATCCTCCGTGTTAGTTAAAACTAACTAGGATATATTATAAATTCATGATGTTTACATTTCAATACTTTCATTAATTGATTGTAAAATAATTGTGCAGTTAATGAAGGAAACTTTGCTTATAAATTAGGAAATGTTTCAGTACATTTGACCGCATATTCGTTGACACTTAAGGAAACGTGTGGCACAATATA
This sequence comes from Lachnospiraceae bacterium, assembly GCA_024685495.1. GTDB lineage: Bacteria > Bacillota > Clostridia > Lachnospirales > Lachnospiraceae > RUG191. The sequence goes on from JAIKVT010000039.1 coordinate 4,122, forward strand.
TTGTATGAAGTGAGATGTTTAATGTATCCGGGAGGAGGTATTGAATGGGCAAAAAAAGAGTAAAGGCAATTGCGGTTGTAGTTGCAATGGTGACAGTTATGAGCACGGTTTTAGTAGGATGCGGTAATTCCGACAGCAGTTCTGATAAGAATGCAGTTGACGCACAACAGAGTACGGAGATACATGCAGCTATTCAAAAAGAAACCGATTCTCCGGATTGGGTTAAGAATCTGCCGGCGGCACAGGATGCCAATACAAAGCAGCTCTTTGTAGTAGCGGGAATGGCAATGGATAGAACTACGGCTTTCGTATCTATGCACGAGAAAGATGCTAACGGTAACTGGAAGCAGATTCTTTCAACACCGGGATTCGTAGGCAAGAACGGTTTATGTATGGATGATGCTCACGTTGAAGGATGTGGACAGACACCTATCGGAACATATAAGTTTAATAAAGCATTTGGTATCGCTAACGATCCGGGATGTGCAATTCCTTATACTAAGGTAACTAATGATATATATTGGTCAGGCGATCCTAATTATAAATATAATGAGATGGTAGATATCAAAGATTATCCTACTCTTAATATGGAAGACAGTGAGCATATTATAGAGTATGAATATCCATATCAGTATTGCCTTAACATAAGCTTTAACGAAGCCGGAACACCCGGAAGAGGTTCTGCTATATTCCTTCACAGCTTTGGAACACAGAAGCCATACACAGGCGGATGCGTATCTGTTCCTGAATATATCATGAAGCAAGTTATGCAGAAGGTTAAAGCCGATTGTGTAGTTGTTATCGATACAGTTGATAATTTGCATGTAGAGTACTAATTGATATTTTCTGGTAATCGTCGTGAATGAATTCGGATAAGTTTTTGATTATAATTCATGAAAAGAAGAAAGCTTTTAAGGTCGGGATATTCTATAATATCCCGGCTTTTTTAGATTCTTTATCAGTGTTGGTTAAAGAAAATAATTATGATATGATTATTCCAATAATATGCTGATTACAATACATCAACAATATGCTGATTACAATATACCAATAATTATGTTGAGTGCAATATACCAACAATATGAGATAAGTTATATTAATAATATAGGTAGATGTTTATGAATGATGAATATGAATACTGTCCTAATTGTGATGCCAATCTGACGCTGCAAAGAGGATACGACAGCAATCTTTCCTATTGGATATGTCGTGGTTGCGGGGAAATGTTAATTAATCCCAAAATCCCTGCACCTTCCGATATTATATGGCGATGCGACGGATGCGGTGAGCTTCTTAATATACAGGATGGATTTAGCGAAGATACAGATAATTGGATATGTACTGAGTGTGGCTTTAATAATGATATGGGACCGAAGAATTTATTTGAATCCGATGATGAAAGGATTGCATATGAGAATAATCCACTGCTTGGACTGTCGGATGAAGAGGTGTTAAAGCTGTCCGAATATAAGGACATATCTTCGATGGGCGATAGGGATGATATAATGCTTATTCAAGATAATGACACAGGAACATTTTACATAAGAAAAATCTTGGATGTGTATGAACGCAGTGTCTACGATTTCCTTAAAAGTAATCACATTTTACATATGCCGAGAATAAAAGAATTGTATGAGAGTAAAAACTGTCTGATAGTTATTGAGGAATATATTGACGGAGTGACACTTGAAGAAAAGCTTCAATATTCCCCAATAGATGAGAAAGAGACAATCAGAATTGCAAAGGCAGTTCTTGAAATTCTTGATACACTCCATAATTTGCCAAAGCCGATAGTGCATCGTGATGTTAAGCCTTCCAATATTATTATTACGCCTGACGGAGTAGTGTATTTGTTGGATATGAATGTTGCCAAGTGGATCAATACTAATAAAAGCGATGATACAAGATATATGGGCACGACAGGTTTCGCCGCTCCGGAGCAGGTAGGATATGGTCTTATATCTTCAACGGGTAAATCTGATATTTACGCTGTCGGTATGCTGATGAATGTCATGTTGACCACACATTTTCCAAAAGAGGAACACCCGGCCGGCAGGATATGGGAGATAATTTCAAGATGTATAAGCTTAGAGCCTGATAACAGATACAGCGCCAAAGAATTAATAGATGAGCTTGACGCTTTAGAATAACCGGGCTCTTTAGAACAGATTAGTGTGTGAGGTATTAAAAATGCGTGATAGGGCGACAGATGAATTAAATGAGCTTTTGGATAATGTGAAGCCAAAAGATATAGATAAATATTTAGAAGAGAATAGAGAATATATGGCCGACGATAAGAAGGCATTTTACTATTATTATAAAGATGTAATAGATAAGAAGAATATAAAGTTAAAAGACGTATATTCATTTGCGGGGATGTCTGAGTCTATGGGCGGAAAGATTGTCAGGATGGAGGGACATACAAGCAATCGGGATGTAATTATAAAGCTTTGTATTGCCGGACATTTTTCTTTGATTGAAACTAATCGTGCACTCAAATTATATGGCATGAATGAATTGTATTCGAAAAATAGCAGAGATGCATGTATTATAGTTGCAATCAACAATCGAATATATGATTTTGATAAAATTGATAAGATGTTAGAAGAAGAACAATTGAAAGAGTTATATTAAAAAACCCACCATATTGGTGGGGATTATTTTTCCTTATAGTTGGTATTATAGAAGTGGACATATATGCGATTACGCTAAGTGAACAAAAAGTAATTGGATATACGGAAACTGAATATTTACAATATATGGGAGGGGGAGATATGGGAGAAAAATTAAGTTTCGGAAAGTATATCGCAAAAAGGCGTAATTATATGAGATTGACACAGGAAGAGCTTGCCGAAAGAGTTGGCGTTTCCAAATCAGCGATTGCAAAATGGGAAACGGATGGAGGCCTGCCGGATAGAGACAATCTCAAAAGTTTGTCCAGGGTTATTAACGTTTCTGTAGATGAGTTGCATAGAGTAATTGACAAAGCATCTATAGAAGAGGATGAAATTGATATCAACATAACCGGGGACATTATCTCGACGCTTGAATCCTATGGCTATAAGGTAATCAGACCCGGGGAGTAAAAAGGAGGGTCACTAAAATGTCTGAAGAAGATAAAGCCAAGGTGAAAAAAGGTGTAGAGGATGCCCTGAAAGGCTTGGGTGATATAGCTAATTCCACAAAGGATAATCAGACAAATAATGAAGCTGCGCCCGCACAGGAGAATCAGGGTGCCGGCACAATTGGTAATTCGGCAGAGTTCAGAAAATGGGTTGATGATTATGAGAATTTCATGAATGAATATGTTAGTTTTATGGAA
>JAIKVT010000045.1 GCA_024685495.1 Lachnospiraceae bacterium
AAATACAAGTTCGCCCTTGCTTCCGATAGGAAGTGGCTCTAATGTATCAGGATCTACAATCTCGGCGATGAAATGATCTTCATTAATATGCATACCCTTTTGATCGCTACATTCAAATGCAACACCCGGGCCTGATAATTCTGTAAGCCCATAGATGTCATAAGCCTTAATTCCGAGAGCATCCTGAATTGATTCACGCATCTCCTGCGACCAAGCTTCTGCACCGAATATACCGGCTTTTAATTTAATCTTATCTCTGATTCCTGCTTCTTCCACAGACTCTCCAAGATATGCTGCATAACTTGGAGTACAGCAAAGAATTGTTGTTCCAAGATCTGTCATAAACTGTAACTGTCTTGCAGTATTACCTGACGACATAGGAATTGTAAGACATCCTAATTTGTGACTGCCACCGTCAAGACCGGCACCACCTGTAAATAATCCATATCCGTAAGCAACCTGACATACATCTTTAGATGTTGCACCGGCAGCTACAAGAGCACGTGCAGTACAGTCGTTCCATAAATCTATATCATGTTGAGTATAACCTGCAACTACTCTTCTGCCTGTCGTTCCTGATGTAGAATGAATTCTTACACAATCCTTTAGAGGTCTTGCGAATAATCCATACGGATAAGTCTCTCTTAAATCGTCTTTCGTAAGAAACGGAAGTTTATGAAGATCGTCAAGACTCTTAATATCATCGGGAGTGAGTCCGCTTTCCTTCATTTTCTTCTTGTAATACGGAACATTGTCCCATACATTTCTAACCTGCTTTAGAAAACGATCATTTTGCATTTCACGAAGCTTGCTTCGGTCCATACATTCAATTTCTTCTTGAAAATAATTTCCCATGGTAGCCTTCCTTCTTTTTATATATTACTGTACATTTATTCGGACATTTCCCGAATCAAATGCTATTACAATCTACTCTCATTCTTATACCTGTATTAACGGTAAACCCTAAGCATTTCTTCCAAGTTCAAATGCCTTGATGTTCATATCTATAAATCTTTCTTTTACACAAGCCTTAATGGCATCATGCCACTCTTCCTCAGTAAAATCATAATGGTTAGATAAATGGCCTAACAAAACGATGTTGACACACTTAGCAGAACCTGCTTCTTCGGCAAGAGATAATGCATCAAAGGCATCTACATTAACGCCCATATCCTTTAATTTCATTTCTATATCACTTGGATATGTAGCGGCTCCCGTAATAACAGGCATCGGATTAATCTGCTGTGTATTGGTAACAAGTACACCGTCTTTAGATAAATACTCTACCCATCTTGCACCTTCTAATAATTCAAAAGATATAACCTGATCTGCTTCACCTTTATCTACTATAGGAGAATATACCTTATCTCCGTATCTTACATAAGTTACAACGCTACCGCCTCTTTGAGACATACCATGTACTTCAGAGACCTTAACATCATAATCTTTAGTTACAAATAATCGACCGAGTATCTTACTTGCAAGAAGTGTTCCCTGTCCGCCGACACCGACAATCATAATATTCTTAGTCATTTGCGATCTCCTTTCTTAAAGGCAATGCGCCGAATTTACACATCTGTCCGCACACTCCGCATCCGAGACAAAGTGTAGCATCAATAGAACATTTACCATCAACCATTGATATGGCGGGGCAACCAATCTTCATGCAGGCTGTACATCCCACGCACTTATCGGTATCACAAGTGATAGGTCCGGGGTGCTTAACATTTTTAAGAAGCGCACAAGGTCTTCTTGAAATAATAACAGACGGCTCGTCAGCTTCAAGTTCTTCTGCTACAGCCTTCTCACACTCCTCAAGATTATAAGGATCAACAACAACTACTCTGTTTATTCCGATACTCTTGCATAATTCTTCGAGGCAAACTTTACCGGCAGGCTCACCCTTAAGGTTAATTCCCGTTGTGGGATTCTGCTGATGTCCTGTCATACCTGTAATGGAATTATCAAGTATAATAACTGTCGAATTAGACTCGTTATATGCAATATTGATAAGTCCCGTAACACCGGAATGCATAAATGTCGAATCACCGATTACGGCAACAGTGCCATTCGAATACTCAGGAGCAATCTTATTAAATCCATGTAATCCCGATACGCTTGCGCCCATACATACTGTTGAATCAAGCGCATTAAGTGGCGGCATGGCTCCAAGTGTATAGCATCCGATATCGCCATGTACCTTAAGATTCTTCTTATGAAGCACATAGAACAATCCTCTGTGTGGACATCCTGCACACATTGCGGGTGGTCTTGCAGGAATCTCTTCTTGAAAGTGGAACGGTACTTCTTTTTCTATGTTAAATGCTTTAGCAATAACCGTCTGTGAGAACTCGCCAAGTTTTGTAAATTTATCTTTACCGATAGGATTAAGACCTAATGTATTACAATGTGTCTCAATTATACCGTCAAGTTCTTCAACAACTACTAATGTCTTAACTTTACTTGCAAAATCCTTAATCTTATTATCAGGAAGCGGATTAATCATTCCGATTTTAAGAACAGGATATTTATCTCCAAATACTTCCTTAACATATTGATAAGAAGTAGAACCTGTGATAAATCCGTATTCATTATCACTTCCTTCTTCTACCCTGTTAATATCACTTGTCTCAGCCCACTCGCGAAGCTTACATAATCTCTCTTCAACGATTGGATGCTTCTTAATTGCATTAGCGGGAGTCATGATATATTTCTGAGGAGTCTTCTTATATTCTTTTGGCTCAACATTAACTCTGTCTTCTTCTTCAACGAGTCCCTGACAATGAGCAATTCTTGTACACATCTTAAGCATAACTGCAGTATCAAATTGCTCTGATAATTCAAATGCCAGTTTGGCAAATTCTTTACTCTCAACAGAATCAGAAGGTTCAAGCATAGGTAATTTTGCTGCAATAGCATAATGTCTTGAGTCCTGCTCATTTTGTGATGAATGCATACCCGGATCGTCAGCTACGCATACAACCATTCCTGCATTAACACCTGTGTAACTTATTGTAAAAAGCGGATCTGCCGCAACATTAAGTCCTACATGCTTCATTCCACAGAAGCTTCTATGTCCCGCATAGCTTGCTCCAAATGCCGCTTCCATAGCAACCTTCTCATTAGGCGCCCATTCAGCATATATGTCGTCATATTTAGCGGCGAACTCCGTAATCTCCGTACTCGGTGTACCGGGATAGCTTGATACAAATTCGCAACCGGCTTCATATAAGCCTCTGGCAGCTGCTTCATTGCCAAGCATAAGTCTCTTACCCATAATCTTTTTCCTCCATGATTTATAATTACTTACCGACAGGATTTTATCGGTATTAATTCAATATTAGTATAAACTAGCTTCGAATCTGTGCTTCAACAAGAGGCATCTCGCAATATCTTTCACGAAGCACAGGCTTTTCGATTTTGCCCGTAGGATTTCTTGGAATGTCTGCAAAGATTACCTTCTTAGGTCTCTTATATCTCGGTAATTCTTTACAGAATTCGTTAATCTCATCTTCTGTCGCTTCAACACCCGGCTTAAGTTCAATTATAGCCGCAGCAATTTCTCCAAGTCTCGGACTTGGAAGACCGATAACGGCAACATCCTTAATCTTATCATTAGCTCTCAGATAATCTTCAATCTGAACCGGATAAATATTCTCACCACCGGATATAATAACATCCTTCTTACGGTCTACAAGATAGATAAATCCATCTTCGTCAACTTTGGCCATATCTCCGGTCCAAAGCCAATCGCCCTTTAAGATTTCATCGGTAGCTTCCTTATTCTTATAATAACCAAGCATTACACCCGGACCTTTAACAGCAAGCTCACCAACTTCACCCTTATCAACTTCACTGCCGTCTTCTCTGACAATCTTAGTCTCCCAGTGATATCCGGCTTTACCGATTGCACCAACCTTATTGATGTTCTCAACACCAAGATGTACGCAGCCGGGGCCCAATGATTCAGACAAGCCGTAGTTGGTATCATATTGATGATTTGGAAAATGTTTCTTCCAACGCTTTATCAGACTAGGTGGAACAGGTTGTGCTCCTATATGCATAAGTCTCCATTGATCTGTAAGATACTGATCTAATTGAATCCTTCCATCATCTATAGCATCTAATATATCCTGCGCCCAAGGAACGAGAAGCCATACGATAGTACATTTCTCCTCCGTAACAGTTCTAAGAATCCACTCAGGCTTAACACCTTTAAGGATAACTGCCTTCGAACAGGTTATTAAAGAACCAAACCAGTGCATCTTAGCTCCCGTATGATACAGAGGCGGAATACATAAGAATATGTCATCCTTAGTCTGTCCATGGTGATTAGCTTCAGTCTCACAAGAAGCAACAAGTGCGCTGTGCTTATGAAGTATAGCTTTAGGAAATCCTGTTGTACCTGATGAGAAATATATAGCTGCAATATCATCTTCATGTAACTCGATAGGAAGACTGCTTGTTGATGCAAAACCTGACAGGTATGTTAAGTCTTCGGCATATTCAGGACATTTATCATGAAAGCCCACAAACAGCTTAAGATATGTCTTATCTAAAGAATCATATATTGCATCCATTCTTTCGATAAATTCAGGTCCGAATATAAGAACTTCAATATCAGCCAAATCACAGCAATATTGAATCTCATCACTTGCATATCTGTAATTAAGCGGAACAACTACACAACCGGCTTTCAAAATACCGAAATATACAGGCAGCCATTCAATACAGTTCATCATAAGAATGCCGACTTTAGTTCCCCTCTTAACATTTCTACTAAGGAGGAAGTTACCGATTCTGTTAGCCATTCTGTCGAAACGACGCCATGTAATCGATCTTCTGTAAGGCATATCGGGCAAAGCCAATTCAATAAGGCTGGCCTCTCGCCAAGTCTCTGCGTTATCCCTTTCTTCTGTTGGATTAATCTCAACAAGTGCTTCTTCACTTGGATTGTAGCGAGCATTGCGCTCTAATAATTCTGTAATAACCATAACGTAAACCTCTTATCTTATTCTGGTAATATTATTTCCTTTCCTCTAAAGGAATCTCTTTACGTATTTCTTTCATGCGAATCTCTTCAGCAATCTGTGATATAAAATCACTAAGCGGTTTAACACCTTCATCACCGGCGAATCTGCTTCTTACAGATACCGTCTTATCATCTCTTTCTTTCTCGCCGACTACAAGCATATAAGGTAATTTCTCGAGTCTTGCCTCACGAATCTTGAATCCGATTTTCTCAGCTCTGTTATCGACAGAAGTTAAGATACCGTTACGCTTAAGTTCTTTTTCAACTTCGAAAGCATAGTCAGCATATTTCTCAGAGATAGGAAGGACTCTAACCTGCTCAGGACAAAGCCAAGTAGGGAATTTACCTGCATATTTCTCAATAAGCCATGCAAGCGTTCTCTCATAGCATCCCATTGAAGTTCTGTGAATGATATATGGTCTCTTCTTCTCGCCGTTCTCATCGATATAATACATATCGAATTGTTCAGCAATCAAAGCGTCCCACTGAATTGTAATCATTGTATCTTCTTTGCCGTATACATTCTTGGCATTGATATCAACCTTAGGACCATAGAAAGCAGCTTCGCCGACATCTTCGGTAAATTCAACTCCTACATCGTTAAGAATATCTCTTATATGACCTTCAGTTTCTTCCCATACTTCGGGCTCACCGATATATTTTTCTCTGTTATCGGGATCCCATTTTGACAAATGATAAGTAACATCCTCTTCTACTCCGAGAACTTCAAGACAATACTTAGCAAGGTCAAGACATCTTTTGAACTCTTCTACCATCTGATCAGGTCTTACAATCAAGTGACCCTCTGAGATTGTAAATTGTCTTACTCTTGTAAGTCCATGCATCTCACCGGAATCTTCATTACGGAATAATGTAGATGTCTCAGAATATCTGCAGGGCAAATCCTTATATGAGTGTTGTGTTGCCTTATATACATAATATTGGAAAGGGCAAGTCATCGGACGAAGAGCCATTACGTCCTTATCTTCTCTTCCTTCATTAAGAACAAACATTCCTTCTTTGTAATGATCCCAGTGTCCGGAAATCTTATATAAATCTGATTTAGCCATAAACGGAGTCTTCGTTCTCATATAGCCCCATTCATTATCCTCTAAATCTTCAATCCAACGCTGCATTGTCTGAATCATCTTAGCGCCCTTAGGCATCAATAAAGGAAGTCCTTGTCCTATAACATCAACAGTTGTAAATAACTGCATGTCACGGCCAAGCTTATTGTGGTCTCTCTTCTTGATGTCCTCAAGATGATCTAAATGTGCTTTCAATTCGTCCTTGCTTGAATAAGCCGTACCATAAATTCGAGCGAGCATCTTATTATGTTCATCACCTCTCCAATAAGCACCGGAAGATGATAATAATTTAAATGCTTTGATAAGTTTGGTATTAACAATATGTGGACCTGCACATAAATCAACAAAATCGCCTTGCTTATAGAATGAAATAACGGCATCTTCTGGAAGATCATTAATAAGTTCTACCTTATAATCTTCACCAAACTTTTTCATATAAGCAATAGCTTCATCACGAGGAAGTTCAAATCTTTCCAATGGATAATTAGCCTTAATAATCTTCTTCATTTCTTGTTCGATAGCTTCAAGATTTTCAGTTGTAATTGGAGTCTTAAAATCAATATCATAATAGAAGCCATCGTCAATAGCTGGGCCAATAGCCAATTTAGATGTTGGATAAATTGTCTTAATTGCTTGAGCTAAAATATGAGATGCAGTATGACGGTATAATTTCTTACCTTCCTTGTCTTGGAAAGTTACAAATTCGATTTCATGGTCATTACCATCTAATTTTGAACGCATTTCTACAAGATTACCATCAACCTTGGCAGCTAAGGCGTTCTTAACTTCATTGTCCTTTGCAATTTCAAAAAGTGATGCTTCATTTGCATATTCTTTTTGAACACCATTAATTTTAATAATCATTTTTTTAATCCTCCAATATATAAAAAAATCCTTATGCCTTGCGACATAAGGACGAAAATTTTCGCGGTTCCACCTTATTTATAGATTTCTCTATCTCTTCATTTACATCTAACGCGATGCGACGGCTTTTTCAAGTGGTGGTACTATTATTAGTTATTTTACATCTTCTCAGCTACCGATGTTCTCTGTATAAACTCGCTAATAAAGCTTGTCCTCTTGTGTGATTTCTCACTTGCTATATGTATTAACTATTTTAATTATACTTTTATAAAAAGTCAATCAAATCTTCATCAACTACACTTGTGTCTCAAATATTGTTAAATAAATTTCGCTGCACGCCTGGCCGTAAATAATAGAATCTGTACCTGTATATCTAACTACTGCTGTCAAATCGCCTAAAAGCACTGCCCATGTGTAAGTCTTTGTTCCATCTTCGTTTTGAACAATCTTTTCAAACTTTGTGGCTTTCTTGCCGTCTTGTTTTACAAGATCCCAAGCATCAGCCTCTTCGCACACAAGCAAGAAAGCTAATCTTGCATCTGCTGTTGTTTGATGATCAATTATTTCACACTCTGGAATTGAAGCATAAGATTGAACTCCACGACGGAATTTAATATATTTTTCATCTCTATACTTAAATTGCATATTTAGAGAAACAGGATTAATAAGAGTTGTTACGTAATCATTATATTCATTAGCTTCGTATATTTGAACATTAGATCCATATCCATATAGATCCTTATACCAGCCATATATTTTCATTAATGAATCATGTTCTGCGGTTGGATCATATACTTTATCTACTATTAATTCTTTTTGAGATTTATATGAATTACCGCCTGTAACAGTTGGCGAACTAGCTTTAGATATATCATACATATTTCCATAGATATCTGATTTTCTATTTAAATCTACGTTTAAGCTATTAATAGAAAACTCGAAATTAGTAATTAAATACTTTGCTAAAGATTTAAATACTTGTCTATCTAAAAGTGAAATCCAAGATTTTAATAAGTATTTAACACTTGAATGCGAACCTGTCATCTTATCAAATATAATAAACTCATTTTGCTCTTCAACACCGGATACTCCACTATCTTCTATGACTCCAGATTGACCTTCAATAATCTCGTTGGTATTAATTGTATATTCGGAATTATATTGTTCTGACAAGTTTAAATCCTTGTTAAAAACTGAATATATCGAATAAGCATAACCGATACCATTTTTATCTAGATAAATCGTATTATTGAACACATCGCTATTCATAAATGAATAGATAGCTACGCTTGCTAAATCATACTTCTTTACATCATCTAAAGCATAATCTTTATTTAGATATTTTACAGCAATGATTGTAGATTCTACTCCAAGGCCCTTAATATAAACACTTGAATCCAGTACAACATAATGTGTTAATTCATCGTTACTTAATGTACCATTTTCAAGCACATTAT
>JAIKVT010000102.1 GCA_024685495.1 Lachnospiraceae bacterium
TATACTTTACGGCAATATCGGCAGCCATAACCTTTGTCGTTATGCTTTTTATGTATAAGAATGCCAACGTCTATAAAGCGGAGCCGATGTTTGAAGCATCGAAGTTGCCAAAAGAAATTTTATTTATTGTAGCAATTGTAGTTCTTGGAGTAGTACTTAATTATGTTGCTACACATTTCCCATTGATAGAGGTATCGGAGTCTTTTAAGGATGCAAACTCTTATCTAAGCAGTGGTGACATGGTCTCTAAGATACTTGCAAATGTTCTTATAACACCGGCGCTTGAAGAACTTGTTTTTCGTGGTATCGTATGTGGAGAATTAGAGAAAAAATTTGATGTGGCGCCAACGGTTGTTCTTTCGGCATTGATTTTTGGAATACTTCACTTTAATTGGGTGCAAATGATTTATGCAACATTGGTTGGTCTTTTAATCGGATATGTCTATGAAGAGACACATAAATTATGGGTAGTTTACGCCGGACATGCACTGCTTAATCTGGTAGTTGTAATAGTGGCTTTCAATATGAATTAGTATAATATCGCCAGGTTTTTTGCATGTATCATCCGGGATATGTTACATCTGATATAAGTGGAGGTGGTTTTATGCCTAACATGACTGATTATTTAAAGTGGAGAGGAGATTTGTCTTTCGAGCAGGATCCTTTCAATGAAGTTGATAATATTATTTTGTCGTTTTTATCTTATAGTGATTTTTCCAATATTGTATATGGACCTGATTTGTCGGAAAAGACATCTTTAGAAGAAGCGTATAAGAAGTATTTTGCTTTTTATTCAAGAGAAGATATTTTGACTCACAAATCATCCACCGGTGTTGCACCTTTTGTGATGGATGATATGGTAAATGCGCCCAGGTACGAAGATTTATATCTCACAGGATATGTTGATGAGATAGTTAAAGAAGAGGATTCTCAGTTTTCGGTTACAACCTTTATTTTGCCGGACAACACATATTATGTAGCTTTTCGAGGTACTGATTCTACCATAATAGGTTGGAAAGAAGATATTAATATGGGATATCTCTATCAGACACCCGGACAGAAAAAAGCTGCGAAATATCTTGATGATAATTTTAAAGATTTAGATTGTAAGATAATAGTCGGAGGACATTCTAAAGGCGGCAACTTTGCCGTATATGCATCGTCCTTTTGCGATTCAAGCGTTCAGGATAAAATTATAAGAGTCTATAGTAATGATGGTCCCGGGTTTAGAAAAGAGATTACTAAGATGCCCGGGTACAAGAGGATTTTACCGAAGATAATAAGCTATGTTCCTGATGAATCGATTGTCGGAATGCTTCTTGTTAATGATACAAAACCTATTGTAATAAAAAGTTCTGCAGGTGGAATCAATCAACATAATCCGTTATCATGGCAGGTTGAACGTAATGGATTTGTAAAATGTAACAGGTTATCGGACAAGAGTATACTGCTTGATGAGACAATCACTAATTGGCTTAATGAATTAGATGATGCTGAGAGAAAAAGATTTATCGATTCTTTGTTTCAACCTTTTGATGACGCTAAGATTGATTCAATCGATGAATTGGGAGGAGCTTCACCTGACAATTTAAGAAGGCTTTATAAATCATTTAATAATTTAAGTGAAGAGCAACATATGGTACTTAAAGATACGGCAACTAAGTTCATCAATAGTGCATTTGATACGCTTAAGCCTAAAAAATAATACAATTTTGGATAATTATAATAATATTTTTAAATTTTACTTGCACTCGCCGTCGGCGAGTGCTAATATATTAGTCGGGTATTAAATATAATACTTATTTTAATTTGGATTTACGATATATTTTAGAAATAAAAGGAGGCGTTGAATTATGAAATTAAATCCATTATCTGATCGTGTTGTTTTAAAACAGCTTGAAGCAGAAGAGACAACGAAGTCAGGAATTATCCTTGCTTCTTCTGCACAAGAGAAACCACAAGAGGCTGAAGTTATTGCTGTAGGCCCGGGCGGTGTAGTTGATGGTAAAGAAGTAAAGATGCAGGTTGAAGTCGGCCAGAAGGTAATTTACTCTAAGTATGCAGGTACTGAAGTAAAGCTTGACGGTGACGAATTCATCATTGTACGTCAGGATGATATTCTTGCAGTTGTTGAATAATTATAGAAAGAAGGGATAGACATGGCAAAAGAAATTAAATATGGCGCTGAAGCAAGAGCTGCTTTAGAAGCCGGTGTTGACAAATTAGCCGATTCAGTTAGAGTAACAATCGGTCCAAAAGGAAGAAATGTTGTACTTGATAAGTCATATGGTGCACCTTTAATCACTAACGACGGTGTAACAATTGCGAAAGAAATTGAGCTTGAAGATTCATTTGAAAATATGGGAGCTCAACTTGTTAAAGAAGTAGCAACAAAGACTAATGATGTGGCAGGTGATGGTACTACAACAGCTACAGTACTTGCTCAATCAATGATATCTGAAGGTATTAAAAACCTCGCTGCAGGAGCTAATCCAATTGTTCTTCGTAAAGGTATGAAGAAAGCAACAGATACAGCTATTGATGCAATCGTTAAGATGAGCAAAGAAGTTAGCGGCAAGGAACAAATTGCAAGAGTTGCTGCAATTTCAGCAGGCGATGATGCAGTTGGTGAGATGGTTGCAGATGCAATGGAGAAGGTTTCTAATGATGGTGTAATTACCATTGAAGAGTCTAAGACAATGCAGACTGAACTTGACCTCGTAGAAGGTATGCAGTTTGACAGAGGTTATATCTCAGCATATATGGCTACAGATATGGATAAGATGGAAGCAGTTTTAGAAGATCCATATATTCTTATTACTGATAAGAAGATTTCTAATATCCAGGATATTCTTCCATTATTAGAGCAAATTGTTCAATCAGGTTCACGTCTTCTTATTATTGCAGAAGATATCGAAGGCGAAGCTTTAACAACACTTATCCTTAATAAGTTAAGAGGAACATTTAACGTTGTTGCAGTTAAGGCTCCGGGATATGGTGATCGTCGTAAAGAAATGCTTCAGGATATCGCAATTCTTACAGGTGGTACAGTAATTTC
>JAIKVT010000058.1 GCA_024685495.1 Lachnospiraceae bacterium
TCTGCCTTGAGCTTTTCAATGTCAATGTGTCCGTCAACTAATGTGTCGTAATACTCGCGAAAGCCCTCTATATCAAAATCTTCCTTCATAAAATCTTTCCAGAAGCTCTCTTGCGATGCAAAGGTAAGTTTCTCATCCTTATCAAAGCTATTAAGAAACTTCCTAATCTTTTCCCTGCTCTCCGGAGAATCATAAGACATTTCCCATAAATCTCTTTCCTTCGTCTCACCATTCACGTTGGAAATCTCCTTACAAGATATTCCCTCATCAGTATATAATGTTATATACTGAACATCCACAGGAACCTTCTTCCCAGTATCAGGATCAGTATATTCGTTATGACGCGATACTATAGTATTGGAAATATCTAATTCTTCCTCATTTTCTTTCATGGCATTTTCAAAAAATGAATTAATAGATTCAAACAGTTTCTGTGCGAGTCCTGCAAGCTTCGGCATGGTGTCGCCGTACTCATCTGCATACTGCTCTAACAGACCTACACGATCTCCCCTATCAAATATTCCATCAAAGAAGCTTGTATCCGTAAAGTAACTGCTTGCTATAAGATCCGCCGTTTCATCCGTCTGTCTTATATACATACAAAGAGCAGAGAATTCAGGATAATCCATTTCTTCCTTATCGAGATTATAGGGATCAAATTCTCTCTCGAACTCATCACCGTTCTCATCAATTCCTTTGATGGTGTATGTCTTGTCCGTTCCATCAGAATTGATAACAATGTCGAAAGAAAGCGATGTCTCCTTATAGGAATACATTACTTCTCCGGCTTCGTTCTTCGTTGCCTGCATTTCCTTAGTGCTGATGCTAGCAGAAATACATCTGGTGTATGATGCCATCTCGCCATAAGCTTTCGGCATCGCCGGAATCCGTGTTAAAGATCCAAATTCAATCTCTGAATCCCTCTCATTATCTGAACTCACACTGCTACCATCATCATTTTGTACCACATCACCACTCTTCATTAGAAATGACATCTTTTGATTGAAAAACTTTCCATTAGGATTAAATTTTTCAACATTACAGTTTGATGTGTAATACATACTTGAACTTTGATAAGTTCCCAGTCCCGCTATTGACATATTTTCTCCTTTCTGTGACTCATCTGTCGGTCAGAGTCACGCCACTCTCCTATACAATCTGACATTCGTCTAATGTCATTAGTCCACAGAAAGGTCCGAGTGGCTTCTTTTTTTAATAAATAAAAAGCACCTGCATTAACATTTCAGTTAATGACAGATGCCTTCCATGGCTGCTTTTAGTTCCATCGTATTTCTTAATACTTATTTCGGAAATGACAAGATATTCATAATACAGATGTAATGAATCGACCAAAATATGTATTGAACAGACTATATCCTATTTATCTTATGATACCACCGCATTTTGCCTTCTGTACGCATCATTATCCTTTTCTCTCTTATCAATATCCTCCCAACAAGACAAGTTAGGTAATTCATCTCTCATTGCCCACTGAGTAATAAACCGAGCTTCATCTTTTACATTTTTATCTGTTGGTTTGGCTTCCCTTCTGGCTCTAATCTTTTCGTATTCTTCAAATGCGTTCGAATCAACTCTTTGCATCTTCGAAAGAATATCCTCACCAAAGCGACCGAATGGCACACTTCGTAATTGCTCTTTAGTCAAAGGCTCTCTCTCAAGCTGTCTAATCGCTCCTTTAGGCATCTCTCCTCTTTTCACTTCTTCAGACATTTCAAGTCCTTTTGAAGATATTTCCACCTTTAATGGTTCTCCATTACTTATGGCATTTGAAGATAAAGCACCCTGATTTTCTTTCGTATTAATTTTTTCTTTAAATGCCTCTTGTAACTTGTTGTAGTATTCAGCTGTCTTATCTATTTCAATTGGATTAATACCATTCATACTCTTATTCCTCCATATCAACGTAGAGAACAACAATCAGTCCTTCTTCGCTGATTATCCTCTAACATCAAACGTCACATCTGACAACAAGTCTAAGGTTCCCGACATCTTTGTCGAAAATTGACTAAGCAGGTCATCTAAATCTTTTCCACGAAATTCCTCTGTAACAGAAGCTTCTTTTAATCGTTCTGGCTCATGCTTCTTCTCCAACTTCTTCTCAGCTTCTTTTTGCTTTTCTCTCTTTTCCCTGACACGTTCCAGCCATTTATCGATATCAGAATCAGTGCCACCACCATCTGTCACTGTTAACGTTGTCATAGTAGAATACTCTTCCCCAAATTCAATAGTCACAGACTTAAGCGTTGCACCATGTGCTATAGCAGATCTCTGTGCAGCCTCAATATAATCCGGAGCTTTTGCAAGTTCCCTTTCAAGCCACGATGCAGTCTTTTCATCAGACATTGCCTTTCTAAGCAAACCGCTAGTAACTGATACAGAAGCATTATTTCCCGGAGTCAAGCAACTAAACTTCTTATTAAGATAGTTAGCGTAGTCTCTTATGTTAGTAGACTTACTATTAGATGTATGATTGTTTGTTGAATACGAATTAACTAAACCATTAATCTGCATATCTAAATTCCTCCCGACACATCACCTATTATCATCGACTTCAATTCCCTTGATATCCTCATCAAGCATCTTCATCTTCGACATCATTTCTTTTACTTCTTGTTGTGCTTCATCTACACTTTTAGTAATTCGAGACATAGATTCTGCTCCTTCAAGTATTTTTTCAGAATATTCTTCCATTTCATCTCTACGCTTTTTGGATGCATCAATTCTTTCTTTGATTTCCTCTTTTTTCTCTTTGATTCTTTCTGCTTCTTCCTTCTTCTCTTCAAAGCCAGAATCAATATTATCTTTAGCCTCGTCCATAGCAATAGTTACTACTTGCTCATTCGCTTCCTCTTCTAATATCTTGGCTTCCTTTTTAGCATCAATCATCGAGGTATTTTTAAGCATTTCTCGCTCCATCATTCCGAGAGAACGATTCTCGTCTTGAATCTCAAGAGTATTAGAATAGGATTTGACAATATAATTCTTCGCATAATCAAGCTTTTCCATAGACCTGCTTTGATACTCTGTGAGACCTCTTTCTTTTATCTCTGCTACGGCTTTTCTTTCTTCTTCTGAGAGGGATACGTCGCTTCCGGGAAGCCCTGATCTAAAGTCTTTTTCTAATAACTTGAGCTCTTTCTCCTCCTGACTATTTTCAGTTAGTCCATACTCGTCCCGGAGCATCTTTCTTTCATTTTCGATATCATTAATGATCTTATCTGCTTCGCCTTTGTCCTTTATAAGCTCTTCAACATGTCTTTTCTTCTCGTTAAATTCATTGCTTATCTTTTGGTCGCCTTCAAATGCATTACGGATGAGTTTCATAGCATCCTTCTTGGCTTGAGCCTTCTTTTCGTCAAGTGAGTTGCTTCCCAGGTTAAGTGTCTTGCCCTTAATGACATTGTTTTGACCTTTCAAAACACTCTGACCGATATTCACGGCTTTTGTATTTTCATTTGTAAATGTTGTATTAAGATTAATGTTCATATCCGCATTTCCCTTCAAAAAACACATAATTATCTATTTAGTATATCGAACAATATTTTACAAATATCAACTGCCATGTAGTGAACGGTCGCTATTTTGTAGTGAATCGACTGCAAATAAAAATACACACAACTAATTAGTCATGTGTATTTCTACTTCATATTCTGCGCCTTCGGACAAAGTACAATCAGATGCTTCCTATACTTCTACACCCTTAGACTTATAGTATTCCTCGAACAGATTATTTGCCGCATCCTGTGTCTGTTGACCTATTGATGGTAGCCCACCGAGTTTTGCAGCCGCTTGGTTGATGCCTTTATTCATTGCATCCTGCATCTTCTTCATCTTCTCGACATCATCTCCTGCAAGCGCACTGGCAAAGTCGAATAGTCTCTGAGATGTCTGCTTAACACCCCAGTAACCATCTTCAGAAATTGCTTCCTGTGCCTTCTTCCTTGCTTCCTCCGTAACAGTTCCGCCAAATGCAGAAAATCCGTCAGCGGTCTTTTGCTTGCCCGATTGCGTATTCATCATTTCCCTTACCATATTGATAAGAGATTGTCTGTTGTCATCTTCTGCTTTCTTCATTTGTTCAACGATAGCAGCTCTATCTGATGATGATTTCTTGTTGATTTCATATGTTGCTTTTTTAGTTGATGTGTTGTCTGACTTTTCATAAACTACAGCTGTGTCTGCATTTGTTTTATTGGTTGAAGCTGTGCTTTCTGCTTTTACATTTTCCTTATTATTAACTTTGGAAATGTCATAATAGTTATTTATACTTGAATTATATCCGGTTATTTCCATACTCATTGTAATCCTCCTTCCTAGTGTAACCTTTGTCAAATACCTCGACTTTTTACGAAGTATAAATTTCTATTCTACAAGAATTTCCGAATGAGTCGTACCGAGTGGTACGGCGACTGAGGAAGACGTAGTAGATAGGAGTTTAGACGAGTAATAAAGCCGACTTATTTGGGAATGGTTACACTATATCTGACCATATAATTGCGAAGCTATATCCGATGAATTCGTATAAGTTCCTGCTGCAGAATAACTGCTGGTCGAATTATTCTGCGTCGTCGAATAATAGTTGACAAGTCTTGCATTAGTCTCTATTGAAGATGCATAGCTTGTAAGATTAGTCTTAATCTTGTCTTCTGCTGCATCATCAAATACGGTTTTATTTAAAGATAATTTTCCCTCACTTTCGACAGATACACCTATCTCGGCAAGCGATTTTGTATACTGAGCCGTCTTCTGAAGAAGTGTAGTAAGATTAGAGTTGACGCCTGATACTCCGCTTTTCTTGGCAGATTCTATTGTCTTATTATAAAACTCTATAAACTTACTGAGTTCAGACCTTACTCCGTCTCTATTGAATACTGAATCACCGTTAGAATCTTTTGTAGTATATAGATCTGACCCCTTAAGGCTTTCTATGCTCTCCATTAGGCTCTTAGAATTTGAAACTGTCGCAACAGTCGTGCTACTCGAATCAGTTTTACTGGTACTTGTTGATTTTTCAGATATTCTATTAAGTCTGCTTGCAATCTTAGAACCGTAACTTAATGCCGCATTTCCGTCAAATGCATTCTTAACGGTATCAAGTTCAATAGTCTTGAATTTATTCGCATCGAATGCCAATGTACCGTCGCCATTCATAGATATGCCAAGTTCACTGAGTGCCTCGACACTAGCCTTCGTTGCTTCCATTGATCCTGCAACATTAGATGTCATGTTAAGATTCGTCGATTTCTTCGCAGTTGTAACCGCATCGTTATAGGCACTGACATACGACTTTAGTGCGTTCTCGACCTTACTTCTTGCATCAAGACCATTCTCCGTATCCTTATACGTATTCTCGCTTTGCAGTGTTCCAAGGGCATTTTTAAATGTAGATACAGACGTAGACAACTTAGAATTAGCCGCACTTACCTCCTTTGATTCTTTCGGATTACGCCTCTCTTCAAGAACCTCATCAAGTACGGTCTTAGACCTTGAAGAACCACTTCCGCTCGATATGGAAGACTTTTGTTCTCCGTAATAAGATTTCATTAGTTTGCCATAGCTACCACTTCTTATGGCACTATAGTCACCCAGCATTCCTGCCAGTCCGCTCGTGTTTCCGAACAGAGAATTAGTATTAATACCACTCATATCACAACCTCCTTGTTTTGTATTGGAACTCCATTTCCTTACAAAAGGAGTCTCGCCCAGACTTTATGGGCATACTACCTCTTGCACTTATATTATCGCCCCAAAAACAAGCAAATAAAAGGCATATGTAGTGAATAGCCGTATATTTGATGTGAATGGTAGGTAACTACTCCGGCAATATTAGCATTGCAGTGAAAATCACTATATCATTATCTTGTTCAAGCTTAATCGTTCCATAATATTTCTCTGTGATTCGTTTCATATTAAGAAGACCATAGCCGTGTCTCTCTTTGTCTCTTTTAGTTGTCTCCGTAAGACCGGTCTCCGTATCAATGCACAGTTTCCCTGCAAATGTATTTTTCACTTGAATAAGATATGCGTTATTGTTCGTCCATGCACTTACTTCAATCTTAGAGTTATCACTGCTTGACGCCGCACGAATTGCATTCGACAAAGCATTACTTAGGATAATACCTATATCTATAGATTCAACCTTAGTACTGTCCGGATAATGAAAATCTGAAACGAACTCTATCCCGACTTCTCTACCCTCACGCATCTTCTCGGAAATTACAATATCGGTAACAGGGTTCCCTGTTCTCGCATTAAGCTCCGGCACAGGAAATCCTCTTTGCCATTCATTAAGATATCTGATGGCCTCATCATTTTCAGATTTCTCAAGCAAATTACCAAGTATCATAATATGATTGTTAATATCGTGCCTTACACTTCTTACGTCGGAATAAACTTTTTCCATTGTATGAACATGCTCCGATAGCTCTTCCATCTGCTTAGAAACAAGGACGCTTTGCATTGCATCTTCCTCATGTCTCTTAATCTCTTGATAAGAATATACAACAGTGATTGATGCTACGAATGCTATAATTCCAAAAAGAGCACGAACCACATCATAGACAGGGTAACTGCTTCTTATATACTCACCGATAGCATCAGCATATGCGTCTGACAAGAAGGAACATATCCAGTATCCTATAATAATTGCGACATACGGAGACACAATAAGCGATAGTTCTCGCCACTGCATCTGTTCCCGTTTTCTCTTGTAGATTTTTTTGAATATTAGCGTTTCCAAGAGCAAAAGAACATTTTCAATAAGAACAAGCATAATTAAAGCGACAACAAAGAGTATAAACTGCTTATTCATATCGCTTTCTTCTCGTAGATATGTAAGATCGCTTATCAGCGTCCAAGGAAGTGCCGACACCGCATCGGATATCCAGAAAAACATATATACCGTTACTGACAAGAATATCTTTTGCGGGACATTTCTCCTGTCTGATAAAACAGACACCGCACACAGGATAACAACTCCTATTATATATGCGATATCCCCGGACATTGGTAACGGTATCAGGTATAGAATCGTCATGGTAGCAAAGAACACTGCACCGATTAGAATAGCTGACATCTTCTTAATTACAAACGGATTATAGAATCTTGCCACCAAAACACCGCTAATAAGAAGACCGACTATAACAGATATTGTGTTGGCAATTCCCCACATTTCATCCATACTCATTTATCCATCCCCCTACGACTGTAATCCATATAAGCCTTCAGAAAGTCATCATATAATCTTCTTGAAAGCGAAAGCTTATCACCGTTAATCATTCTGACTGTAGTTCTATCGTACCGCTGTACATATCTCATGTTGACGAGATATGACCTGTGTATACGAAAGAAATCATCACCCACAAGCTTCTCCAGCGCTGATAGTTGCCCGTAATATTCTATGTTTTCTTTTTTCATGTGAAGGATTGTTTTACGATCATATACCTCTGCGTATATGAGCATAGATAGATTGACACGAATGTGAGATGTGCCTGATTGAATATTGATAAATTCATGGTTATCGCTCGGATTATTCTTACGATTAGAAAGTTCTTTCGCCGCATTTTCGAGAACAGCCTTAAGTTTGTCGTCTAAGACCGGTTTTACAAGAAAATGAAATGGCTGAACATCAAAAGAATTAAAGACTTCGTCTTCTTCCCCTGTGATAAAGATTATTATATTTCTATAATTGCGATTTCGAAGTTCTCTTGCAACATCCATTCCGCTAATATCCGGCATCCTTATATCGAGAAGAAGGATGTCCGGAAATGTATTATCATTAAGAAGTTCTTTTCCGGATGTATAGGATATAACTTCAGCGTCCGGAAAAATTCTCCTTACCTTACCCTTTAACATTTCACATATTTTTGATTCATCATCACATATTGCGATTCGCATAGCGTTCTCCTATAAAGCATAGTTTAGTAGTATATCGTATATAATACTACACTTTAGGAGTTATATGATGTGAATGGTCGATTTTTTGAGGTGAACGGTCGTGTTTTTGTGGTGGATCAACCAATATACATTGAACAATCGTCTATTGCTTTACCATTACCACCGCAACAAACTCGTTCTCATCGCACGATATGGCGAAGTCGCCGTTATATTTTTCTACTGCACTTCTGACATTGATGAGTCCTATTCCGTGTCCTTCGGAGCTTTTGGTTACAACGCTGTTATCTTCTATCTCAACCTTCTCCCTCACCGGATTCTTTATGTTGAAAATGTACTTTCCATCCGCATTTACCATTTTGATATGTATGGTCGGATGGTTGTCTTTATTTTCGAAATCTTCGCATGCTTGAATAGCATTTTCCAGAAGATTACCGAATATGGTTACAATATCTTCTCCATCCAGCGTAAGTCCGGACAAGTCACATATGGAAAATGTCATCCCGATTCCTTTGCCTTTAGCAATACGATACTCTTGATTCAAAATCGCATTTACAACAGGATGATTCACATTTATCTCAGAAAGCTCCACCGATATACTCTTAGTAATCTCTTCAGTGTGTTCCAACGCAGACTCAAGCTCTCCTTTTCTAATCAGCTCATTTACAGTCATCATTTGCTTCTTGTAGTCGTGAAGTTTTCTTCCCTGTCTCTCATACACTGCCTGCATATCGTTAAATGTCTGCATTTGATTTTTATGCTTTTGATTCTGTCTCTCGGTTTGATAGATTTTTTCTTCTTTTACAAGTGAATCCTGCAAGAAAAATAACGCTAAAGCATTTAGAAAAAGAATGGCAAGCGATACAAATGCATAGAAATAATTCAGTACATTTTCTGATATAAACATTACATATAAATATATTCCTATAAATCCCGAGAATACCGGAAGCCAAGAAAACTTTCTGAATGGAATTCTATCTTCGTAGAGATATTTCTTAATAAGACACGTCTTGTGCCTTAAGAATATAAGAAGTGCTATCCACACGAACCTCAGCACTATTCCCATTACACATATCAGGACGTGATCTTCCATTCCCATTATACTGACATAAACACAGTCGACAAAGAACAGAAGTATGTAGTCGATTGATGCAAAGAAAAGACATGTCACAAATCCGCGATGATAAATAATCATTCCATATATTGTCATCCCGATAATAATGATAAATGTCTTTAAGATAATCGCATATCCCGTTAGGAAATTTGCCGATAGTATTACAACAGCGACAAATACAATATAGAACACAAGGAATCTTATAACACGTTTGATCCCTTTATATCCACATTCCATATATGAGTCAAGGAAATATATTAATCCGTACGCTTCAAATACGCCTATCAAAAGAGTATACAAAATAGAATTCATAGCACTTCACCCATAAACAATGTATATTTTTGTCTGACTTCCCTATACCTTCCCTTCGGAATAGGAAGCTCTCTCCCGTCGGTAAGAGTAAGTACATAATTATGAATATTGGCTATGTATTTGATATTTACAAGATAGAATCGGTGAATTCTTATAAAGCCATAGTCTGTGAGTTTTTCTTCGAGAGAATTAAGCTTCTCATACATTTGAAATATGTTACTACCGCTATGAATAACAACCTGTCTTCCGGATGTCTCAAAAAGTGAAATGTCCGACAGATTAATCCTGCGATCGCCATCCACACAGTGAAACATCATGGACTTTCTTTTCTTAATAATCTCACTACATATATCATCCATGCATTCAGTAAATGTATGTTCAAGGTCATCTTTTACAAGAAACCTATTGGCTCTGACTTTATATCCGTCAAGAGCATAGTTGATATATGCTGTTATAAACACAATGGGAACATTATCGTATTTTTCACGAATCTTACCGGCAATTTCTATACCGTCCATCCCCTCTAGATTGATATCAAGGAATAATATGTCAGCTCTCTTTCCCTTAATGACATCATCAAGAAGTTCCTCTCCTGCCGAATAAGAATCAATGTTAAACTGTATATTGTTAGCCGCACCGTACTTGTTAATTAAGGTTTCAAGCTTATCGACATCACGCTTGTCATCATCGCATAATAAGACTCTCATTATTACCCTCACTAATAAATATTCTATCTAATATTTATCGGCTAGATGGTTCATATCCTTTCTATGCTTGTAATGAATCGACGTGAAAATGTATTGAATCGACTGTAATAGGTTAAGTTCCATTTCGTTTTGCCTCTCGAATTATACGAAAAAAGAACAAGGCGTCAATCCTGCATACGCACCGTCTTTGACGGCTACGGGATTGACTCCTCGTTCTTTTTATCGTGCTGAGCAGACAAGGCAAAACAAATGAAAAAAACTATGTGCTTTAACACATAGCCTTTTAATCTAGTTTATTCAAATAATCTTCTGATGTATGGAAAATCTTAGTCACAATAGCTTCTTCGCCATCAACGTAAAACAGCATAACATATTGATGTCTCTGAAAAAGCATTTTCTTAAGTCCACGGTCTCGAAGCTTTTGTTGTGGAGGGTCACCTATTGAGCCGGCAATCGTCGAAAGCGCATCTATCGTTTCGTGATAATCTTTCTTTACGGCATTATATGCCTGCTCGCTTTGCTTTACCAATAGTAAATATGCAAGATATTTTCTTATTTGAGCTTCTGCCTCCGGAACTATTGTTACCTTATATGTTTTCATGAGTTTGCAACCAATCTGCTATTCTGATTCGATTTAACTGTTTTCATCGCTCTATATCCTGCCTCGAGTTCATCAGCTATTTCTCTCATTGCCTCATGAGCATCTTTTCTCTGTCCCATTTTGGCTTGTTCGAGACCACGATCTACAGATTCAAAAAACTCTTCTTCACTTACCGGTTCAAACAATCTATCCATCGTCTCTTCCTCCTTTGTCTTCATTATAAAGGCTGGTATATGTATTTTCAATACAAATATCATCATTTTTACATAATAAAAGCAATAATAGAATCGGCTCTCACTATCAATACTAATCAAAAAATGTCTTATTTCAAATGGCCTAAATGTGGGCTAAATCCAAAAAGTGACTCCTTACAAATTCAGTGTTTATAAGGGCTTGATGCAAAAGTGCCGTATATTGCCGTGGCAGATGAAAAGGATAGACGTTTTATTTTTCATTTGTTCTCTTTCTTTCTAAACTCATATTGTTGTCTCACTTTTTTTAATAAAGTAAGAAGACTCTAACGCGATATTATTATACCACGAAAGAGTCTTCTCCGTCTTTGGATTTGACACACCAACTACGTATTATCTAAATTGGAATTCTTCAAATGTGCGAATTTAGGGAGTGCCCTAATACTCCGAGACATTAC
>JAIKVT010000073.1 GCA_024685495.1 Lachnospiraceae bacterium
AGTATTAATATTTATCTACACAAAGAAGAAATTGTAATAGCACAGGAAAACTAACGGAGATTAAAAATGATTATTGACCCAAAAGGAAAGATGCATAGTTCTTCAGTTGCACCTACTCCTATCAAGCCAGAAGAAAAAAAGGATCGATTAATTTCTATGCTTAAAGAACTAGTGAAAGGATATTATTTAATTCTTTTTGTTGGAGCATTATGTATATTATTATTAATCATCATCATGCTTTTTGCATGAATGGAAAAGTTTAAGGAGGTCTCAATAATGAAAAAGAAAACACATGTGATACTGGGCGCAATAGTTATTGCAGTTATCCTTGGGGCAGTATTATTTTTTGTACTCCAAGGTGAGGGGAATGAATCAACAGAAGAAGTATCGTTAAAGGGAACTTGGTTGGTTTTTCAGCATGCTGGTGAAACTCCTAGAGATGAGTTTATGGTTTTTGATGATACGGACGTATCATATTATCAAAAAGGAGATTCAAAACCGGTCGCTACCAGTGAATATTCAATTAAAAATGGCAAGCTAGAGGCTCCTGACATTGAAAAAAGTTTCACTATACGCATCATTTCAGATAATAATGTTGAATTGATTGAGCCTAGTACGATTGTATGGCGCCTGCTCCTTGTTGGAGGATCAGATGTTGATATAACTGAAATAGTTCCCCAAAACATTGAGGGTGTTTATGATGTTAAAGTAGTTGGTGAAGAATCAAGGCAAGAAGAAACCATGACCTTTACGGAATCTCATTTATCGTTTGTACAGGGTGGAAGTGAAACTATCTCTTCAGATTATTATATCTCCGAAGATGGCATCCTTCATTTAATGACTCCCGATCGTGAATACTACGTATATGTGAATGGGAACAATCTTCTTTTTATCGGTGTAGCGGATAACGGAGTTTGGGAATTACATAAGACAGAATAAAAAGGACAGAAAGAAGGTACGTCATGGCAAGAAGGTTGCTTCAATATAAATGGTATCTTGTGGCACTTCTTGCCATGATGATAATCGTTCCTACTATTTCATCATACCTGACATTCTTACTTCAAAAAATATACAATGAAGTGACCGTTGGTACATCAATTACATTTATATTCCGGTTAGTACTGCAGGGTGTACTGGTATGGCTCGTTAACCGACTTCTGTTTTATTCGCAAACTATCATAAAATCTAGATTGATTTGCAATATTAAACAAGATTTAAAACATGATATTTTTGTGAGTGCACTGGGTCTAAAAGGTTCAAACATCTTTGAACGAGCTGCGACAGGAGAGTATATTTCTATATTTAGCAATGATATTAATATTATAGAGCAGCGATATTTCTCAGTTTGGCTGGATTTAATATCTCAAACCGCTAGTATAGCTATTTTTTTCAGTGCGTTTTTTACCATGAACCGCAAACTTGCTTTTTTTGTTATGGCATTTGCAATTGGGGTAATGTTTGTCCCAAGCATTTTTGCAAAGCAGTTGAATAGATCCAGTTTGAATTATTCAAGAAAAATTTCTAATTTCACTCAGGGTATAAAGGAATTTATACAAGCCTTCCCGACTATTAAAAGTTATGCTGTTGAAGATGTTATACTTGATAAATTTGATATTAGAAATAAAGAATCTGAAGATTCAAAGTTTCTTTATGATAGTTCTCTGGCGCTTGCAGACGGGATTGGTAGTTTGCTGACATGGTTTGCCCGTATGGTAGTTATCGGAGCTGGTTTGATAATGGTTTCCAAGGGAGAAATACTGTTGGGAACTGTAGTAGCAGCACAATCATTCTCAGTCCAGCTTGCAACACCGCTTCAGCTAATAGTTCAGGATATTAATTCTATCAGATCTATAAAGTCGATAGTTGGGAAAATTAGTGATTTAACTACTGACCACTTTACGGACAAAAAAGATGCGGATACTTATACAAGTTTTTCAACAGATCCTGAAGAAATACAAATTGAATTTTCAAATTTATTCCTTCGGATTGGAGAGAAAACAATTATAGAAGACTTTACATATACTTTTAACCCCAGGAAAAAGTATTTGATTTTAGGAAAGAATGGTGCTGGAAAAAGCTCAGTATTTAAGGCCCTAAAAGGAAGATTCGGAGAGATCAGTGGATCCATTAAGATCAACGGGGTCGATTTTAATAAATATTCCAACAAAGATATAAGTAGAATGGTGACGTATCTGGGTGAGAATGTCTCGCTATTTACAGGATCAGTTTCTGATAATATTACCTTTTGGCGAAATATATCACAGGATTCTCTTCATCGTGCAGCCAGGGAATCACATCTAAATTTATCACTTAATCGTCAGGTAGGTGATGAAGGTTATAATATCTCTAGTGGCGAGCAAAGACGTATTGAGATTGCACGCGGGCTGATAGAGCCAGTTGGTATGATTGTCTTTGATGAAATTGTCTCTACCCTTGATATTGAAACAGCATATGAGATTGAAAATACAGCTTTATCTTATCAGGATAAAACAGTTGTCTTTATATCCCATAACTTTTCAGGCAAACTTATCAAACTGTATGACGAAATACTGATTATGGAAAATGGCAGATTACTGGCACACGGATCTTATGAAGATTTACTTAATACATGTGACTATTTTAGACACATCTGCGAGATAAAGTTTGGAACATTATAATAGCATAAAAAGAATCGTGAAAGAGAGGTGGACTTATGGGATTCCTAAAGGATGTATTTGGTGACAACAGAGTTCTTACTGCAAAAGATCCGGAAATACAGAATATGCTTACCTATATGTATAAAAAGTATAGTGCTTATATTGAAGAATCTACTGAAAGGAACGGCAACTGGTATGTGCTGAGATGTGGGAGTAAAAAATACTTTAAATTTCTGTATTATAATGGGTTCTTAGATGGAGGAATTATACGTATACCAAATAGAGGATCTATCTTCCATTCAAAAACGGAGGCATATGAAGGACTTGTGTGGCTGTATAGACTTCTTGAGGAGCAAGAAAATAATCATGCAAAAGATGCGGAATTGTTCTAAAGCTGGCAAACAATTAACGTCAGGAAATTCTGTTGCTTTGTATCAACTGCGGGAGATTTCTTAATCCTTTACGCCGAAGAAGTTGTATCGTTTATCGGTAATGTAATTAATTCTGTGTAAACCCCTGAAGTCTATGATGAAATCTTGGATTAAACAGTTATGTTTGTGAATTGGAACGGGCCTGAATGTCATTAATTGCTGTTCAGGCCTTGATTAATAATTAACATGCAGCCGCAATTGAGAGTAATATATCATTTGATTCTGTTTCCACGTATACTTCGCAACTTAGCAATCCGCTCTTGCGTCCCTGTCCAGAATGCTCTATTATCCGTCATTTCTATTCATTTTATCCAACCAGTTCTCTCCATCATAATTGAGTATCTGGTTCTGAATCTTATCCAAATATTTATCCAGGTCCGGATTATTATCCGTATTCTGTGCGAACCAGATATTGGATCTGCCAAAGCCAAAGGTCATTCCCTGATTCCTTCTTGGAACCCACCATTTCGTTCTCTTTGCTCTCAGTGGAATCGGTAACAGTACACAGTCCTCCGCTTTCGCCAGGGCATTATAGACCGACCAGTCTTCCTCGTCATCGCCAAAGTAC
>JAIKVT010000105.1 GCA_024685495.1 Lachnospiraceae bacterium
ATGAGTAGATACATTAATTAGTCTTGTGGTACCGTTATGAATAACAATAATTGCCGAAGGTTGCATTTTACCGCCCAAACCTCCTGCGCCGTTGTTTTTCTTGTCATCTGTAAGAGCTCCTGCGGCAACTCCAAATGATACATCAATTAAAGGCAATATAACTGTATCATCAATTCTGATAGGTTCTCCTACAACAGTCTTTGTTGATAAAAAAGAATCCATTCCGTCAAATAATGATCCCATTGTCTGCTTAAATACTTCGTTGTTTTTTTCCATTTATGACTCCTCCTATTTTAAAAGACCAATAATCTTTTTAGTATTCTTATCTAACAATATCACTACCACAAAATATAACATACATACTAATTGAATTCTACCTTTTATAAACACATTTCCGTCAAAATATAATTCTTCGTCTGAAAAATCCGGTAAAATCCTAACTTTTTTATCATATACAGGCGGGAACAATGCCAAGGCACCGCTAACCTTTCCTGTCGTATCGGGTGAACCTAATGAAAAATCGAGGTTCGTACCACGCATATTAATTCCAAAGCTTTTAATAAGTTTCTTTAACTGAGTAAATATCTTTTTAAGCCAGGCTTTATTTGCAGGATCTTTTAAAATTGCAAGTATTTCATTGCCTTTATTTTTAAGACCTTTTATCTTCTCTTTTGTATCGTTTATCTTTTGTTTTAACTTCTCAACCCAATTCTTTGGGTTAAGCTTATTAAAGAAGGCCTTAATTTTATCAAGAAAACCGGTTTTTTCTTCTTCGGATTTTTCGGATTCAGTCTCGATTTCAGACTCGTTTTCAGCTTCATTTTCCTCGGTTTTAACTTCTATTAACTCGGCTTGAGTATTATCATCAGAAGATGCTTTTATTGCCTTAGTTTGAGTATTTTCATCGGAAGCATCCGATTCGGCTGTCGATTTGACATTTTCCATATCTTCAGAAGATTCTGATTCTGAAGCGGACTTATCTTCTAATTCTTTTATGTCATCATCAGCTTCATCTTCTTTTTTATCTTTAGGGAATACTTTAACTAAAGGACCTAAGACAGTTGCATCAAAGCTTAAGTCCTCATCTTTTGCCAGATTGACATGTACTTGAATAAAATGAAGAAATGTCGTCGCTTTGACTTTAACCCTATAATTGAGATCTCTGTCTACAATCCCTTCTATTTTGAACCAGAAAGGAGCTAACAATACATAGAGAAGAATCAGTATTATAAGACCTATAATACAAAGCAAGACTATTCCGATAATTTTTAAAATGGTAAGAAATATTGCCATACGATTAGTTCCTGATTGTCATAAATTTATCTTTGCTTATATCGCCTGTATTAATCAGGATATCCTGAATAATATACTCTATAAGCTTTCTAGTATCTTTATCACCCTTGCCAAATCCAACAATATGATAATCAGCATCTAAGAATCTGTCTGTATTAACATCGAAAGAATTATACATAACAAGTAATTCTTCAGGCTTATTGCTTACAACGATAACATAATAGCCTAAAGGTAAACTTTTACTTGATGCCATCCTAAGAAGCTTATCTACAGATTCATCTATTATATTGTTGCTAAGATATACATTTAATACGTCCATAATAATTGATACGCTTTAATAAAAAAGCAGTATAAACTGCTTTTAATTAGAAATTTCTGTTAGTCCAAAGTTTTGCGCGTTTTAATTCAAGATATTCGTTGTAGGCTTTTTCAAGAATTTCCTTCTCATTAGGAAATTTCAAAAGATGAATTGCCTCATGGTATTTATAATATCCTGAGTCTTCAAAAAATTCTTCACGTTGCGGTCTAGAATGATAACTATTGCTGCGCATTAAAAACCAATGTACGTCCTTTTCCACTTCCCCTTCGGGAACTGTAAAGTTGTAGGAAGTTTTGTCGATATACTTGATGATTTTGGCATCTACATCAGTCTCTTCTTTTACTTCACGAAGAGCTGTCATTTCGTGATTTTCGCCCTCTTCTACGGTGCCTTTAGGAAGCACCCATCCTTCATAACGATGGTGTATATTTTTATATAACACCAAAACCTTCCCCCGATAGATTACCACACCCCCACAACTTATTGCTTCGATCATGCAATACCTCCTGAGTATGGATAATTATTTATATTCACAGAAAATTATAAACCAATAGCAAAAAATAATCAATTATTTATCTGTATTCATAATTTATATGCATTATTTATTCTGATTCTCCTGAGTATTCTGACTAAAATATGTGTCAAATACAGCTTTGGCAATCGGTACGGCACCTTTTGAGCCCGAACCGCCCTTCTCCTGTAATACAGCAATTGCAATTGATTTATCATCTTTAGTCGCAAATCCTACAAACCAGGCATGAGATTCATCAGAATTATCTGCAAATTCAGCAGTACCTGTCTTACCGTACGCCTCATAATTACTGCTGTTAAGCGCTGTTGCAGTACCATCGGTTACAACATATCTCATATATTCTTTGATTTGATCTGTCTGTGGCTGAGTTAATATCGAATCAACAGTTGTACCACTAAATGATTTAACATTGATTCCTTTGTAATTAGTAATGCTGTCAAGTATATAAGGCTGCATTAACTTACCGTTATTACATATGGCACCGGCAATCATACACATATGAAGCGGAGAGACAACAGTCTGTCCCTGTCCGATAGCCGTCTGCATCATAACATTTTCCCTTGTTGAATCATCAACAGAGAATTTACTTGTGCTGGTATTGCTAAGCTTCGTGGGCAGTTTTTGATTAAACAGTAATTGGTTACATATCTGAGTAAAGCCGTTTCTGTTGAGGCCAAGCCCTATTTGTGAAAATGCAATATTACAAGATTCACCGAACGCTTCTTTAAAAGTAATATGTCCGTGCTTTTCACCGTGATAACAACGAATTGTATAATTATCCTGAGTAAATTTACCCGTACAATCGAAAGTAGATGACGCTGCATTAGGGTTTTCCTGCAAGTATTCTAATGCTGTTATTATTTTAAATGTTGATCCCGGAGCATATAATCCTTGAGTAGCCCTGTTTAACAGTACCGATGTCTCGCCGCTTGAAAGTTTTGAGTAATTATCGGCAATCGTATTAGGATTAAAATTAGGTTTTGAAGTCATAACAAGGATTTTGCCGGTTGACGGTTCTATTGCAATAACAGCACCGTCATAATTCATATTATCATAAGCTGTTTCCTGTAATTTATGATCTAGTGTTGTAACAACGGTATCTCCCTTATTCTTAACGCCTGTTAAATCATTTTTTATACGCTCTAAGAAAAAGGCATGGCTCTTAATCATATAGAAATTACCGTCAAGCTCTACTCCTGCCATTCCGTTGCTGTTATAGCCTATTGCATGAGCATACATATTAGAATATGGATAGCTTCTTACATTATCGCTGCCGGATGTGGCAAGTACGACACCGTTCTTATCGACAATATCTCCACGAATTACTTTATCAGCCAATACTTCTAATCTGGAATTATAAGGACTGTTGATAAAATCATCACTCTTAAATCCTACGAAATAGCAAAAATAAGCGC
The DNA here is from genome assembly GCA_024685495.1 of Lachnospiraceae bacterium. Classification (GTDB taxonomy): domain Bacteria; phylum Bacillota; class Clostridia; order Lachnospirales; family Lachnospiraceae; genus RUG191. The sequence goes on from JAIKVT010000105.1 coordinate 3,560, forward strand.
AAAGAGCTATAAATAATGCTAAGAAGAAATACATAACAACAGCAAATTGAACATTTCTCGAC
>JAIKVT010000107.1 GCA_024685495.1 Lachnospiraceae bacterium
ACCGGCCCATCCTGCTTCAAAGGCTCTTGCACACATATCATATGTGCTGGCAACTACAGATGAAGATAGTAAGAAAGGATTCTCAATTGGTATTCCGCAGATGTCGGTCTTAAGAAGCCGATTAATATCCGACGCTGTTGAAGAAGAGTAATCGACATGCTTATCATTATTCGATGTCGCAGAGGAAGAGTTGGCAAGAATTGACATTTTACATATATCGGAATCAAGGGCAGGCTTAACTTCGTCTTGAAGTCGAAGCATAAGATTTCTTATGGGAACCTCATTAGAAACGATACAATTTTTTTCACAGGGGGCATCACAATTAAGACATGGATTGTTATCAGGATAATTAATTGCAGCAGTTTTTTCATTGTCAAACCATATACTGCGAAGTAGCTTGTCGACATTAACATCACATACATTATTGCAAGGAGCATCTTTACACAACATACATTTAATCATATCACGACGAAAAATCTTATTATTATATGCCATATTATAACTCCTCCCATATATACAAAAAGGCACTATATATTGGACATAGTGCCGTGTGATTATAAGGCTAATTATCTTTTAAGAATTTTACCGTTTTATCAACAAATATCAGATAAAGAACGAAAGATGCAAGTTCAAGAACTATGGCTATCGTTTTCATAATAGCTGAGAGGTCCTCGTTAATCATCGAGAACACTCCGGCAAGAAGCGATATGGCGATTATAATTATTATGAGTGTTTTGATAATATTGATAAATTTAATTAGTGTGGTTCCGTTAAGCTTTTGGGCTAATTTTTTAACGACAACCATAACAATTATCATTTGAATAAATTCAACTATTTCTTCGATTTCTTCGACTTCAACAAATACTGAATTTATAGTTTTATTCGCCTCAATATTAGGTTCTACGATATATACAATTAGTAAAAACACTTCAATTGCAATTATGCCAAAAGATAGATAGAAAGCAGGCATAAAGAGTTTTGAATCGGCGCTTGCAATTTTTAATCCTCTAAGATTAAGGATTTTGGATACAACTGTAAGAACAACTGACGCAATAATAAAGATTGATAGAATAATCCATATGGGTGTAGAGTCAGTTTTATCAATTATAGCTTCATAAAACCCTATACTAAAGCCCTCGATTAGCGTTGCAATAATGAGTAATATTTCAGCGGTATGTATTTTTTCTATTCCATGATATGAATTTGAATAAGTCATGTTTTTATCCTAACATTTTATTGTTATGGTTACAAGTTTTGTTTTTTTGCCATGGATTTCCAGTTGATGAAGGCATAGATGTCGTTAAATAAAAATGCTACAAAGCAAATTACGACAGAGAGGTATTTTACATCCTCCAGACTTGCGAGCACCCATAGTATTACCAGAATTATATCATTACATGCGTAAGCGACTGAAAAGTAAGGATTTCGTCTAAATGTCAAATATACAGCTAAAAAGCTTGTGGTAACGGACAGGGTGCTGGGTGCAAGGTTGGCCGTATCGAGCGCTGCCAGAATAAAATAGAACAATACGGTAACTATACCTGATGCGATGAACATAAGTATAGTCTCTTTTTTTCCTATTAAGTTGATTTCCACTTCTGATTTCTTTCCTTTATAGGGATGTCTTAACCAGGAGATAAGTGCAATAACAGCCATCGGCATCGTCATTCCAAGATAAGTAATCATTTCCCCGTAGTAAGAAAATGTGTATGAAATATACCCGTATAAAGAGCTAAATAAAATCATGAGAAAAGGACCAAACGGATTTCCTTTGGCACTGAAGATAATGGATGTTACACCAATTAAAGATGCAATTAAAGACAGCGGGTTACTGCTGTCAAAGATGCAAAATGACCCGACGATAAGAGTGATTGATGAGCACCATAATATCCATTCGATTTTTGTAAAATAATTAAGTAATTTTTTCATGGTAAACCAAACCTGTTTAATAAATAAAAATAGAAAAATAAATAAGTATAAATTTAAAAAAACATCCACATTCACATCTTCTAAGACCTAATGATGTGAAAATGAATGCATCCTACATTCTCTACCCGGTGGCAGAATTGTTATTTCATTATGGAAATTCTAACATATTATGTTGAAATGTGCTATAATTTTTATGATTCTTATGAAACTATTTATGTTAGAAGACAAAAATCTTATAACACAAAAAGGAGACTGGAGAGATGAAGAAATATGCGAAAAAAATTGTAAGTGTTTTTTCAATAGCAGTTTTACTTGTTGCGCTTATATCATCAAGTGCAAGTGCTGCGACATTTGAGATGGTAACGCTTCCGACTTATCGTTATTCAGAAGATAATGTACATGAGTTGAATTATCTTAATGTGGAAGGTGTTCCTGTTCCATACGTCGAAGCGGCTATGTTTATGACCTGCCTTAGAGAAGAAAGATATATTTGTGTTGCGGCAGGAGACGGAACATATAAGGTTGGCAATCAATATGTAGTAATGACGGTAGATCCCGCAAAGGATACAGTTTCCTTTGAAGAGTTAGAATTATTTCAAAACGGTCGTTCTGTGGAAGATGTAGAATCTAACGAAAACAAGTATGTCAGAACTTCAAAACTTGAGTATACGAATAATCCTAATCCTGTTACTTTGAATCTGGCGAAATATGGCATAGATATAATTGAGAGTGACGGAACGGTATTTTTCCCATTAACAACAATTGCGAAGATTACAGATATATCATATAATACATCGACTTATTCTGACGGCAAAGTATCTTTTTATCATAGTATTTTAAATCCGATTATAGATTGCTCAGCCATATATAATAATATGACTCGTGATTCTAATGAAGTGTCTTTCACATATAGGGAATTATGTTTTATGATAGATAGTTTCTACGGAGCTCCTTCGAAATGTCGTTTGTCTGATTCGATTAGAGCAAAAGGATTAGATGCGACGTTAGAGTCATATAGTGATGAATCAAAAGAAGTAAAGAAGTTACTTAACTCGACTAATGCCGTAGATTTGATGTTTGGAATTGCCTGCTTGTCTAACCTTATGTTTGACGGCGGACACACGGAGCTTAATTATAAGATCGGAGAATATTCAAATACTCCGGTAATAATAGCATTAAAAGAAGCACTTTCTAATGAAAGTGATCCGCGAACAATTCTTTACGGTAAGACTGGTGAGTATGGTGAAAAAGAGACAGAAAACTCAAAGAGAATAAAAGAATACGCATGGGGCTATGATAATTACGAGCCGCTTTTTGTAGATAAAGATCCTAATGGCTCTACGGAATGCAAATACTATGAGTATGAGGGAACGGGAATATTTGTTTTTGATGAATTTGAGTCATATGTTCTCGATAGTTTATATAAAGCTCTTGACTTAGCGAAAGAACACGGGATTAATAATTTCCTGTTTGATTTATCTGCTAACGAAGGTGGTGACACCTCTGTTATGTCGTTTATTCTAGGAGCAGTGACTAATGACAGTTCGCTTTATATGTCATCACCTATAGATAATAATACCTTGGCTCGTCGCTTCGTATGTGATTATAATCAGGATGGAGTTTTTGAAAGCTCTAATGATACATTTAATTATGATTTTAATTATGCGGTTCTTTGTTCAAACTATTCCTACTCTTGTGGTAACACTTTGCCATGCCGACTGAAAGAGGCCGGAATACCTGTTCTTGGAGAAACAAGTGGAGGCGGTACTTGTATTATAGGTTATGTTGGTCTTGCGAATACAATAAGGAACACTTTATCATCCGGTTTGGTTATGAGTTATAAAGATGGTAAAGATATGGATGATGGTGTCAGTGTAGACTACGATTTAACTAAGTTAGACGAAGAGGGCTTAACAGATTATAGTGATTTTCATAATTTTGAACTTATAGATGAAATTTTAGATAAGCACTATGGAATAAGTGACACACCGGAATCTGATAATCAGAATGCGCAGTCACTTAGAGACGGACAGACTCTTAAGGTGTCAAATGTTCCTAAGACCGGTGATTTTAATCTAATTTTTTACTATATAAGAAACATTGCAATGGGATCTCTTTCTTACCATATTTAATTAGAATATCCCTGTTTTCTTCGCGGGTAAAACCTCTTTTTTCATAGAATTGATAAGTACAGGAATTATCTGTATATAAGTATATTTGCTTGCCTGCCAAATCAGATTCGAGTGCAGATAGAAGCTTTGATCCAATGCCTCTTATCTTGCAATTCGGATCTGCGGCAAGGAAGCAAATCTGAACATCGGGACTATTGTTTTTGCAATAAGATCTGTACATTCTTTGGTTGGCAAGGTCGTAGGGATCTTCTGCGCCGCCGGCAAAAATTTTCTCTATTAATTTGACAATTCTAATATATGCCGATTGTAACTTGCTGTAATATCTTTTGGGCTCGCCTTTAACTTCGGCGAGTAAAACTCCTACGAATCTGTCGCCTATATATGCGCCGTATGCTCTTGTCGCCTGATTTAATTCTTCATACCAGAAGCTTTTTGTATAGAGTTTGAGTAAGAACTTGTTCTTTACAAACCATTCAAAGTGCATACCAACCTGTGCAAAATCACAGGCTTTTTGATAATCTTTTTTTCTAAGTTCTCTAATTCTAATCATTTGTAAATATCCTTTATATTACTCGGCTTCAAGATGGTTATTATCAGATGCATCTTTAGAATCGTGATCACTATCTATATTACCATGAATTGTTTTAACAAAGAAT
>JAIKVT010000145.1 GCA_024685495.1 Lachnospiraceae bacterium
TAGTTGGAGAATACGAAAGTGAAGGGTTACTTACAAAAAATTACGAAAGGAGAAAGCATATGGATAAAACCAGAGATAAGACAGTATTGCCGGTAGGCTTTATTTATTCTAGTGGTAAGAGAACATTAGATACTGTTTGAATCATCAGGTGGAATGTATTTAATGAGATCAGACAAGGAGCATTCTAAAGCATAACATAATCTGGCAAGAACAGAAATATCAAGACGTTGCACATCGTTTTTGATATATGATTTCAATTGGGTGCGTTGCATTTCAGCTCTAAATGCTAGTTTGTTGATACTGATATTTTGTTCATCCATAATTTGCTGAAGATTGATTCTAACATATCCATAGTCTACGTACTTCATATAGCAATACTTCCTTTCTTAATAATATATAAATAAATGATATAGTTATTATGGCAAGATTGCTATGGCTAGAAAGATATAGTGGATAAATATGAGTAACTTAATGCTCATATATTTCTAAATTTTCATTAGGATTTGCCGATAAATAATTTGAATAGTTACAAATAAGATTAAATATTACAAGGATGTAATGGTGGTTTTTATGATTGTTGCACACAATTTACTCGCAATGAATGCGAATCGCCAATTTAATATAAATACTAATTTAAAAGCTAAGTCTACAGAGAAGCTATCTAGTGGATATAAGATTAACAGAGCATCAGATGATGCGGCTGGATTATCAATATCTGAAAAGATGAGATGGCAAATTCGTGGGCTTAATCGTGGTTCTAAGAATATTCAAGATGGAATTAGTCTTACACAGGTAGCAGATGGAGCACTTAATGAAGTACATTCTATGGTGCACCGTATAAGAGAATTAGCTATTCAATCAGCTAATGGTACTAATTCTGATGAAGATCGTGCATATATCCAAGAGGAAGTTAAGCAAATAAAAAAAGAAATCAGTAGAACATTTAACACTACCGATTTTAATGGTATGGAAATATTCCGTACACCATATACACTGGGTGTGTCGGGTGAGCCTAATGATATTAAAATGTTTAATACAACCCAATCATCAGCAGTATCTGCAAGAGGCGGATTTATATTTGATAACAGAAGATATACTTGGGGAGAACTTGGTGCATCTGTATCGAATGGCGTGTTTACAGAGGACTTCGCATATAAAGCTACAGGAGCTAATGGGGAGACGATTGATCTCGAGGCTAAGAAGGGTGATTCTGTAAATGATGTTAAGCGTTACTATCAAGTTACTTCTGATCAAGAGGGTATATATGTAAATGGTAAGCCCGCTGCAAGATGGGAAGATACATCAGAATCAGGTAAATGGTCAGGTGTTAATAAAGTCAGCTTTGAGGATAATACTTATTCATTTTATTATAACGGTGTTGATATATCATTTACTGTAGAAGAAGGCGATGATAGAGATACTGTTATAAATAATCTTAATCCGGATGAATTCTCATCTAAGAGAACCATGTACTATACTGCTGAAGTTGCAGGTGGTAAAAATGAAATAGCAGTTGTATCTTCTGCATCAATAACCCCGATGATACTTGATGTAACTGAGAGCAATAAATATAATATTGAAGATTTTACATATCAAGTTTCGGCAGATGAGTCGGGAGTCACAATAACGCAAACTAATGGTAGTGATGGAATAACACATAAGAAGATTGCTTGGTCTGATTTTGTAAATGTTAATAGTGGCGAAGCTTTTAGCTTTACAGATTGGGGACTTGAAGATGAAGGTTCTAATCCGGTAACTTTCAGTTCGCAGGCTATATATAAGTATGAAGATAATACGACAACTGATATGGAGAGCGCTATTTCTTTTACATTTACAGTCAAAGATGAGGCAAGTAAGGCTGCTGTTATAGCGGGATTAAATGGTATAAGACTTACGGGTGGTGATGTATACGCGCCATTATTGGAAGAATTTACTACGGATAATGTTAATGTAGATGATCTTGAATGGAATAGGCTGGACGATTTTGTATATCAACGAGATGTATTAGCGAGAACATTTGATAATAACGCATCTGCTATTGAAGGAGATATGATACGATTTCGTAATTATTCTCGTGGTTATGATGATACAATTGACACATATATTGATACTTATACTATGGAAGAAGTATATGTAAGAAGAATTAATGAGGTTCTTGATGATGATGGAAATGTTGTAGACACATATTATACAGAAGAAAAGTTGACTTCCCAAAGTGTTTCTGATTCGGATACAATCACTGATGATGAGGGAAGAGTGATACGTTATTCGTATGAGAAAAATGATGGAGAAAGTTTTGCATTATATAAAAAAAATGGCACCGGATATGAATCAATATCTGGACAATTATATGAAGTTGACACTAATGGAGAGATTGTGGGGAATGATGATGAGCACACACATTTTTCTGAAGCAACAGGAACGACACAAAAATATGTAATTACTGCTAGTGGTAAATCAATTGACAAAACATATCGAATATACAACGATAATTATAGCTTTATTAATAGTAACGGTGATGAAGTGATGAGTAGTAGATTCGTTAATATTGAAATGCTTGATGTTATTGATGGAGTCGTTGATTGGAAAGGTCGTCCTGTGGACACATCTGATGTTGGAAATCCAAGTTTATTTACAATTACTAATAAAGATGGTTCAACTAGAAGTATGCGTACTCAGTTTTTACCTATAAGTGGTGGAACGACAGATTATTCATATGGTACCTGGACTAGAAAAGCTATATTATTGAATTATAATAATGCAAATAGTCCTGCGGATGGAAGCGATAATAACAATGTTCATTTATATATCTATCCTGATGGTGAAGCAACTCGCACATTTACCAAATCATACAGAGCGAATGGCTCATCTTATCGCACAGACTTTGATTCAGTAGCAGCACCTCCGCCAAAGAAGAATCTATGGATTCAAGCCGGACCTCAGCAGGATAATGGGATTGATTTAGAGTGGTCTGGTATGTCGCTATCATCAATAGGTCTTGGCGGAGCTAATGTTTCAACACAAGATGGCGCATTGCGTACGATAGGAATGTGTGATACGGCAATTGAAGCTGTGTCAGAAGAGCGTTCAACATTCGGAGCATATCAAAATAGGTTAGAGCATTCATTCAATGTAAATTCGTTTACAGCGGAGAACTTAGATACATCTGAATCACGCATTCGTGATACTGACATGGCAGAAGAAATGGTTAGATACACTAAGCAGAATATCTTAGAGCAGGCAGTAATGAGTATGCTAAGTCAAGCTAATCAGAGCCAGCAGGGAGTATTAAGCTTGTTGGCAGGATAAGAGGAGTAACATATACAATGTAAATACCCCCTATATCTCTATGAGACTAAGGGAGTATTTATTGCATATACATCTGTATATGGTAATACTAAGCAGGCTGTAGAAGAACTTGCAAAAGTTTTAGAGGATAAAGGATGTCCTAGAGTAGAATATGCGGATCTTGCTAGAGAAGATATGTTTGAATCAATTGAAGATGCCTTTAGACATGATACGTTGATTCTTGCTACAACTAACTACAATGGGGATATTTTCCCATTCATGAGAACATTTATAACACATCTAATTGAGAGAGGATATAAGAATCGTACAATCGGTTTTGTAGAAAATGGTTCATGGGCGCCAACTGCACTCGTGTTATGAAGTCTAAAGTCTATGCTAGAAGAATCTAAGGATATTAGCTTTGTTGAGAACAAGGTAACAATCACATCGGCACTAAATGACGAGACTAGAGCTCAGATTGATAAGATGGCTGATGAGATAATGAAGAATTACTAAATTGATAAGTAATAAGAATAGTTAGTATTAAGTACAATTATTAATAAGAATAGCTTTTTTGAAACGTGGATTGTCAAGACCTACTTAAAGACTTTTGAAGTCAAAAGTGGGTTCTTGGCAATTTTTTTATGTTTAAAATCGCACGCATTTATGCGTGTTTTTATATTTTTTAAAAATTTTCTAAATTTTTTTCATTTTTTTAAAACCTAATTGGATTTTCTGTTGTCTTATTATTAGAAAAGGCAAAAAGTCATTAATTTAAGGAGGTAGAAAAATGAAAATTTATTAAATGGCAAAAGCGTTGAAAAGGTAAGAGGATTATTTAATAACGAAGGAGGAAAGAAAATGAAAGGATTATTTAAATAACAAAGGAATCGCAACAATAGCAGTAATACTAATCATTGCAGGTTCGGTAGTAGCTGTGCTTGGAACAGCAGGAGCATATGTCGGATATAACGCTTATCAAGAGAAGAAGCTAGAAAAGAAGCTGAAGCAGAAAAAGCTAGAGAACAAAAGAGAACAAGCCAGAGTTCTTATAACCAATCTTCACAAGATGGTTCAAGCGAAGATGCTGGTTCATCAGAGGAAGCATCAAATAACGGTAGACCAAGATGGATTGATCTAGGATTAATTATTAAGTAGTTTATAAGTTTTAATTAGTAAAGGAGATAAAAATCATGAATAGATGGAAAATAGCACAAATAATAGCATTAGTAGCAACAATAATATCAGTAGTAGGAATTATATTAGCAATAGCAAAGATTCATTCAGGAGAAACTTTGATTTGTATAGGAATGGTTATTGGACTTGTATCATTTATATTTGGTGGATTCTTAGAAGTCTTAAGAAGAACTTGGAATATTGCTACAATAGGTTGGAATGCATTCTCGTTTCCAATGTCTTTTATAGCATTTCTTTTTACAGCAGTATTTGCATTTTTCGCAATAGCATGTATTCCAATTATTCCTGTCAGAAGTGCTTATAAGAAATATGGATACTAAAAGAAGAATATAAAGGGGGAAACTAAAATGGGATTATTTTCAAAAAAGACGTACATATGCGAGGATTGTGGATGTGAGTTCGAAAGCAGAATAGACAGAGCGGCTAAGATATGTGATAATTGCAAGCCGAATTTTAAGTTGTTGAAGAAAGATATAAGTGGATATCTTGATTTCTTGTTTGACACAGATAGTGAAGTGGAATATTCAAGGACAGATATGGTGGGGATAAAAAAACATAGAGATTCTGTGATAGAGAAATATAAACCTATTGCACCGCTCACACCTGAGTTTCTTACGAACGCAGCTCATAATTATAAGAATATGTCGGAGGAAGAAATCAAGGATGTGATGAACAGGGTAGCAACAGGTACTTGGCTTACATTAGGAGATGGAGCAGGATTAATATCTAAGCTTATTTTTCCATTTAGGTATGATGGGGTATTTATTGATACGGATGATGTATTTGCAGTTGCATTTAGACCCACTGGTAGAATTGCAAACGATGGATATCTCTTGTTCTCGTGTGCATTCTTTACTAATGACCCGTCTATGCCAGTGTTTAATATAGTTCTGGGAGGAATTAAATATGGATTGATACATAATGATATGAGCGATCTTGAAGCAATTGCACATGCAGTTACGGTAATGTGTCCTAATTTAACATATCCATTCTTATCAATGGGAGATTTAGAAAAACAAATAGATTCAGAAGGAGGAGTACGAGGTAAAATATCGATAGAAGATATGAAGAGGTATTTTAAGCAATCAAGTAAAAATTCGGGAGTTTTTGATTATAAAACTTATGAAATCTACAGTTGTCCTGAAAAACGTAGCGCAGAATTGTTGAAGAGTATGGGATATATGGAGTTTGATATGGTAAAGCACTATTTGAAGACAGACAAGCTATTCGGAAAGACTTTCTGGGGCGAGAAATTAGTCGAGATTTTTGGCGAATAATTTGTAGATTGAATAAAAAGGAGGAGTGTTAACTATATGAAAGATATATTGATTAACATGTTCGTGCGGTTAGTTAAGCTGGACATAAAGAATTTTGTAGTTGACCGTCGAAGAAAAAATGATATATTAAAGAGTATAGTGTGTAAAGGAAAAGAAAATGATAAATACATTGGAACAAGCTGTACAATCGGCAAAAATGAATAATCCTGAGGGACAATCGTTTCTTTATGAGCATACATATAAGAAGGCTTATTATGTCGCACTCAAATTTATGCAAAATGAAGATGAAGCATACGATGTTGTGCAGGATGCTTATATGAGAGCATTTAAAAGTATTAGCCAACTTGATGAGTGGAATAAGTTCGAATCTTGGCTTAATCAGATTGTTGCTAATACTGCGAAGAATGCGCTTAAGAAGAAAAAGCCAGATCTATTTACCGACATCGCTGGTGATGAAGAAAATGATGTAGCTGATCGATTCGAGGCTAATTATACTCAGCAACCTGAGGTTGTGATGGATCAAAACGAGACATCAAGGCTTGTACAAGAGATTATTAGTGAACTATCTGACGAGCAGCGTGCTTGCGTTATGATGTACTATATTCAGGAGTTGTCCGTTAAGGAGATTAGTGAGACCCTTGAAGTATCAGATAATACGGTTAAGAGTAGGCTTAATTATGCAAGAAAGAATATAGAAGCAAAGGTAAAGGAACTAGAGAAGAAGGGTACGAAGCTATACGCTCTTGCACCGATTCCATTCTTCTTGTTACTACTTCATACAGAGGCAGATGCTTGCGAAGCAACTGCAGTTGCAGGATTATATTCTGCAACTGCTGGGGCTACGACAGCAACAGGAGCTACAGCTGGCACAGCTTCTACCGGTGCGGGGGCTACCGCCGCAACAGGTACCGGAGCAGCAGGGGCAGGAATGTCTCTTGGCATGAAGATTGCAATAGGAATTACAGCGGCAGTTGTAGCAAGCGGGGGCGCGATTGGAGTTGGTATTGCTGTATCAAATAATACAGAGGATACCTCTATTAATAAAGAAGCAGACAGTGTAGGTAATAATCAACAACCAGAACAAGGTAAGTATGAAGAGTATTTAGCTACGCAGAATGTGTTGTATGGACAAAAAATAGATAGAGAATTATGTAAAATGCAAGTTAATTACGCAGCAAGAAATACACCTACAGGATATAAGCCGGCAGGTAGTTATTATAAAGTGTATGGTCGTTGTGTATACCCTACTGGTGTACTTGGATATGTAGTAGAAGATGTTAATGATGACGGCAAAGATGAATTGATACAGCTTGACTTGGATTCAAATGGAAATGTGACTATTTCTGAAAAAGCAAAATCGTGGGGTGAAGTAAAGGATATTGCTGAAAAAAGAAGTTTTAGTATAAAAGGCGAATTTAATAGAGTCGCATTTTACACATTTAAAAGTGGAAAGGATACATATCTTCTAATTACTTCCGGACTAAATCAATATTTGGCGAATCACGCATACTGGAGAATATGTTGTTACAAATTGGAAGATGACAAAATAATTCCTGTTGAGGATGCGTCAGATGGTTATAACTTTGCTTCTGAAGAAGATGAGGAATATAGTGTTAATGCAGCATTAGAAGTGTTTAATAGAGTACTTGGGCTTCAAGGCAAATCCATGAATTATAATCAATGTTTACAGTTGTTAAATGCTTACGATTGTAATATTGAACCATATCTTGAGGCTGAGAGATTTATACTCCTTAGTGCAGATAAATCGTATGAAGAAATGAGTAGTAATGCACAGCAATTACACAGTGCATGGGGTGCGTCTAGCTCGGAATATGATGGCTACGGTAGTGGTGGAGGTTCAGGTACGCAAGTTGATGAAAGTGCGATTATTGAAAAAGCTGTTATTTCTTCGCAGTTGATAACAAAATAATACATGGTAAAGGGACATGTCTCGAATCTAATTGATATAGTATTGTTTGTTATTAATTATTGAAGTTTCGCACATATTACCGAGTTGTTTATTTAACCAGTATTTGCTCTTGCCTTGTTCTTCTAATATTTCTTCTATGCGTAACTGAATCATAATCTACTCCTTTGTGTAGATTATATGAGAAAATGTGCCTAGAGTAACTTGCGTGCAAATAGTGTGCGTTGACGCAACATAGAGGATGTTGTATAATTTACAAGTGGTTGATTTATAATTTTTTTATAAAACCTAATTGTGCTTTCAGTTGTCTAATTAATAGAGGCGTAGAAGTCTCATATAGTATAAATATATATTTTTTGATTTAGAAAGGAAGGAGAAAGATGGAAAAAAATGGCAAGTTTAATTACAAATTATTAATTATTGTGATAGTAGTAGTAGTGCTGGTAATTGGTGGAGCAATAGGCTTAGTATTTGCAATTTTTAAGTTGGATTTATTCAAAAAGCCTTTTGTTGAAGAAAACAATATGACAATTTCATCGCCAAACCAGACATTTACGGCTCCTGTAGAATGGTTTGGAATTGATTCAAACTTAAGTATTGTTAATATACCGGGAATGACGACTGAAACAGCTACTGCAACAAATAGATTATATGATTATAAGGTTGTAGAGGAAAATAATGACAGTGTAACGATTTCGTATAAGGATGCAGTCGAAGTTACATGTAAAGGTTCTGCACCCACTAATAATATACCGAAAAATTTATATAATTTGAATCTTTTATATCCGAATTTTGCTCCGTTTGATTACTATACAGGGGATTGTTTGTATAATTATAAAAGTAATATTACACTAGTTCCTGATACTGATTATCAATATAGGGACGTAAAGTGGAAGGGAAAGACATATAGGATTGGAACGAAGGTAGAATATAGTCAACCTCAGTCTAATAAAGCTCTAAATAATAATGGCGATGGAACGTCTACACTTAGTTATTATTATAGTATTGACTATACAGTTTATGTTAATATGCCAAAGGATTATGATGGTCTAATGTTAGCCGAATTCAAACAGAAATATACTCAAAGTGACTATAATAAAATGTATGAAATGGCTAAAACATATCTGGAATTATCGCAGCAGAAAGAGCTGTATGGTAATGAGTCACAGGAATTAGTGGAATTGGAGGAACGGCTTAATAAAACATATAAGATAAATCAAAGCATGTATGATCCAGAAATGACATATAACCTTAATGATTTTTACGTAGTTAGAGCATCTGAGATTTCGAAGAATTAAGAATGATAGAATAATACTTTTAATAAATTAGAAGAATTTTTTTTGGGATGTTAAGGGGTTAGAAAAATGGAAAATGTGATTAATGATGTTGGTGGATAGTGATGCTAATTAGAAAATTTCGAAGCCGAAAACGCCCGATATACTACGCATGTCGGATGTAGGTAGACCTTGACAGGTCTACCTACATAAATAAACATTGACCAAAAGGCGACGGAGTCAAACGACCTGTCGAAAGAGAAAAAAGAAGAGGATAGGAGAAAAATAATTATGAAAACTGGTTTGAATGTCAAGAAGAAAGTAATGGTTTTAGCAGCAGTAAGTATCATGATGGTCGCAACACTTGGTGGCTGTGCTTGCGGAAAGGAATCAAAATTTGTCGGAACATGGGAAGGAAAGTACGATTACGAAGCAGCTTTTAAGGAAGAATATGGTGAAGCGCAATCGCCGGATGAAGCAAAGATATTGGGTGAATGGGAGTTTGAAGGTGATAAAAGAAATCATTTAAGATTTAGAAATGATCATAATGCTATGCTTACTGATAAGGGATCTTTGACGCTTTATAATACACCTTGGGAACTTTCAATAGATAATGGACAAGAAACAGTAATTCTTCGAAAGAATGTATCAGATATTCCCATTTACGCAAAGCTTAAATATGATGCAAGCAGTAATAAGTTAATTAGCGAAGGAACCTATTTGGCAGAAACAGGTGAAGAGGTAGATTTAAATGGATTTGACCACAATGGTTTTAATCATTCTGATTTTAAATGGGGAAGTTGGTTTAAGAAAGGTTCAGAATTTACTTATAAGACCATAGCTGACAATAATAACAGTGAAGTAAGAGATACAATGATTCTAAATAGCAATAAGACAGGAACATATACTGATAAAACTAAATATGGACAAAACACATACGAGATAACATGGGGGATGTCATCTAATAATGATAGCAATACTATAGTTGTAAAAGATGCCACGGGATTCTTTAGCTGTAGACTTGTTTATGATACAGAGAAGGGTATTATGCATTCTGATAAACTATTTTTTGAGAAGAAGAATTAGGTAGTGTATATTATTTTGTGTATGGTACATGATGTATTATTGCTACCAGTTTAAATGTAAGGAATTTGTTAGAGAAGACACCGTAAGGTGTCTTTTCAGACTGTAGACAAAGTCCTCGGAAAAACCGAGGACTTTGTCTACAGTCTGTGCAGTTAGAAATCTTCTGACTGCTCTTTTTTTTGGTTGTTTTAGATGATTATGCCCGGTAAACCTGTTTTCCGTCTACGAAAGTAGCTAGACATTTTGCCTTTTCAACCTCAGCCAAATCATCCTTCAGAAAATCCTTGTCAAATACCGTAAGGTTGGCCAGCTTTCCGATTTCAAGAGATCCCATGCGATTTTCCTCATGCCAGCTATAGGCCACACTGGTGGTAATTGCCTTCAAGGTTTCCATCCTGCTGATGTTCTGGTCTTCGTGCCTGCACATTTCTTTGCCG
>JAIKVT010000151.1 GCA_024685495.1 Lachnospiraceae bacterium
CAATATCTTGCCAATAAGGGCGTATATAACGCTTATATGAAGGCTAGAGACAAATCTCGCTTCCGCTTTGAGCACAGAAGGGAAATCGTACTCTACGAAGCTGCCATTCGATATCTAAAGGAGCATGCTGATGAAGGTACACTGCCATCTCGTCCTTATATCAAGACAGCTCCGGGTAAGATTGCAACTCTAAATACGCTGAAAGCCACAAGGGATAAGCTCATCAAGCAGCAACAGTCTATCCGAACACGCTACTACTCTGCCCGTGACAAGGAGAAGGAACTATATACGCTCAAGCGTAATGTTGATATTATTCTTGAAGATCGTAGCCACGAACAATCTCGTCAAAAATCGCGAGATATTGAGAGATAAAGATTTATTAGATCTCCTACCCTTTTACAATCCTTCCAAATGAAGCTTTCGGACATATGCTTAGGAGTAAGCCTCCATTTACGTTCAAGTCCTTCGTTATTACATGTACCCCTATCAATTGCAGATGCTTGGTCAATAACAGTCTGGTCATTCGAAAATAACGACATCGCGTTAACACCTTCTTCACAATTATCCGTGATAGTCCCTTCAAATTTATCGGCAGTAAAAAGGTGCATATATTCTGTCTCATACACATCAGAAGTAAATGTGACAAGAGCTCTGTATCTGTATTCTTTAAGAATTAGACCTGTTTCCTCTCGCACCTCACGAACCACACATTCTTCTGGGCTTTCTCCGTCTTCCATATGACCGCCTATTCCTATCCATTTTCCTTCATTGGGATCATTGAATTTCTTGGTACGATGAATCATAAGGTATTTGCTATTATCCTTGATGTAACATAAGGTTGTGTTCTTCATGTTATCCTTGTCTCCTGCTAATGTTTGCAATCATCAAACAACATCTGCTGTATTAGCACCTACCATATCTATTAGATTCTCCGGATTAAGCTCTATCTGAAATCCAACTTTACCTGCACTTACAAAAATCTTATCGTATGATACAGCCGTCTCATTAATGATAGTAGGAAATTGCTTCTTCATTCCAATCGGTGAACAGCCACCATGTACATATCCTGTAATCGGTAGTAGTTCTTTTTGCTTAATCATACTGACAGACTTCTCATTTACGGCCTTTGCCGCCTTTTTCAGATCCAATTCTTCTTTAACCGGAACAACAAATACATAATATGCACCGCTTTTTGCTCTGGTAACTAATGTCTTAAAGACCTTATCAGCATCTTCTCCTAAGAATCCGGCTATCTCTTCACCGCTCTTTGTTGCATCGGGTTCATATGTATGTAGCTTATGCTCAATCTTCTTGGCATCAAGTACACGGCATACATTTGTCTTTTCTTCTTTTTTCATACTTGTTAAACCTATCCTATTTGCCAAATCATTATTCTATTCCTATCAGTATCTTCTTCAAACAAATCATTACAGTCTATCTCGTCTAGGAATACTAGCTCCGGAACACTCATTAGAATAGAGATGTATTCATCTGACGGATAATAGAACATAAGATATATTCTTCTGGAATTTCTATAATAGGATGTAACTATATTTTCAATTGCTTGACGCAGTATCTTATCAGCAAATGGATTGAAAAAATACATTATAGTTGCATCATCGGGAATATCATAATTCTCAGCATTAGCGTTAACAAAACCAATATCAGTAGTATCCTCAGCAAGGTTTCTCTTAGCTACATCGAAAAAATCCTTAATACTCTCAATACCTTGGACCTTGCAACCACATTTATCATTAAGATAAAAACACGTTCGTCCCTTGCCACACCCAAAATCAATAAGATAGTCCTCTTTAGTCACGAAGCCACTATCAGCAAGTCTCTCTAAGACACAATAAGGAGTTGGCTCATAAGGATAACTCTCATCATCAGCAAATGCATCATCACGACCGGTAGTATTAATGCTTAGTAGATTGTCATTTAAGTATTCAGCAAATAAGCTCACTGTCTATTATCCTCTTATATTTCTCTGCCATCTACAGAATCACAGCTATTCGACGCTTTCCTAAATCCTTGCCGAAAGAAAAGCATATATAAAGTCAAAATACTGCGGTGGAAAGCAGACATTTCCGCCGAACATCCCCTTTAACTCGATTGCATTCCTTGAAGACGACGGTTTAATCTTTTTTATATGCTGATAATCCAGATATGTATATTGCATGTTATCTGATTCGGGAGCTTCAAAAGATTCATGGGTATATGCACCTGACATAATATGTACATCGATATTGATAAGATCCCCTATCATATCTGAGGCTGTTTCTCTGTCAGCTCTATAGCCTATGGCCTCCAGTTCTTCAGCAGACAGAATGCGGTACATAATATAATCCTCCGTCATTGCATAAAGCACTTGCGTACTAATCCAGTAATAAGCACCGTCTCTTCCGTGGATCATATCATCGGGTTTATGTCCGTTGAATAATTCAGAAAAGGATAGCATTTTCCTCTCATGTGGTATTGATGTATATGCGGAAACCTTTGGCTTTTTTACCGGATTTCCTATGTCCATATATCCGGGTGGTACCACCGTGTTAACTTCTCCGTTTCCCATACCCTGCATATTATGCGCTGCAGAAGTATTGACTGGTAAGCCACAGTATGCGCAAAATCGAGCATTTTCCGACAGTTTATTCCCACAGTTACTACAAAACATAGCCCTTTCCTTCCTCTAAACGCCCCCAAAATTCTTCTTCGAAAAACAAACAAGATTATCCGCCACCACACGAATGCTCCGCTTAGCCTACGCAATGAAAAAAAGAGTCATGGGTGAGAAATCTTAAGATTCCCGCTTCCGCACGAATAATCTTATATAATATTAACACAAAACTATTTCCTAATGAAGCCTTCGATCCATGATGCGATACCTTCATTATGACTAAGAAATTAATACAATCACACGATGCACACTTTTGTGTGCATACCCCAGAAATCGCATAAAACCGTACAAAAAAGAAACTTACAAGTGGCTCACTTTCTAGTTGACGAACATAACTAAATAACATTTCGTTCCTAATTATCAAA
>JAIKVT010000176.1 GCA_024685495.1 Lachnospiraceae bacterium
CAGCTATAATGTATGGTATGGATGTTGCTATGATTATGGGAGACGAGAGCAATTACAAAGTTACAACGAAAGAAGATATGAATAGATTTATTCGACTAAAGGAAGGAGAATAATTCGTGAAAGCTTGGAGACTGAATAGTATAGGGGATATAAGGTTAGAAGATGTGGAGCTTCCCAAGACAGGGGCTGGGGAGGTTTTAATTAAGGTTAAGGCAGCAGGAATATGTGGTTCAGATATTCCGCGTATATATGACACTGGGGCACATAAGATGCCTTTAACACCTGGCCATGAATTTGCAGGAATTGTTGACGTTGTGGGAGATGAGGTCTCTTCTGAGTGGGTAGGCAAGAGAGTAGCGATATATCCCAAGATTCCATGTGGCAAATGTTATGAGTGTCGTAAT
Organism: Lachnospiraceae bacterium; assembly: GCA_024685495.1. GTDB lineage: Bacteria > Bacillota > Clostridia > Lachnospirales > Lachnospiraceae > RUG191. Next base: position 405 of record JAIKVT010000176.1, read on the forward strand.
GGCAATCCGAACATGTGCGAGACATATGATTATGTGGGCTCACGTCGTGATGGAGCATTTGCAGAATTCGTAACTGCACCTGCATCGAATCTTCTTATGCTTCCAGAGGATGTTGGATTTGAAGAAGCAGCTATGCTTGAACCCTTAGCGGTGTCGGCCAATGCAGTTAGAAGAGCTGTTAATTATGGTACTCCTAAGGAAGCACCTATTGTGGTATGTGGTCTTGGGACAATTGGTCTTATGACATTAATGCTTCTGATTGAAGCGGGATATGACAACATATATGTAATTGGTAATAAGCCTTCCCAGGTTGAGAAGGTAGAAATGCTTGGAATTAGTGAGGATAGATTCTGTAATAGTAGAGAGGCAAGTCCGGTTTCGTGGATTAATTCTAAAGTACAAGGTGGAATCAAAGCATATTTTGAATGCGTAGGAAGAAATGAAAGTATATCTTATGGTCTTGACAGTGCAGGGTCGTCTGGATTAATTGTTCTTGTGGGTAACCCTTATTCAGATATGACATTTTCAAGAGATACATATTGGAAGATTCTAAGGAAGCAGCTTGTGCTAAGTGGCGTATGGAATTCTTCATTTGCGCAAGTGGAGAATGAGGTAATTGATGCTTCGATGGATGGGTTAAATGAAGCAGAAGTCGACGACTGGAATTACGTTCTTGGCAGAATGAAGGACAACAAGGTTAATCTTAATTCCTTAATCTCACATAGATTTAGAATTGATGATTTGGAGCAGGGATTTCAGATTATGAAGAACAAGACAGAAGATTATTGCAAGGTGATGATGGTAATATAAACAAAATAAACAAGAAAAATAAGAAGATATCTTAATTGCATTCCCAACATCTAAATGATACAATAGAACCATAGCAGACCATTTCGGTTCGCGGTGGTTCTTTTTTGTGAGGAGGTTGCCTATGGGTTCTATATCACAGAAACAATTAAGAAGACTTATGTATTATAAGGAAAGGCTTGATATTACATATAAGGAGATATCCGTAAGATCAGGTGTGCCAGAGAGTACAGTCAAGAAGATTATAACAGGAGTAACTAAGAAGCCTCATAAAAAGACTGTAGCCGAGATAGAGAAGGCATTGGGAATTAGTGATGTATTACGAGATGAGATGGCTAAGGACGATTGTCTTCGTGCAAAGGCATCACAAGAATATGTCTATGGTACTGAGGCAGAAGATACGATTAATTATGAGAGAGGCAATTACGGTGATAAGACTTTGGCGGATTACTATGCCCTGCCAGAGGATAGAAGAGCAGAGCTGATAGATGGAGTTATATATGATATGTCATCGCCAAGTTTTGTACATCAAGAGATTATATCGGAACTTGTATATCAGATTAAGGATTATATACATAAGAACAAGGGAAAATGTAAAGCCCTGCCAGCCCCGATAGATGTTCAGCTTGATTGCGATGAGAAGACTATGCTGCAACCAGATGTAGTAATACTTTGTGATGATAAGAAGAACAAAAATCGTTGCATCTTTGGTCCTCCTGACTTCGTCTGCGAAGTCCTCTCCTCATCTACTAAGTTCCGTGACAGTGTACTTAAGCTGTGGAAGTATATGAATGCAGGGGTTAGGGAATATTGGATGGTAGATACGGATAAGAAGAAGGTCATATGTTACTTCTTTGAACAAGGTGAAGAAGCAATGGAATACGGCTTAGAAGATGACATTCCAGTGAAGATATACGAAGGCAAGCTTAAGATTAATCTAAAGGATATTTGAACGCTAATTCTTGCTTGCTTGAAGGAAGTACACCATAGATATTGCTATCATATATTAAATGTGCTATTATATTGCTATCATATAAGCTGGCAAGGAGATATTATATGGCATCACAGTATAAGAAGGGGTATACAGATAAGATAACAACTGAGTATATCAAGAATAACTATGACCAGTTTAGCCTGCGCATGCCTAAAGGGGCAAGGGAGAAGTATAAAGAGTTTGCTAAGAGTCAGGGTATGAGTCTAAATGGTCTTATATTAGAGTTGCTTGATAACCAGATGAAGAGCGTCAGAGAGGATCAGTTTAATAAGAGAATTATAGCGTATGCAGATAAGTTGGTGAATACAGGATTGTCTGCACGAGTTATTGATAGCATATCTGAGATTGCTAAGAAGAATGACATTGATAAGGTGGTGCTATTTGGCTCTAGAGCTAGAGGAGATTTTTACCGCGCCAGTGATATAGATTTGGCGGCACATGGTGGGAATATCAATAGATTTAGGATTGATTTGGAGGAGGATGTTCCTACATTATTGACATTTGATGTAGTAGACCTGGACGGCAATCCATCAAGAAGTATATTAGATACAATTGACAAGGAAGGACGTGTGCTTTATGAAGCGATTTGAGCAATTCTCATCTCATTTAGAAGTGCTAAAGGGTGCGTCTTCAGAGGATTTGAACAACACATTTATCATCAGCGGAATCATTGATAAATATTTCATTCAATTTGAACTTGGATGGAAACTATTTAAGGATTTGTTAAGGCATGAGGGGAGGACCAATGCAGGAACTGGCTCTCCTAGAGAGATTATTAAGACAGCATATAAGGTGTATGATTTTCTAGATGAAGATAAATGGCTGGATATGCTTTCGGAGCGTAATAATATGGCGCATCTATATGATGAGGATGAAGCCAAGATATTAGTAGACCATATATTGAATGAATATATTGACGAGTTTGAATCTATCAAAGTAGGTCTTATCAATAGATATGGTGAGACGTTTTTGATGTATTAGAGAAAAATCACTGTTTTTTAAAAACAGTGATTTCAGTTTGTTGACTATATGGATAGTAAATGTGTTGAGAATAGGGAATACTCAATGCTTAAGCGTTTAAGGGAATATAATAAATTATCCCAATCACAGCTTGCTAAGAAGTCAGGTGTCGCTATTCGACAGATTCAACTATTTGAACAACATAAAAGAGATATTA
>JAIKVT010000210.1 GCA_024685495.1 Lachnospiraceae bacterium
AGACATTATATACTGAAAGGAGGAGCGTATGAAGTGGCATAAGTTTTGGGCATTTGCAACAGTAGCTTGCTTTTTGCTTACAATGATTACAGGATATCAGAAGAAGTAATTGTGAAAATTACTTGATATCTGAAGATAGAAATGTACATTAAAAAATGATTTGCATAGGGCGTAAATGCCCTGTGCTTTTTTTATACAGTTGTAATTTTGATTACACATTTCCCATAAAAAAACATGGCAAATATTTTAAGATACACTTGACAAAGGTACGAAATCGTACTATACTGTCAATATAAAATAATACGAAATCGTACTATCTGCTAAAGCAACTTACAAAAATACACTAAATAAAGCACTATACAGAAAGTAAAATGTATAGAATTTGATATTGCCGGAGGTGAATAAGATGCGAGAAAAAGTCGTAAAATTCATGCACGCATTAAATCGAATAGATGTGGTCTATTACATGCGAGAGAAAGATTCAACTATTACAGATGCAGAGCTGTGTGTTCTGTATTCTTTAGATGATAGGAAAGCTCATACTCAGGCAGAGCTTTGCAGGGAGTGGAGCCTTCCTAAGACAACGGTTAGTTCCATCATGAAGCGATGGGAAAGCGAGGGATTAGTCACCAGGGATGATTCATCATCGGATAAGAGGCAGCGACATATGAAGTTAACGAAGAAGGGAATTTCATTTGCTAAGAAACATCTTACCCCGGTGTACGAAGCGGAAGAGAAGGCGCTTTCGAAAACTATAGAAAAGTATGGAGAAGATTTCATCGAAGCAGTTCTTATGTTTGGTGAACAACTAAAGTCAGAACTGCTTTAGTTGGGAGGATATAATGAAGGCAACAAGTTACAGAAAAGTATTTTTAACATTAATAAAATTTAGCATGCCGCTTATACTCAGTGGTATTTTACAACAGTTATATCTGTGGGTCGACGCATTTATTGTCGGAAGATATGTTGGTGAAAATGCGCTTGCGGCAATCGGAGTTAACGCAGCCGTAACTGAATTTGTGACATTCATGATTGTTGGATTTACAACAGGTCTTGGAGTTATCGCGGCACAGAGATTCGGAGCGGGAGATCACGATACAATAAGAAAGCTTTTCTCAACATTTTTAGTTATATTGGCAGGCGGTTTTATATTTATATCTGTTATGGGAAATGTTTTTTCGGGCCAAATACTTACTGCGCTTAGCACACCCGGTGATATTTTCGGTTATGCAGATGATTTCCTTAAGATAATATTTATAGGCGTACCGTTCCTTTGTATATATAATTTATACGCTGCAATGCTTAGAGCAGAAGGCAATACCAAGGCATCGTTTTTCGCAATCGTTTTATCATCTGTTATAAATGTGGTTTTAGATATCCTTTTAGTAGCAGTATTTAATATGGGTGTTCAGGGTGCGGCAATAGCAACAGTTATATCACAGATTATTATGGCAATCTATATAGTATTGTATGCATCAAGAAGATACGAAGATTTCAGAATCGGTAAGAATATCAAAGTATTTTCAAAAGATGTTGTTGCACTTGGTTGCAGCTTCGCAATACCTTTGATGCTTCAGCAAAGTCTTACGGCATTCGGCAATCTTGTAATCCAAGGTGTAATTAACAGCTTTGGTTCACAGACTGTAGCGGCTATGACAACGGCATACAGAATAGAAGCCGTAGCAATCCTTTTGATTTTCAGCTTCGGAGTTGCAATATCTACAATGGTAGCTCAAAGTAAGGGCGCGGGTAATGCAGAAGATGTTAAAAGATATTCCATCGTAGGTTTTGCAATATGTATTGTAACTTCGTTAATGATTATAATTGTTCTTTATAAATTTGGCGGAGCACTTATGGGAATATTCGGAGTCGAAGCACAGACGGCTTCAATCGGTATTATGTATTTCCAAATTATGTCAGTATTTTACTATATTCCTTTTGGTGCTGAAAGCGCATTTAGAGGAACAATCGAAGGAAACGGCAATGTGATGTATTCGACTATAGTCGGAGTGGCTGCAATAGTAGTAAGAATTGGATTCTCGTTCATATTTGCCGGTTCAATGGGTAACGCAGTAATAGCTCACGCGGAAGGTGTTGGATATATCCTTATGATAGCCTGCTACTTACCTTACATCATCAAATTATGGAGTAGGAAGAAGAGTAAGGCTTCAAAAAAACATTTCCAAAAGATTGGCAAAACTGTAAGTTACAATCAGATGTAATTATAGCGGGAGCCTGTCGAGAACCTTCCATAATCCGTCTGTATAATTATAAGAGATGCCGATGATTTTATCTCTTCCAAATACGTTAATCTTACATTCGAACATGACCGTGGAATAGTGAGGAGGCTTGGCAGACGCAGACATGCCGCTTTGGCGATATGATTTAACCATATATGATTGATATTCTCCGTCTTCATCCTGAAGGCGGAGTTTTAATGGGATAATACTTCCGTCTTTCTTATGCTGGCAGATGACATCAAGCGATTGTTGTGTCATGGAATGAGCTGACATATTAGCCTCCTTTCGTAGTTTGTAGACTTATTATAAGACCATCAAAGGAGCATGTCAAGAACAAATGTTCGATAAAATTAGAGAGCTGATAATTGCGATAACATATGTTGGAGTGATATAATTTTATGGATAGACATATGAAGGAGGCAAATGAATTATGATATCTTTTTTTGTGGCAATAGTTGTGCTAATAGCAGGTTATTTTTTATATGGGCGCTTGACAGAGAAGGTGTTTTGTATTGACGATCGAAAGACACCTGCTGAAGAGATTCATGATGGCGTGGATTTCGTTCCGATGAAGAGGTGGAAGAATTTCCTCATCCAGCTTCTTAATATTGCGGGAACAGGTCCTATATTCGGTGCGCTTATGGGCGCAGTGTATGGTCCGGTTGTATTTCTTTGGATTGTTGCAGGCTCGATTCTCGGAGGTGCGGTTCACGACTATATGTCCGGCATGATTAGCGAGCGTAATAAAGGAGCTTCAATTGCCGAATTGTCAGGTCATTACTTAGGCAAACCTTTTCTTTGGATAATGCGAATATTCTCGGTTATTCTTCTGATTTTATGCGGTACGGTATTTATTACAAGTCCGGCTGCATTACTTGAAGATATTGTTCCGTTTGATATAGACGGATCGGTGTGGTGTATCATTATTCTTGTGTATTATTTTGTTGCTACAATTGTTCCCATTGATAAAGTAATTGGTAAATTATATCCGATATTTGGAGTGCTTCTTATTGTTATGGCACTTGCCGTTATCGGTGGAATCTTCTTTAGCGGTAATTATACCGTTCCTGAATTTACATTTGAAAATATGAATCCCGTAGGTCGTCCCGTATGGCCGTTTATGTTTATTACCGTTGCATGCGGTGCCATATCAGGTTTCCACGCGACGCAATCGCCTATGATATCAAAATGTATTACATCTGAGAAGGATGGTCGTCCGGTATTCTACGGTGCAATGATAAGCGAAGCTGTTATCGCATTAATTTGGGCATGCGCAGGCGTATCATTTTATGAGACAACAGAACTTCTCAACAACGCATTGCAAGGCGGCGCATCTTCGGTTGTATATACAATTTCTAAGGAAGCACTCGGAGGATTTGGAGCAGTGCTTGCCGTTGTCGGAGTAATTATATGTCCTATAACTTCGGGAGATACTGCATTTCGTAGTGCGAGATTAATTATTAGTGAGACATTTCACTTAGATCAGAAAAAGATTCGAAACCGTCTTATAATAGCTGTTCCACTTCTTGCTGTAGCAGGAGTGCTCACGGTTATTGCGATATCAGATCCTAATGGATTTGACACGGTGTGGAGATATTTTTCATGGAGCAATCAGAC
>JAIKVT010000217.1 GCA_024685495.1 Lachnospiraceae bacterium
CTCCATCCTGGCACGACTACTACTACCGGGGACGATGCCGTCTTCATACCTCTTCTTCATGAAAAGCACCTCCGCCAACTGTTTTATATGTTATCATATATGATAACTTTATACAAGTACTTTTTCACATTTTTTTCACAAACTTAGAGAAAAAAAAAGAAGTCGGATGCTCGTCCGACTCCTTAGATAAATAAAAGAAAGGATAAAAAATTATAGATTTCTTAATGTAGCAATTGCATCTTTCGCAATTAGGCATCGACCGTGCTCGTAGATCATAACGGCACCCTCATGCTCTAAGAAAATCTCTTCGCCATATTCGCAAAAGCTTAAGAATAATTCTCCGATTTTCTCACCATCTGCAATCTCTAACTTATAGTAATACTCGTCCTTATAAGTATAAAGAGCTGATGATCTAATAACATTTTCATCAATTATATTAGCGATATCCATGCAGGTGTCCATGCTGTCACAACGAACCCATACAGCTTCCGTAACACTGATAAAACTCTTAACCACGTCACCCGGCTTAGACTCTTCTTTAGATTCGCTCTTCTTCTTCTCGCTAATCTTCTGATCTAAAACCTTCTGGAAATCTTCGAGATAGTGCTTAAGAATATTCATCTGACTTTCGATCTTCTCAGGCAATGCTTCAGCAATTGTCATAGCTACATCACCTTCGGGAAGTACTGCTATCTGAACGCTAAGCGCTCCGCCCTGTGTCTTGTAATTAAGTTCATATCTGGCTTCCTGCATTACTTTTCTAAGAAAATCTTCTGCTTTATCTCTATTGTCGACTATCTCGGAAATCTCAATTCCGTAGTCATACATTTCTTCTTTGGATATAACGCATCTTATAACGTTATCATTTAATCTTGTGAATTTCATATCTATAAACCTCGTGACGGTTCGCCGTCGTAAGACTCTTCATATCTCTTATAAATGTGCGGCATAAATTAACATTTCACAACTTGCCACATGACCTATCATAAGATATAGTATGCAATATGAAGAAAAATATCAAGTTGATTTCATTAATAATTATAGTTTTGGCAATAGTCTTTGCCCTCTATTATATTATCGGCTGTCCTATCAGATTCTTAACAGGAATGCCATGTCCAGGATGCGGAATGAGGCACGCCGCCTTCTATCTGATTATGGGAAATGTGAATGAGGCACTTCTATGGCATCCTCTGATATTCATAATGCCTATTGTAGCCATAGTATGTCTGTTCTATAAACGCTTTTCCAAAAAAAGCCTGATTGCAATGGCAATATTTGTCGCCATCATATTCGTTGCCGTATATATACTTCGCTTTATAAATCCTGACGATGCCATTATAAAATGGGACTTATCCCAAAGTATATGGCACAGATGGATGCATATTCTGTAATTAAGATGAGGGCTTATTCTCTAATCCGGATAAGCGAATATCATCTGCTTCAGATGAATAAGCTTCTTGCTGTTAGAAGAAATACTTCTCAGGATCTACAACATAAGTGTCCGAAAGAATCTTGATAAAATCTACAAGTCCGAATATTCCGCCGACTCCACATACAGCTAATGTGAAGACAATACGAATAACACCTTTTCTTGTCTCACCCATTATAAAGTTATGAACACCGAATCCTCCTAAGAAGATACTAAAAAGTGCCATTGCCGTCTTATCATGACCTGCAAGATAAGGCTCCTGTCTTCCGGTAACATTATTATATGTCATGTTACTGTTAGCACCTGTATTGTAGTTAGTATTATTAGCACCGGTGTTGTAATTCATATTGTTAGTTGTGTTGTAATTGGCTCCGGCGTTATTATTTGTATTAAAATCAGCTCCGGCATTATTAGTCTCGTTAAAATTAGTTGCGTTATTAGTCTGAGCTCCTGTCGTCTCATTTAACTCTTTATATGAAGCACTCTCTACTTTGACTTTGGCTCCACAATTAGGACATGTATTGGCATTATCCGGTAATTTACTTCCACAATTTTCACAAAACATAATCTCTACCTCCGTGAACTGGTTTATTTTAAAAATTGAATTCTGACTTTATAAACATGAATATTATTGTTTTTACTCTAAACAATACCCATCTGAACACGAATTATAACAAAAAATGCTAAAAAATACCATATATTCTTACCATTTTATCTGATAATATGTTAAAATATAATTTAATTTATGGGGTAGTTATAGAGGGGATATAACTTTGTATATTGAAGAAATAGCAAGAACGCCAAAATGCACTTTAAAATTGTCGTGCTTAGATCCGCAGACAAATGCTCTGCTCGATTTTAATGCAGTTCTTTTACAGGATACTGCATTAAAACAAAAACTCAGTATGTTCTTAGCCAAGAAAAAAATATCTCACTATATATTAGTTAATAATATTATCTATGATAAAAAGAACATAGACTTTGCATCACACAGTGTGCAAAGTACTCTATATGCGATTCTTCCAAACGGCAAAACATATCGTTGGCGAAATGTAAGTGTAAGCTTTATCAAAATCGGCACAGACAGCAACGCCACATGTATTATATCAAAGCAAAATGCCACGGAGTATAATCGAAGGGATAAATTCAGAATTCCCGTTGACTGCCCGGGATTTGTTCAATGGGACGGCTTAGATATGCCGGATCGATGTATCATCAAGGATGTCAGCCACGATGGTGTCGGCATAATGCTTAAAAAGACTTCTACAAAAATCTTTAAAGGTATGCCTGCTACAGTCAGTTGGGAAGAAACAGCGAAGTTTGACGGAACCGATCGAGTAACTACCCGAAACTTCAAAATCCCCGCAGAAATAGTAAGACGAAAGACACAGCTTGACGGCAATATTATCGTAGGTTTCCGTGTTCCGGAAGAGCCGCAAGCTATAAACGAATATATTACATGGGCTCAAAAACAAATGGGCCTTAACCAGGAAAAGAAGAAATTCTCTGATAATCCGAAAGGAATTAATAAACAGGAGAATTGGCAATTACAAAAACAATTAGAACAAATGAGCGGGGAGCAATAAG
>JAIKVT010000123.1 GCA_024685495.1 Lachnospiraceae bacterium
TTGTTCTCAATGATATATTCAATATCTTCAATCGACATACCAAATTGATTGCCGCTCGTAAGACGAAGAATTGTCTTAACCTTAACATTTTCCTGTTGGATTAATGCGGCGTGTCTGAGACTTTCGCAAGTAATTATATCCACTCCGTAAGTCAATGCTTCATGTATATCTTCCTGCTCTTTAACGACACCGGAATATATTATTTTCTCTCCGGGCACGTTGAGTGCTTTACATATCTCAAGTTCTCCGGGAGAGCATACCTCTACATGCGAAATCGCATCAGGCAAATCATTTAAAAGAAAAGGATTAGCCTTAATGGAATATGTAAGCGGTATGTTAGGTAAGGCATCAGCTATTGTGTTCGCTCTTTTTTCAAATTCATCAAAATCAAATACGTAACATGGGGTACTCATATAATTGCTCCATTCTGTATATTTTTTTATTCGTCCATTAACTTCTCTACAAGTGCTGTCATAGCATCAACCGAGTTGAAGTTCTCAGGTACTAAATCTTTAGGTCTGATTGTGATATCAAACTCATCTGATAATTCAGATACTAATGATACAATATCAAATGACTCTAATACGTTGCCGTCAACAAGTGATGTCTCATTTTCAAATTCTACATCAGGTCTGATCTCTTCTAAAATCTCAATAATAGTTTCTTTTGTTTCCATAATAAATTCCCTCCGTTTTATATATTGTAATTCTCCGATAAGCTGTGCTAACGTTTTTACTTTCTGATTCCTGCCTGCTTCTCTAATTCCTTGATATCGATTTTACCGTTAGGAAGCTTTGGCAAACTGTCTAACTGCTTAATCTTACGCGGCACCATAAAGCCGGGTATCATTTCTCTTAATCGAAGAGACAACTCTTTCTTAATCGTATCACCGGTATAGAAAAGTATCAAACTCTCCTTGGCTTTATTATATACGCAACAGCTCTCACTCACATTTTCAACTGAATTGGCTGCATGCTCTACTTCGTCTAACTCGACGCGATGTCCCATGTGCTTAATCTGTCTGTCTAATCTTCCGTGGAACTCGAACATTCCGTTATTAATTGAGCCTATATCGCCGGTCTTATACACTCTCTTAGTCGTGCCGTCTGACAATTCTCTTACAACGAAATTATCATCCGTTCTTTCTTCATCGTTGTAATAGCCGATCGCAAGAGAAATACCTGCTACGCAAAGCTGGCCTTTCGTATTTTCTTCGGTAATAACTCTACTATCATCGTCAACATCTGTCAAGAACACATCGTAACCGTTATACGGCTTTCCGATTGGAAGTATCTCATCGTCTTCTACAACGTGATCTACCACATAATAAGTACAGCTTGCCGTCGTCTCTGTCGGGCCATACTGATTAACGAATAAAGCGTTCGGAAGATTCTCCTGCCATACTTTAAGCGCAGAACAGGGCATAACCGAACCTGAGAAACAAACCTTAGCTAAAGTATCAAGCTTAACTTCCTCAAATGCTCCGAGACTGAGCGGCACCGTAAGCGCCGATACGCTCCATCCCACTGCCGTAACCTTATTGTCGTTAAGATAAGTAAAGAGCGCATTCGGATCCATAAAATATTTCTTAGGAATAATAAATGAACTTGCACCGAACTTAAGTGGCAGATAGATGTCTCTTATAGCTGCGATATAATCAAGCGGCGACTGGTTACCGAATCTGTCTGACTCCTCGATTCCCATAACATCGCCGTAGCTGTTAATATAATTAATAAGCGATTCGTGACTTGTCACAACTCCCTTAGGCTTTCCTGATGAGCCGGATGTATGAATGATATATAAAGCATCCTGCGGCAATGCATTGTCTCTGACCTTCTTTAGCGCATCCTCATTAATCAGCGAATCATCTAAGTCTCCGTTTGATACGGCACTTTCGAAATCTCCGCCTTTATATATCTCGTATCTGTCATTTGCAAAATCTATTACATATACATTTGGATATGTGTCCGAATAAATGTCCTTCGCAAGATTTACAAATCCTTCAAAGCTCTCTTTGTCAACAAGCACAACGGGAGTCTTTAAGTTGTCAATAATCTTTCCTATTCTAAGCTTAGGCATTGCCACATCAATCGGTGCATAAGCCCTTCCCGTATAAACTGTTGCTAAAAATAAAACAGGTGTAGTTGCCGCTCTTGCAGAAAATACCGCTACAGGACTTTTATCATCGTCCTTTGTATCTTCCAGAATAACAGAGCCAATCTGTTTGGCCCTATCATACACTTCTTCGAAGGTAACTTCGCTAACACACTCTTTTGCATTTTCACTTGTAAATGCTACTTTAGTCGGAAGTCTCTTAGCCGTAGCCTCCAGCCATTCTAACACATTTTCCATAAAAATAATCCTCTCCGTCAACTGTGAGTAACCGTTATAAACAAACTATTTTACCTGAAGCCACTTAGGTAAGTATACACTTAATTCATAATAATATGTTCCTAAATTATCGGAAATATCAGCCTTAGCACTAGTCAATATTTCTTTTGTATTCTCAACAGACTTAGCCCAGCTTTCTTTAATCTCTTCGGATTTTTCACTCTTAACATCATAATGGCTTGTTATGTAATTGCCCAAAAATGATGTGAACTTCTCGGCGCCCTTCGCATTAAAATGCTCATCATTGTAGTAGTCATCTATGGGAACAATTCCCGCTTCTTCCTTAGCATATCCAAAGTCTACGAACTCATATCCGTGAGCGGATGTCATCTCACTAATCTGATTCTTAATCTCATCTTCAGTGTCCTTATTCTGATGTGGAAATCTTGCAAAAAGAACATTTTCAACACCGCAGGAATCACAGTAAGTAAGCAGGTCTTCAAAAATCATCTTACTCTTATCGGTAAACGCGTTGTGCTTAACTTCGTCAGTTTTTTCTTTCGCATGCTTAGCAAATGTCGCATAACCTTTCATGTTAGAACGAGGCTCAAGCGCCATGCCGACACGGGTGTAAAGTGTTGCAAAGCATTTGCCCGGATCCTGCCAGCTGTTGTGATATACATCTAAGAAATTAGACAACTTAAAGTCGTCTTGTCTATCCTGTGTAACAGCGTATTTGATTGCTTCCTCTCTATTCTCGGTTCCGTCTATGTTATCGAGATATCCGTGAAGATTACCCTGTCTCTCATAGTAATAGTCATTTTGAAGAAGACCGTTCATCTCAAAAATCACCAGCTTGGGACTCTGCGCAGACAGCACTTCTTTAAGCATTGATTTATAGAGATTTCCGGGAACTCCCGATACTCCGTATGAATATGAAGTATAGCCATATTCATCATAGGCAAGCGGTGCACAATAATTAGCATAAGCTTCACTCGCACCGATTACCACAACATCGAGACTGTTCTTTTCCTTATATATTCCCTGTAACGATGCCACATTGACAGGCTCTGTCATCTTAAGGAACATACATACAACAAAAAGTATCAAAAAAAGTGCCAAGATAAAACCCACATAGCCCAAGACTATTCTCGTCTTGGACTTAGGTTCCGTAATCTTCGCACTTTCGGTATTCTGATTAGCCAAATCTATATTCTGTGTTAACTCATTACTGTCCGGCATTCTATCCCTCAATCATTCGATTAATACAAACAGACGATTTCTCGATTACATCTTTATCAAGGATAATCTCCTCACCGCCTTTGCCACTAAGCGTATTATAAATGTCATAAAGCGTTACCAATCTCATATTAGCACAAGAGAGTTTGACAGATAATGGATAAAACTTCTTTTCAGGGCAGTCAAATTGTAAATGTTCTACAATACTGTTCTCTGTTCCGATGATAAATTCCTTAGCATCGGACTTAATCGCATAGTCCATTATTCCTGTTGTAGCTCCGACATAATCAGCAAGACCAACCACTTCACTCTTACATTCGGGGTGTACCAATAAAAGGGCATTAGGATGTTCCTTCTTTGCCTGCAACACTTTTTCTTCATCCACCATATAATGTACGGGGCACCCGCCGTTGTAAAATACGAATTCCTTCTCGGGCAACTTATCTGCAACGAAAGAGCCAAGATTAGGATCGGGTATAAATAAAATCTTATCTTCTTTCATCTTGCCTACAAGCCTTACTGCCGAAGAGCTTGTAACGCACATATCACATTCAGTCTTTAAATCAACTGTTGTATTAATATAACATACAACTGCATAATCGGGATGTTTTTTCTTAAGTTCACGAAGTTCTTCTACGCTCATCTGCTCAGCCATCGGACAGCCTGCCGCAGGATTAGGAAGATATACTCTCTTATTTGGCGATAACACCTTACACGTCTCTGCCATAAAACGCACGCCACACATCATGATATTATTATTCTTCGCATCTCTTCCCTGCACGCTTAATCCAAATGAATCTCCCGTATAATCAGCAACCTCTAGGATGCTTTGTTTCTGATATGCATGCGCTAGGATACACACATCTTTTTCTTTCTTAAGTCTTATTATCTCGTCCTGAAGTTCTTTAACAGTCATAATTTTCCTCCTTATTACTCAACTTCCAATTCACATTTGCCTTTAGAAGAATACTCAACTTCCAATTCGCATTTCCCATAAAAAAATTACTCGGCTTCCTCTCCATACTTCTCCCAGGGAAGAAGAGGAACCAAAAATCCTGCTTCGCCCAACTTCTCTTCTATCAAATCAAGCCGCTCCTCGCCGGATGCCTCCACAAGATGATAGTGATATCCGCTCGTTACGCTTCCAAGAAGCGTGGACTTACTGTCTAATAATCGCTCGACGAATTCCACGACATCCTGCCTTGAGCTTATGCTCATCTCCGCAGAAATTCGACCGTACGCTCTATGGCTGATGCTGACATTTCTTACAGTGCCACCATGATCCACGATAAGTGTCAGCTCCTCCTTGACACGATCCGGCCCGTGCTTTACTTTGAATTCCCTTGTAAATGTGCTTTTTTCACCCAAGACGTATCCTCGATTTGTAGATATTATCTCAGGGTGGTTCGCTCTTATTACAGCCATGTCTCCCACAATAATCTGGCGGCTCACTTTATAATCTGCCGCAAATACTTTAGCGGGAATGGCCTCTTTAGACGCTTTTAATTGTTCGAATATTTTCCTTCTTCGTTCATTAGTTGTCATCTATAACACCTTCATATTTTTCATTGAAATATCCATTATAGGTGCAGAATGTGTTAACGCTCCACTGGAAATATAGTCAACACCTACCTTGCTAAGCTTATCAATGTTCTCCTTAGTAACATTGCCTGAACACTCTGTCTTAGCTCTTCCGTCAATTATCTCTATCGCCTTTTTCATGGTATCGATATCCATGTTATCAAGCATTATAATATCGGCACCCGCATCAGCCGCTTCCTTAACCTGATCTAGCGTCTCAACTTCTACTTCAACCTTTCTTACAAAAGGCGCATAGTCTTTTGCCATCGCAACTGCTTTCGTAATACTTCCTGCGGCTCCGATATGATTATCCTTAAGCATTACGCCGTCGCTAAGATTATATCTGTGATTAGAACCACCGCCGACTCTTACGGCATACTTCTCGAAAATTCTCGCATTAGGCGTAGTCTTTCTGGTGTCGAGAAGTGTCGTCTTACTTCCTTTAAGAAGAGACGCTACCTGATTGGTATATGTAGCGATTCCACTCATCCTCTGTAGATAATTAAGTGCCACTCTCTCTCCCGATAAAAGAACTCTTATATCACCTGTAACAACTGCAAGAAGCTGACCGCTTGTCACCTTATCTCCATCCTTGACTTTATAGTCTATTTCCGTGGCTTCATCGAGTAGTTGAAACACCCTTCCATATACCTCAAGGCCACAGATTACACCGTCGCTTTTGCAGATTAAATCAACCGTGCCCTTCTTATATTCCGGCATAACGGCATTAGTCGATACGTCTTCACTTGTAATATCTTCTTCAAGTGCCATCATCAAATATTTATCTGCATTTAATTTCATTGTAATGTTATCCATTATTTCCTCCATGTATTAACATATTAGTATTGTGTTAATTTATGCGCCTGATTCTTCGACGAGGTTAATTCGTAATTGCTTTTACTGAGCTATCTTCTTAAGCGCACTTGTTCTGTATTCATCAAAGAGTCCTTCTAAATCTTTATACTCTTCTAAATCCACATAGTAATTATCGCATCCCTTATCGCCTCTTCTTATGATATTCTCTGCGGCTCTTTTGGCAAATACCAAAGCCTCAAGAAGCGAATTACTTGCAAGACGATTCTTACCGTGCACTCCGTTACAGCTCGCTTCACCGACAACGTATAGACCGTGCATAGTTGATTCGCTGTTAAGATCGACCTTAACTCCACCCATGTGATAATGCTGAGCGGGCACAACAGGAATAGGCTCATTAACAACATCATATCCTTCCTGCTTACATCTCTCATATATATTAGGAAAATGATGTAAAATAGTTTGCTTTCCTAACGGTCTCATATCTTCTAGGACATATTCCGTACCGTCTATTTTCATCTGTTGTCGAATAGCTTCCGTCACAACGTCTCTCGGCTGTAATTCATCGGTAAATCGATTGCCGTTCTTATCGAGTAAGATTGCACCTTCGCCTCTTACGGATTCGGATATAAGAAATCTTCTTCCCGGATTTTTTGAATAGAGAGTTGTAGGATGAATCTGAACATAATCAAGATTCTCAACTTCCACACCGTGCTTAATTGCAATTGATATGGCATCACCCGTAATATGTGGGAAATTCGTAGAATTCTTATAAAGTCCGCCGATTCCGCCGCAAGCTAAGATAACGTCATTAGCCTCGATAACGGATAACTCTTTATCTTCATTAACGACTACTATTCCGCCGCATACGTTATCCTTCTCGATTACATCAATCATCGTTATATATTCATGAATCGTGATATTCTTTCTCTCTCTTACGCGCTTTAAAAGTGTCGATGTAATTTCACGCCCCGTCTCATCTTCATGAAACAAAATTCTTGCCTGAGAATGAGCACCTTCTTTTGTAAATAACAAATTACCGTCGGCATCTCTTTCAAAATCCACGCCATATTCAATCAGCTTATCGATAACTTCTTTCGAAGATCTAATCATGACATCTACAGCATCCTTCTTATTCTCGAAGTGACCTGCTCTCATGGTATCTTCAAAATAATCATCGTAATCATCTTCATCTAATAATACAGAGATTCCACCCTGCGCAAGATAAGAATCCGATTCGTCTACTTTTCTCTTCGTAACCATATGGATATTGACATCTTCAGGAAATCTCAATGCTGAAAAAAGTCCCGCTGCTCCTGTTCCGACAATTACCACATCACATTTATGATTCATAATCTTTTCCTTTATATAATAAAACCCACCAAAGTGATACTACTTAAGTGTATACTTTGATGGGTTTACTGTCAAGTTATATGTAAAGTTATGTGTCAAGACACATAGTTCGTCTCAAAAAATTACTGAGAATCTTCTTTCCATCCGGCGTAAGTATTGATTCCGGATGAAACTGCAAACCATAAGTGTCATGCTCTTTATGAGCAACTCCCATTATTTCTCCATCATCATCTGCTGTTGCTATCACATTAATATCCTTCGGCAGCGCAGAGCTATTCGCACTTAGAGAGTGATAACGTGCAACTTCAATGGCGGTCGGAAGACCTCGGAATATTGATGTGGAGTTTTCTATATTAGCGACGGACTTCTTCCCATGCATTAGTCGTTTGGCATGATCTACTACCCCGCCGAAGGCATCAACTATTGCCTGATGACCAAGACAAACTCCGAGTATCGGAATCTCTCCTGACAGGCTTCTAACTACATCTTCACAAATTCCCGCATTACTCGGATGACCGGGTCCGGGACTTAAGATTATATGGCTTGGTGACAACTTCCTTATATCATCAACATTTATCTCATCATTTCTTACAACTTTAATATCCGGGTTAATCGAACCTATAAGCTGATATAGATTATACGAGAAGCTGTCATAATTATCTATAAGTAAAATCATATTCTAATCCTCCATCTCAGATGCCGACTTAATCGAAAGCATAACTGCTTTAGCTTTGTTAAGACATTCTTCGTACTCACTGTCAGGATCAGAATCCGCAACAATTCCTGCACCCGAGCGAACGAACACCTTGTCATTTTTCTTAAACGCCAGACGTATGGCAATTGCAGTATCTAAGTTACCCGTAAAGTCGAGATAACCCACAGCACCACCGTAGATTCCGCGCTTATTATTCTCAAGTTCATTGATAATCTCACATGCTCTTATTTTTGGCGCACCCGATAGCGTTCCGGCAGGCAAAATTGCATCAACCGCATCGACTGCACTGTGTCCTTCGTCAAGCTCTCCCCTTACGGTTGAACCAATGTGCATAACGTGAGAAAATCTCTGAATACTCATATATTCTTCAACTTCAACCGAGCCGAACTTAGAGATTTTACCAATATCATTTCTACCAAGATCGACAAGCATATTGTGCTCAGCTTTTTCTTTCTCGTCGTTAAGGATTTCCTTCTCAAGCGCTATATCTTCCTCATGTGTCTTACCCCTTGGTCTTGTTCCTGCTAATGGAAATGTGTGGAGTATACTATCCTCTAATTTGACAAGCGTCTCCGGACTGGCTCCGGCAACTTCTACATCATCACCCATAAAGTAGAACATATAAGGTGACGGATTAACCGTTCGAAGCGTCCTGTATGTATCAAAGAGACTTCCCTCGAAATCGGCCTCTAATCTGTTCGATAAAACCACCTGGAAAATGTCTCCGTCATAGATATAATCTTTGGCCTTCTTAACATTATTACAAAACTCTTCTCTACTGAATAACGCTCTGTAATCAGACTTAAGAACACCTTTGTCTATATCTGCTTCTTTACCGTGTTTGATTAAATCGATAATCTCATCAATATCTGAGACAGCCTTAGCATAGCTTTCTTTAAAGTTCTTAGAAGTCGCATTTACAATAACAACAATCTTCTGCTTCACATTGTCGAAAGCTATCACTTTATCAAAAAGCATCAAATCCATATCCTTAAAGCCTTCCGAATCTTCGGCATCAAGTCTTAACTTAGGCTCGGCATATTTGATATAGTCAAACGAAAAGTATCCGACAAGGCCTCCCGTAAACGAAGGATAACCTTCTAACTTCGGGCTCTTATGCTCTTCTAAAATCTGCTCAATATATTCCTTTGGATGAGCAACATCTTTATCGGTAATGACATTTTGATCATCATCAACAACCTTAAGATGTCCGTCATTACATGTAATGCAAAGCTTAGGATTAAAGCCTAAGAAAGTATATCTTCCCCAGTTCTCCTGATTCATAACACTTTCAAGAATAAATACATGAGAACTCACATTTTTAAAAACTCTAAGAAGCTGTATGGGAGTTCTTATATCGGAAAATATTTCTTTTTTAACGGGTATATAATTATATCCCTTTGTATATTTTTGTAAATGCTTATAATCCATTTTGCTACCTCTTGATAGGGCGAATTCAATGTGTCCGATTATTTGGACACCTCCGCCCTAAAATTTATATACTAATAATCTATATATTTGCTAATAATCTATATATTTGCTAATTATTTATTAGATGCTGCTATGTACTTCTCCATTGCTTCGTATGCCTTGCCGGAATCGATAATCTCTTCCGCGAGAGCAACGCCCTTAGCAACAGAGTCTGCCTTCTCACCGATATAAAGCGCTGCGCCTGCATTCATAAGTACCGTGCTTCGCTTTCCGCCTGTGATTTCACCCTTTAAAATTCCCTTTGTAATCTCGGCATTTTCTTCGGGTGTACCGCCGACAAGCTCTTCCTTCTCGCATCTGTCGAATCCAAATACCTCAGGTGATATATCATAAGATCTGTAATATCCGTTATTAACTTCGCATACGAATGTAGGTCCAACAGCGGAAATCTCATCGAGCTTTTCTCTTCCGTATACAACCATTCCACGCTTAACACCCATGTCTGACAATACTCTTGCAAGGGGCTCAACTAAGCACTCATCGTATACTCCAAGAAGCTGTCTGTTAGGACAAGCCGGATTAGTTAAGGGTCCTAAGATATTAAATACCGTTCTAAATCCAAGTTCTTTTCTGATTGCTCCGACATACTTCATTGAAGTATGATATTTCTGAGCAAAGAAGAAACAGAAATTAGTATCTTCAAGAAGCTTCTTACATTCTTCAGGAGTCTTATCGATATTAGCACCTAACGCCTCAAGACAATCTGCAGTACCGCTAAGAGATGATGCGGCGCGGTTTCCATGCTTTGCAACCTTGATTCCTGCTGCTGCCGCAACAAATGCTGTCGTAGTTGAGATATTAAAGCTTCCTGCCCTGTCTCCGCCCGTTCCGACAATTTCCATTGCATCCATTCCGCCAAGATCGCACTTTGTAGCATGCTCTCTCATCGCTTTGGCACAACCTAAGATTTCTTCCTCTGTCTCTTTTTTTGTACTCTTAGTAGATAACGCTGCAAGAAATGCTGCGTTTTGTGTCTGAGATGTCTTACCTGACATTATCTCGTTCATTACCGTATATGCTTCATCGTATGTTAAATCTTCTTTCATAACGATTTTCTCAATTGCTTCTTTAATCATAATCTTTCTCCTTTTCTCTTTTGGAACTAAGTGACTTCTTTAATCTTTTCTTCTTTAATCTTTTCTTTTTTGGAATTATGTGACTTCTTTTATTCTATGCATTCATTTCTCTTCTGAATGTCGATACATATTCTTTTGCGGCGTTCGGGTCATAATCAGCTTTTCTTAACAGCTTAATAAAATGTGAACCTACAATTGCGCCGTCAATAATATCTTTCATAGGCTCGACGTCTTTCGCTTCTCTTATGCCAAATCCCATCATCACAGGAATCTTACTGTGTGATTTCACATTTGACAGATAATCGATTACCTTACTGTGAAACTGTGCATCTCCGCCTGTGACACCCATAGTCGATACGCAATATACAAATCCTCTGGCGTTCTTTAGGATCTCAGGGATTCTGTCAGCACTTATAGGTGCAACAAGCTGAATAAGAATCGTTGCGTCGTATCTGTCAAGCGCCTCTTGCAAATCCTCCTGCTCTTCGAAGGGAAGATCGGGAACTATAAGACCGTCCACTCCGCACTCTTTACATCGCTTAGCAAACTCATCTAGACCGACATTTAGAATCGTGTTGTAATACATCATAAAGAGTATTGCCTGCTCGCACCCTTCGCTTCGAAGCTCCTTCATAAGCTCAAATGTCTTACGAAGTGATGCACCCTCATTAATTGCATCAAAACTCGCCTCTTGAATTACCGGGCCGTCCGCTATAGGATCTGAGAACGGAATTCCAAGTTCTAAGACATCTGTGATGCCTTCCTGCGCTTTAATAATCTTTTTCGTGGCATCCATACCTCCGAGCCCTGCCGTAAGATATGTTATAAATGCCTTCTCGTTATTTTCTTTACATTCGTTAAGTTGCTTTTCTATCCTGTTCACGTCCACACCTCCTAGTTCAAATATCCCTTGCCGTCAAGATAATCGGAAATCGTATTGACATCCTTATCACCTCTGCCGGAAAGACATATAATCATAGATTGATTAGCATCCATCTCTTTAGCCTTTTTAATTGCGTATGCCATCGCGTGGGCACTTTCGATAGCGGGGATAATTCCTTCTTCCCTTGTAAGTTCCATAAGTGCAGACATCGCTTCTTCGTCGGTTATCGGAACGTATTTAGCACGACCTGTGTCTTTAAGATATGCATGTTCCGGGCCGACTCCGGGATAATCAAGTCCTGCTGAAATCGAATGAGCAAGCTGAATGTTACCATCTTCATCCTGCAGAAGATATGATCTTGTACCATGAAGAACTCCGATTCGACCTCTTGCCATTGATGCCGCATGTTCATTAGTATCAATACCTTTTCCCGCTGCCTCGACACCGATTAACTCGACATCCTTTTCATCGATGAAATCCGCAAACATTCCTATCGAATTAGAACCGCCTCCAACACATGCCATCACGACATCGGGAAGTTTTCCCTCTTTTTCAAAATGCTGCTTCTTTGCTTCTCTTGAGATGCAGGATTGGAATTCTTTGACCATCTTAGGATATGGGTAAGGGCCGATTGCTGAGCCTATTATGTAAAATGTGTCTTCAGCGCGTTTCGCCCATGTTCTTATCGCCTCATTAGTAGCATCCTTTAGTGTGTTGGATCCTGATTCAACTGACACTACTTCTGCACCAAGCATTTCCATTCTCATTACGTTAAGTGCCTGTCTCTTCACATCTTCGCTACCCATGTAAACCGTACATTCCATACCGAACAGTGCACATCCCGTCGCTGTTGCAACACCGTGTTGTCCGGCGCCCGTCTCAGCGATTATTTTTGTCTTGCCCATTCTCTTTGCAAGAAGAATCTGTCCGATTACATTGTTAATCTTATGAGCACCCGTGTGATTTAAGTCTTCTCTCTTAAGATAAATCTTAGTGCCGTATTTCTTAGATAAATTCTCAGCAAGATAAAGTGGTGTCTCTCTTCCCACATATTCTTTTAAGTAGTAATGATATTCTTTTAAGAACTCTTCGTCTCTTATCGCCTTTTCAAATTCGTTGTCAATCTCGTCTAACACATTCATAAGAGATTCTGATACGTATTGTCCTCCGTATTGTCCAAAATATGCTTTAGCGTTCATATTGTTCCCTTTCTTACTGCTTTAACAAAATTATCGATTAGCTTTTTGTCTTTTCCTATTTGTTCCTTTGACTTCTCAACACCTGAGCTTACATCTACGATGTCAGGACTTAGAATCTTTATTGCTTCTTGAACGTTATCCTCTTTAAGTCCGCCTGCTAATATGAAGTCTTTATCTTTTAATGCTTTAGTCTCTAATTTCTCTTTATTTTTCTCCCAGTCAAATGTTGTTCCCGAGCCGAAGTTCTTAGAATCAACGACAATGCCCGTTATCTTGTCATATTGACTGTCAGTTAAATTGCTTAGCCAAGTAATCTTTTTATTAAATTCCTCATCTGAGAAGTTGATTGCAAACCAGATTGGAACTTTCGCAATATCTAATATCTCTTCTTTTAA
>JAIKVT010000246.1 GCA_024685495.1 Lachnospiraceae bacterium
TACAGCTTCAAGACTAGCTCAGCATCACCTACTGTTACTTTTTATCATGCCTCCTTATTATACTGTATATTTAACAACTTTCTCAACATGTCATCAGATAATCCCTTTCATCATAAACAACAAAAGAGCTAAATAACTGAAAACATATAACTATTTGAAAATATTATTCAAATATTTTTACAGAATCAAGCCCCCTTTTTCTTTCTCCGGGCGGTGTCGGCGTCATATAATCCCCATATAAATCAGTTAGAAATCTCTCAGCTTGATTAATCCCAAAGAAATAAGAATCTTCAAACCGGTATTTTTTTAAAGGAAATACGTATTTAGCATACATTATTTTACATTTATAAACATTCAACAAAGCATATACTTCCTCATCCGATTCAGATTTATTTATTCGTTCTTTTTCTTCATCTTCCTCTAATATGGACATACGTTTCTTGTATTCTTCTTCATCAATCAATCCAACTTCTTTTCTACGTAAAATATATCTCCTATTCTCATTATTTAAAAATTTTCTTACCTCACGCTCTTTAACCTTCCACAATTTATATAGATCAATATATAAACCATGATGCATATAACATCCATCTTGTATAAATCTTTTATGGCTTACTTCTGATTTCAAATCTTTAACATGCGCCCATGCATGGAAATACTTCGGTTCAGATTCCTCATTCTCCAGAAACATATCTTCCGGCAGTTCTTCTCGTAATACTTTCATGGCTTCATCATAAGAATCTTCAAAAAGCCACATATCAAAATCTTCATCCCACGGAATAAACCCTTTATGACGAACCGCTCCTAGCAATGTTCCATATGCGATAGAATAAGGTATTTTATGGTTTTCTAGAATGGCAATTATCGTTTTTGCCATATGATATAACCGGTCATGTATTTGTTGAATTGTCGCAGATACTTCTACCATGATTTTTTTACTCCTATAATTTATCTTCACCATTTATATCTTTCTTCCAGATGCTCCCATCCACCAGTAGTTTGTATCACCTCTTCGATATAATAGTCTTAATGTTCTTTCATAATCGCTTTTACAAATTCATCCACCTCATGGCTTCGTGATATAGATGTTAACTTCCTAACTTTTTAACCCGCTATGAGCAGATATGATCATTTCCGATCCGGAAACGGATTATTTTTTCCCGATTATTCGTCTTCCTGATCCGGTGGGGATTCCAGAGAAACGGGACACCCGCGTTCAGCTTGGTCGGAATTTGCAATTTACCATCCAGAAGAACTGATTACTAAAATCTAGAATTCGATTGTTCTTGACATGGGGAGCACATTAAGTAATCTATTCTGAATATCTCTAGTAGATGCCAAATACTTGTCCATTGAAAAACCCTCTTTATTATTTTGAATATAAATCGAATAATCTATATTCTCCAATCTATTAAACTTTCAATCATATCAAGATCATAAACAGGTATTCCCACCTTATCCCTCACATTTTTTCTTTCTGCAAATGAATCATCAATTAGAATCCCATCTGCCTCTATATATTTACTCTTATCCTCTTGCTGTTCGATATGAATGATCTCAGAAAAGAGCTCCTCTGAAATCTTATACTTTTTTAGCGAATCATGGATATTATTACTATGCTTAGTTAAAAGGATGATAGGAATTCCCTTATTTACACATTGATATAGGAATGCAACCATCATCACGTTCACTTTGTCTCTTATATACAAAGTATCATCGAAGTCTATATACACTTTCTGATACTTAACACTTGTTTTATATCTGCTAATAAATGCTCGATCTAATGTGATGTTTGTTTCATTATCAATAATATCAACATCATATCCCCACATGTTATAAAGAGTAAGTAAAGGATAGTTGATTCCAAGGTTCCGTGATACTCCCATCGTCCCAGGAATCCGTGGAGAAGCTTCCATCAATACATACCTTCCATTAGCATCCTTTTTAACTTGAAAAAACCATGCACCATTAAAAACAAGTTTTTCGTTTATTCGCTCTGCAATTCTCTTAATCTCATCATCTAAAAGAATTAGGCTGCTTCGTACTGATATTCCCGTCTTAATTCTTTCACGATTCCTTGGATGACAGACGCGAAGCTTTCCATGTCTATCTGTGAAACAATCGACAGTGAATTCTTCTCCAGGAAGGTATTCACAAATAACATACTCTTCTTCTAAAGAAAGTAGCCCCATAAGCTCTTCAGCAGAATTTATCCTCCTTGCACCAACCGACCCTTGACCAACTGATGGCTTTGCAAATACAGGATACTCTTGTATTTCTTCAATGCTATGATAGTTTCTAGGAATGAAATCCTCCCCTTCAAAGAACTCATATGTCCTGTTTTTTGATCTACAAATCTCAACTGTCCGTAATGGGGAAGTTACCACTTCTGTATGAAGATTTGCTGCTTCACAGGTAAGAATTAAGCATGCACTGTCACGCGCAGGGTAAATGTAATCAATATGCCATTTATCAATCAATGCGTTCAATGCATCAATGAATCCAGGTTCTTTTTCAAACGGCAGTCCTTCATAACATCTCTCGAACACAAATTCAGCATGGCTAGGCATACTGTTTGCACCGTACAGTTCAACAAATTTAGAGTATTTTAACGCGTTATGAATTTCAAATGCAATCTCTGTCCCCGCTGGAAAGATCAACACCTTTTTCGGCTTCATTCGTTCCTCCTCATATCATCTCTTAATAATATCGCAAATCCTATCCACATCTGAAAGTTCCAAATCGGCGTACATCGGAAGCGTCAACACTCGGTCAGCCAAGTAAGCTGCAACCGGCGTTTTCTCAACGCCAGCAGTCGGATAATCTACGTAACATTCAAAACTGTTTGTAATAGGATAAAAGTACTTCCGTGCTCCTATCCCTTTCTCAGCCAATCTTTCAAACACCACATTCCTGGAGTACTTATAACCATCGAAGACTACTGGGAAATAGGCATAGTTTGATTCGACATTATCCCGTTCCTTACAGAGCTTAATACCTTCTGTATTTTCCAAGTGCTGCCTATATCTCTCCATAACCTTCTTTCTTTTCGTAATCTCATCATCTAAATGTCGTAGATTACAAATTCCCATCGCTGCTTGGAATTCGTTCATCTTAGCATTTCCGCCAACAAACACAACTCTCTCCGGTCCGCGAATCCCGAAATTCTTCATGTCATTCATTATGGAAACTAGGGTATCATCTTTAAAGCATACCGCGCCACCCTCGATCGTGTTAAAGACCTTCGTGGCATGGAAACTGAACATTGAAGCATCGCCGAAGTTTGCACTTGATACTCCTTTATACTTCACAGCAAAGGCATGAGCAGCATCATAAATAACTTTCAGATTATGCTTATCAGCAATTGATTGAATCCTCTCAACATCGCATATGTTACCGTAAACATGGACGGGCACGATGGCAACAGTCTTATCTGTGATCAATGCTTCAATCTTATCAACGTCTATCGTGTAATCATAGTCGTTCACATCACAGAAAATCGGCACCAAACCATTACGGACGATTGCGTGTGTAGTTGATGCAAATGTAAACGGCGTCGTAACAACCTCGGAACCCGGCTTGAATTGCATTGCAGCAATAACGTTCTCTAGCGCAAGATGCCCATTTGTGTAGAGAACAACATGTGGACAATCTAAGTACTTTTCAAGTTCATATTGAAGCGTCTTATGCTCAATCCCCATATTTGTCAACCAATGGCTGTCCCAGAGTTTTTTAATTTCTTCACAATATTCAGAATAATCGGGCATGGACGAACGCGTTACAAGAATATTGCTCACAGTTATTTTAGCCTCCCTATTGTATCTTTTATATGTTTATAACCTTACAACCAACCATTCCCAAATAAGCATTCAGAAATAATCAATCATTATTTGGTATAAAAAGTGAATTAGATATGTAGAAACAAAGATAATTTATTAGGATGCACGTTTATTTATGCTCTTCTTTGTGTTTTCTATATGATTTAACTATATCAAGCACATACAAAAAGCTATCAATTTTAAACAATTTTGAACAAATTATATATATCGATGCCCCAATACTAAGTTGTAACAGAATAGCGATTACATTTGAGATATGTATATATTGGATGAAATAGATACAAACACCCATAAATACCGCCAGTGTAATATTGGGTATAATATCCATAATTTGCTCTAAGTAGCTATATCCCAGTAACTTTCTATTTGGCCAAGAATTAATAATTTGACTTGTAATTGTTGTAAAAAGCAAACTATATGCCATAGCCTCAACACTGATATTCATGGTAATAAGTAATAATACCAAACCTATTACCTTTTTTATGATCTCCAATTTAAGAAATAGGTCGCTTCTCCCCATAGCCTTAATGGCATTCAAATTCGCTGTATGAATAGGATAAAACATATATGATATACAAAAAACACGCATATAAAAAACAGCTGACAACCATTTTTCTGTTAATAGCACCTTTATAACTGGCTCACCTATAAAAGCCAATCCCAACATTAATGGAGCCATTATATA
>JAIKVT010000272.1 GCA_024685495.1 Lachnospiraceae bacterium
CATAACACTCCGGAATTCATTTCTTCAATTAATGCAGAAATATAACCAAAAACTTTATCGCGATTTCTTATGCAGGATTTCTTCCAAACCCAAGTATACTTGTTTGCATTCGCTTCAATCTTTGTTCCGTCAATGTAAGTATGATTAAGATCTACTTTTTCCTTATTGAATATATAGGCGTTTATATCATTAAAAATATCTTCGATTGATGAGGTAAGTTCATTACGAATAAAGTTGCCGAAGGTGGCAAAGGTAGGTGCCTTCATTTCATCCAACAGGTACATGAATCTTATGTCATTATTACAGAGTTTTTCGATTTCTCTTAACGAACAGTAACCGTTCTCCATGAAAGCAAACAGAATTACTTTTAGTAACTTTTCTGCATCACATCTTGGGCGACCTGTTTTGTAGCCTTTCGCTTCTACAAAGTATGGTGTTAGGTCAATGTGATCCATTACATCACAAAAAGTATAGACCGAATCAGAAATATCAATTAATTTTTCGATAACCAATGGTAATTTTAGTTGTTTTAATGTATAATTATCATTGGTTTTATAATTAGTTATTAGCATAATTTAATTATACCAAAAAGCAGCTATGAGCGCGAGCTCATAGCTGCTTTTCCGTTAGGGGAGTTTTTTTACAGCCCCTATTAATTATTACTCTCTTATACCATGAGCATCATTCACTATTAGAACATAATAATTAATTATGCCATAGTTGATGCAACACCTGCTGCTCCAACGCATGCTAAACATGCAATAGCAACAATAGTATCAAGTACAGCGGCGATTATACAACATACCAAACCTGCTGTAGCCATTCCTTTTTTCTCCGGATCCTTTCTTCCTAATGCACCAAGGATAATTCCTACTATCGCTACTATAGTTCCTATCCATCCAAATCCACCGGTGAAAGATAATACTAATGCAATAATACCAAGTACTAGTGACGCAACTGCCATAACCTTTTCCTCCTTTTGTTTTTATTGTGTTATACTATCTATTATTCTGCGTCCGCATTTATAATGCTTTCGCTAAGAACCGAAATATCTCCGTCTTTTTTCTCTTCTGTCTCAGGTGTCTCAGGTGTACCAACTGCTGTGGTATTTTCTGCTGTAGCTTCATCTATCTCTTTTTGAGCAAGTTTGCTTGCATCTTCTTGAGCTTTAGCAATCTGTCTTGACATCTCATTCTGATAGGTAGTATTAATTTTAATATTACTGTATCTCTTCATACCCGTTCCGGCAGGAATGAGTTTACCTAAGATTACGCTTTCCTTAAGTCCGATAAGCGGGTCAACCTTACCCTTAATTGCAGCACCTGTAAGAACCTTAGTAGTCTCCTGGAATGAAGCTGCTGATAAGAATGAATCTGTTGCAAGACTTGCCTTAGTAATACCAAGTAAGATTCTTTCTCCTTCAGCCGGTTCCTTACCTTCTTCTTCAAGACGCTTATTTATAGCCTCATATTCTAATACATCAACCTGTGTACCCGGCAGATAATCTGAATCTCCCGAATTGTCGATTCTTACTTTCTTAAGCATCTGGTGTACAATAACTTCGATATGCTTGTCATTAATATCAACACCCTGAAGACGATATACTCTTTGAACTTCACGGAGCATATAATCCTGAACGGCTCTTACACCCTTAATATCTATGATGTCATGAGGGTTAACTGAACCTTCCGTAAGCTCATCACCCTTTTCAATAACCTGTCCTTCCAATACTTTGATACGTGAACCATAAGGAATAAGATAAACTTTCTCTTCACCATCGTCACTTGTTACAACGACTTCTCTCTTCTTCTTAGTATCTCGTATCTCAATTGTACCGGCAATCTCAGATATAATAGCAAGTCCCTTAGGTTTTCTTGCCTCAAAGATTTCCTCCACACGAGGAAGACCTTGTGTGATATCGTTACCGGCAACACCACCTGTATGGAATGTACGCATTGTAAGCTGTGTACCCGGCTCACCGATTGACTGAGCAGCAATAATACCAATTGCTTCACCAACCTGTACGGCGTTACCTGTAGCCATGTTAGCACCGTAACATTTTGCACAAACACCTTTACGTGAGCGACAGGTTAAAATTGTACGAATCTTAATCTGTGCCTTTTCTTTAACTGTAGGATCGTCCTTCTCAGCTTCGATAAGGTCGGCAAATAATTTACCGTTCTCATTAACACCTTTTGTTACAATCGCTTCTGCTCTTCTCGGTGTTATCATATGATTTGCTTTGACGATTACATTGCCGTCTTTATCACAAATTGTCTCACAAGAGAATCTTCCTGTAATTCTCTCTTGAAGTGATTCAATCTCTTCACGACCTTCCATAAATGCACGTACATACATGCCCGGAGTCTCTTCTTCAGTATCAGCAATACAATCTCTTTCTCTTACGATAAGTTGCTGTGATACATCTACGAGACGTCTTGTAAGGTATCCTGAATCGGCTGTACGAAGCGCTGTATCTGACAGACCTTTTCTGGCACCGTGAGCTGACATAAAGTATTCCAATACGTCCAAACCTTCACGGAAGTTAGACTTAATAGGAAGCTCAATAGTACGACCTGTTGTATCAGCCATAAGTCCACGCATACCAACTAACTGTTTGATCTGCTTCTCAGAACCACGGGCTCCTGAATCAGCCATCATATGAATATTGTTATATTGATCTAATCCCGCAAGAAGCTCTGTTGTTATCTTGTTATCAGTATCTTCCCATACCTTAATAACATCACGATAACGCTCTTCTTCCGTTACCCAACCACGATTATACTTCTTAGCAATATCAGAAACTGTCTGCTCAGCCTCTGCAATAAGTTCTGCTTTCTTAACAGGAACAGTCATATCTGAAATTGATACGGTCATTGCTGCCTGTGTAGAATACTTATAACCCATTGCTTTGATATCATCAAGCACTTCAGCAGTCTTAGTTGCACCGTGGTTATTGATTACTTTCTCTAATAACTTCTTTAAATCCTTCTTGCCTACAAGATGATCAACTTCAAGAAGTAATTCATTACCCGGAATTGTTCTGTCAACAAATCCTAAATCCTGAGGAATAATCTCATTAAAGATAAGTCTTCCTACTGTAGACTCAACTATTCCCGTAATAACTTCTCCATTGACTTCTTTGCTTACACGAACCTTAACTCTCTCGTGAAGACTAACTGCTTTATTCTCGTATGCAAGTATGGCTTCACTAACACTCTTATATACTTTCTTATCTTTATCATCAGGATTATATCTCTCCTGTGTAAGATAATAAATACCTAATACCATATCCTGTGAAGGAACTGCAACAGGACCACCGTCAGAAGGCTTAAGCAGGTTGTTTGGTGACAAAAGCATAAATCTGCATTCTGCCTGTGCTTCTGCCGTAAGTGGTAAATGCACAGCCATCTGGTCACCGTCAAAGTCGGCGTTGTATGCAGTACATACAAGCGGATGAAGCTTAATAGCTTTACCTTCTACAAGGATTGGCTCAAATGCCTGAATACCAAGTCTGTGAAGTGTCGGAGCACGGTTAAGCATTACCGGATGCTCTTTGATAACATCTTCAAGTACATCCCAAACCTTAGGATCTAATTTCTCTACCATCTTCTTGGCACTCTTAATATTGTGAGCCTGACCTGTCTCTACCAATACCTTCATAACGAAAGGCTTAAATAACTCAATTGCCATTTCCTTAGGAAGACCACACTGGTAAATCTTAAGCTCAGGTCCAACCACGATAACGGAACGTCCCGAATAATCGACACGCTTACCTAACAGGTTCTGACGGAAACGTCCTGATTTACCTTTAAGCATATCAGAAAGTGACTTAAGCGCTCTGTTACCCGGGCCTGTGACAGCACGACCTCTACGGCCGTTATCAATAAGTCCGTCAACTGCTTCCTGAAGCATACGCTTCTCGTTACGTACAACGATTTCAGGCGCGTTAATCTCAAGTAACTTTCTAAGACGATTGTTACGGTTTACAATTCTTCTGTATAAATCATTAAGATCGGAAGTAGCAAATCTTCCACCGTCTAACTGAACCATAGGACGAAGATCCGGTGGTATAACCGGAATAACATTAAGAATCATCCATTCAGGTCTGTTGCCGGACTCTCTAAATGCTTCAATTACTTCCATTCTCTTAATAATCCTTGCACGCTTCTGACCTGTAGAGTTGTCGAGCTCTTCCTTGAGGTCTTCTGCTTCTTTATCAAGATCGATAGCAGCAAGTAATTCCTGCACGGCTTCTGCACCCATATCTGCACGGAACGAACCATGTCCGTACATCTCAATGGCATTCATGTATTCATCCTGTGTCAGTACTTGCTTATATTCTAACTCTGTTTCTCCCGGATCTAATACTATATAACTGTGGAAATATAATATTTTATCCAATACCCTTGGTGATAAATCAAGGATTAATCCCATACGGGAAGGTATACCTTTAAAATACCAGATATGAGATACAGGACATGCTAATTCGATATGTCCCATTCTCTCTCTACGTACTGCGGCTTTAGTTACTTCTACGCCACACTTATCGCATACCATTCCTTTATATCTGATTTTTTTATATTTACCGCAATGACATTCCCAGTCTTTGCTTGGTCCGAAAATCTTCTCGCAGAAAAGTCCGTCCTTCTCCGGCTTTAAAGTTCTGTAATTTATTGTCTCAGGCTTTTTTACTTCACCATGAGACCACTCTCTGATCTTTTCCGGTGATGCAAGACCAATCTGAAGAGCATCAAATTCAATCGGTTGATTTTGTTTATCTCTATTGTATGTTCCAGGCATTATGAACTCCCTTCTCTATTATTAATGATAAAACCTCGGTGTTTAAATCACCGTGTCCCAAATGATTATTCTTCGTCTTCGCTCTGACTTGCAATAACTTCTTCGTCTAATTCTTCGATACTTTCAGGTTCCAAATCATTTTCTTCTCCGACATAGTGTTCTGTGTAACCCGGCATTGCAAAATCCGGATTCTCTTCAAAGGCAGAAACTCCGCCATTATTATTACTGTTATCACCCATAATGGAGTTATAATCCGTATTACCATACTCGCTGGTCTCAATAAGCTTAACTTCTTTTCTGTTCTCGTCAAGAACCTTGACATCAAGACCAAGTGATTGTAACTCTTTGAGAAGAACCTTAAATGATTCGGGTATACCCGGCTCAGGTATGTTCTCGCCTTTAATTATAGCTTCATATGTCTTAACACGACCTACAACATCGTCGGACTTCATTGTTAAGATTTCTTGAAGTGTGTAGCTTGCACCATAAGCCTCGAGGGCCCAAACTTCCATCTCTCCGAATCTCTGTCCACCGAATTGTGCTTTACCGCCGAGAGGCTGTTGTGTTACAAGAGAGTACGGTCCGGTTGATCTTGCATGAATCTTATCATCAACTAAGTGATGCAACTTAAGATAATGCATGTATCCGATTGTTACGGGAGAATCAAATTCCTCACCTGTACGTCCGTCTCTTAACTGTACCTTACCGTCTCTTCCAAGCTCTACGCCTTCCCATACGGCTCTATGGTCACGGTTATCACTTAGATAAGTCATAACATCTTTGTTAAGTACGTCTTTATATTTATCTGTGAAATTCTCTTTCTTGTCAGCCCACTTAGCTTCCTTCGCTTCTGTCTTATCGAAAGGAAGATTTACATAATCGTTAGCAAGCTCTAACGTATCCTGAATATCAATCTCTTTCGCACCGTCAAATACAGGTGTCTCGATATTAAATCCGAGCGCCTTAGCTGCAAGTGACAAGTGAATCTCAAGGACCTGTCCGATATTCATACGAGACGGCACACCAAGAGGATTAAGTACGATATCAAGTGGTCTTCCGTTAGGAAGATATGGCATATCTTCTACGGGAAGTATACGTGAAACTACACCCTTGTTACCGTGACGTCCGGCCATCTTATCACCAACGGAAATCTTACGTTTCTGAGCGATATAGATTCTAACCGATTTATTAACACCCGGTGGTAATTCGTCTCCGTTATCTCTTGTAAATACTTTAGCATCAACTACAACACCGTATTCACCGTGAGGCACTTTAAGAGATGTATCTCTTACTTCTTTAGCCTTGTCACCGAATATGGCACGAAGCAATTTTTCTTCGGCAGAAGCTTCCGTCTCTCCCTTAGGAGTAACTTTACCGACAAGGATATCACCCGCACGAACCTCTGCTCCGATTCTGATAATACCATCCTCATCGAGGTTAGCACGTGCATCGTCACCTACACCTGAGATATCTCTTGTGATTTCCTCTGCACCAAGCTTTGTATCTCTGGCTTCTGTCTCATATTCTTCTATATGAATAGATGTATATACATCATCTTTAACGAGTCTCTCTGAAAGTAATACAGCATCCTCGTAGTTATAACCTTCCCATGTCATGAATCCGATAAGCGGATTCTTACCAAGAGCAATCTCACCGTTAGAAGTTGAAGGTCCGTCAGCAATAACTTCCCCTGCTTCTACCTTATCACCCTTGAACACGATAGGTCTTTGGTTGTAGCAGTTACTCTGGTTACTTCTTGAGAATTTACCAAGCTTATATTCCTGTCTTCCTGCATCACCCTTAACTATAATCTTAGTCGCATCTACAAATTCAACTGTACCTGCTTCTTTTGCAACCACGCAGACACCTGAATCGACAGCCGTCTTAGGCTCCATTCCCGTTCCTACTACGGGAGCTTCCGTTGTAATAAGCGGTACTGCCTGACGCTGCATGTTAGAACCCATAAGAGCACGGTTAGCATCGTCGTTCTGCAAGAAAGGAATTAACGCTGTAGCTACAGAGAATACCATCTTCGGAGATACGTCCATATAATCGTACATGGTTTTATGATACTCGGATGTCTCATCTCTAAAACGTCCGGCAACATTTTCACGTACGAAATGTCCTTCTTCGTCAAGTCTCTCATTAGCCTGTGCTACATGATAATTATCTTCTTCGTCAGCAGTCATATATGTAACTTCATCTGTAACCCTTGGATTCTCAGGGTCAGACTTATCAATTACACGATAAGGTGCTTCGATAAATCCATATTCATTAATTCTTGCATAACTTGCAAGAGAGTTAATAAGTCCGATGTTCGGTCCTTCAGGAGTCTCGATAGGACACATTCTTCCATAGTGAGAATAGTGTACGTCACGAACCTCGAATCCGGCTCTGTCTCTTGACAAACCTCCGGGTCCTAATGCTGAAAGACGTCTCTTATGTGTCAACTCACCAAGTGGGTTGTTCTGATCCATAAACTGTGACAGCTGTGATGATCCGAAGAACTCTTTAACAGCTGATGTTACAGGCTTAATGTTAATAAGACTCTGTGGAAATACGGTATCAAGATCTTGAGATGTCATTCTCTCTCTTACGACTCTCTCCATTCTTGAAAGACCGATTCTGTATTGATTCTGTAAAAGCTCACCAACGGCACGAATACGACGATTACCCAAATGGTCAATATCATCGTCTTTACCGATGCCATACTCAAGATGAATATTATAATTAATAGAAGCAAAGATATCATCCTTAGTAACATGCTTAGGGATAAGATCTCCGATGTTACGCTTTACTGCTTCTGCTAATTCTTCACCGTCTTCGTATTTCTCCATAAGCTCAGCAAGCACAGGATAGTAAACTTTTTCTGTAACGCCAAGTTCTCTGGGGTCACAATCAAGACCAACGTAGAAATCAAAGTCTACCATCATATTAGACAGTACTTTTACTTTTCTATCTTCGGCCTGAATATATACATAAGGTATAGCGTTGTTCTGGATTTCATCGGCAAGTTCTCTTGAAACTAATGTACCGGCTTCGGCAATAATCTCTCCGGTAAATTGATTAGAAACATCTTCTGCCAATACTTGATTGTATATTCTATGTCTGAAAGACAACTTCTTATTAAATTTATAGCGTCCAACTTTTGCTAAGTCATATCTTCTCGGATCAAAGAACATAGCATTAATAAGACTTTCCGCACTATCTACCGATAGGGGCTCGCCCGGTCTTATCTTCTTATATAATTCTAAAAGTCCTCTCTCGTAGCTTCCTTCAGGAACTTTCTCCGGATCAATGGAAGGATCTTTGTCTAATGATGCAATAATCTTAGGCTCTTCACCGAATAAATCTTTGATTTCCTGATTAGTTCCCACTCCGAGTGCACGAATAAGAACAGTAATAGGTACTTTTCTTGTTCTGTCCACACGAACATAGAAGACATCATTAGAATCCGTCTCATACTCTAACCACGCACCACGATTAGGAATAACTGTGCAAGAATAGAGCTTCTTACCTAATTTATCATGATCGATTGCATAGTAAATACCCGGTGAACGCACCAGCTGACTTACAATTACACGCTCGGCTCCATTAATAACGAATGTACCCGTCTCAGTCATAAGCGGCATATCACCCATAAAAATTTCTTGAGTGCTATACTCGTCTTCAGCTTTATTATGAAGACCTACGTTAACCTTCAAGGGTGCCGAATATGTGGCATCTCTTTCTTTACACTCTTCTATAGTGTATTTTTTCTCATCTTCGCATAATTTGAAATCAACAAAACTCAAACTGAGATTATTGTTGTAATCAGTAATAGGCGAAATATCTGCAAACACTTCCTTAAGACCCTCTTCTAAAAACCAGTTGTATGATTTTTTCTGGATCTCAATAAAGTCAGGCATCTGTAGAACTTCTTTCTGTCTCGAGTAACTCATTCGCATGTTTTTGCCGGATTTAACGGGACGAATTCTGTTTTTCTCCATGGACGCTTCACCTCTTCATATTATATTTTCGATTATTGTAATGGGGTGGTAAAAAAGAGCAAACTACCCCCACTATTCCACAATAAAGCACTCTACATAATACACCAAATGGATAGTGGGTGTCAAGAACTTTTTTTAGAAATTTTAAAGAAAATCTTTTACCTGTTTATAAATGCCCTTAGCATCTAATTCGAACTTCTCTAAGAGCTTAAGAGCCGGACCCGACTCTCCGAATCTGTCTTTGATTCCTATGCGAAGCTGTCTGGTAGGATGCTGCTCAGATAAAGTCTCTGCTACAGCCGATCCCAAACCA
Organism: Lachnospiraceae bacterium; assembly: GCA_024685495.1. Classification (GTDB taxonomy): domain Bacteria; phylum Bacillota; class Clostridia; order Lachnospirales; family Lachnospiraceae; genus RUG191. Next base: position 9,106 of record JAIKVT010000272.1, read on the forward strand.
CCGATTATGGTATGTTCTTCGATAGTTACAACTGCACCTGTCTTCTTAGCACATGCAACTACAGTTTCCTCATCAAGTGGCTTAATTGTATGCACATTTACAACCTGTGCAGAAATTCCATCTTCTGCAAGCATATCTGCTGCCTGCAATGCTTCTATTACTTCGAGACCCGTTGCAAAAAGTGTGACATCAGAACCGTCACGAAGAATTGGTGCCTCGAATAAATTAAATTCATAATTATCGGGAGTATTATATGCCGGTACGGCAAGTCTTCCAAGTCTGATATAGCAAGGTCCCTTGATTTCCATGCAGGCCTTGATACATTCTTTTGTCTCTAAATCATCTGCCGGACAAAGAACAGTCATTCCGGGAATGTTACGCATAAGCGCAATATCTTCTATACATTGATGTGTGGCTCCGTCTTCACCTACGGAAATTCCTGCATGACTTGCAGCGATTCTTACATTGAGATGTGAATATGCCACACTGTTACGGATTTGCTCGTAAGCACGTCCTGTTGCGAACATAGCAAAGCTTGAGCAGAAAGGAATCTTGCCGCATGTTGCAAGTCCTGCTGCCATACTTATCATATTTGCCTCTGCGATTCCGCAATCTATAAATCTATCCGGAAATTTCTTGCCGAATATAGCTGTTTTAGTTGATGCTGCAAGATCGGCATCTAATACAACGATTCTTTCGTCTGTCTCACCTATTTCAGCCAAGGCCTCGCCATAGCTCTGTCTGGTTGCAATTCTTTTTAATTCTGACATAGTGCCTCCTCAACCTTGTCAAGTTCTTCTAACGCTTTCTTAGCTTCTTCGTCATTAGGTGCGACTCCGTGCCAATCAACAACATTTTCCATAAAAGAAACATCCTTACCCTTAATCGTCTTAAGGATTATAACCGAAGGCATGCCCTTAGTTTCACGCGCATTCTTAAATGCGGCTCTTAATTTATCAAAATCATGACCGTCGTCAACTTCAATTGCATTAAATTTAAATGCTCTGAATTTATCAGCGATAGGATACGGCGAATTAATCTCATCAATTGCGCCGTCAATCTGAAGATTGTTATTATCGATAATCCAGCACATATTATCAAGATTGTGAGAACCTGCGAACATTGCTGCTTCCCATACCTGACCTTCCTGAATCTCGCCGTCTCCGAGAAGTGAATAAACTCTGTAGTCCTGCTTATCCATTCTTGCAGCCATTGCCATTCCTACTGCTGCAGACACTCCCTGACCGAGCGATCCGCTTGACATATCAACGCCGGGAGTAAATCCGAGTACCGGATGTCCCTGCAAGTGCGATCCGATATGACGAAGTGTCAACAAATCTTCCTCGGGGAAATATCCCTTCAAAGCCAGCGCTGTATATAAACCGGGCGCAGAATGACCTTTCGACAGCACAAACCTGTCTCTGTCCTTCTTGTCCGGATTCTTTGCATCAATATTTAATTCTTCATTATAGAGAAATGCGAATACTTCCGCAGATGATAAAGCCCCACCGGGGTGTCCCGCTTTAGCGGCGTGGGTGCTTTTAATGATGCCTTTTCTGATTTTAACGGCTATTTTTTTTAATTCAAGATTAGTCATAATTTTTCCTTTATCTGTATGTATCTAAACACAACATGTTGTATATGATACTATAACTGAGCTACATCATCAAGTGTAATCAGCATAATATTTTTGATTGCTCCCGCAACCGTAAGTGTATTCTCATGAAATCCGCTTCTTGAAAATACAACATAGAACACATCTCCTTCGGCACTGACGTGCTTTGTCATCTCGATTAAGCCCTTGAGCGTTACCATCTCTATCGGCCCATCCGAATAATAACATCTTGCAAATACGGTGCAAGGCCTCTCTTCGCATTTACCAAGTGCCACGAGATCAAAGCCTACCGAGGTACCCTTGTCCTCGTCATTTTCCCACCAGTTACCTATATCATCAATCGTAAACGGCAGTTTACCGTTGTCGGCTTCTCTCTTAATATATTCCTTACACATACTGATAAAAACAGTCTTCATGTAATCCGAAATCTCAGGCTTAATAAGCTGCGTATACATGTCTGAAAGTTCGCCGCTGTAGTATTTATCAATATTGGGCACAACATATCTGTACCAGAATAAATAGTTGGTATTAACGATGCCGTATCTTGTCTTCTTGCGGTTGTTCTTCTCTGTGATTGCATTGTGCTTCTGCACTACGCCTATACTCATAAGCGTGTTCATATAAGGCACAACCACATCCTTTGGCTTATTGACAATCGCCGAAATCTGATTGACCCTCGCATTGCCCTGCGCGAGTGTCATAAGGATTCTATTATAATAAGATAATTCTCTAAGATCTAAGCTCATGGTACTTTCGGGTAGCAGCCTTGTGCCACTCTTTGCATCTAAGAAAAGCTTTGAAAGCACATTTTCCAAATCCCCGTTAACTTCAGCCAAATGACCCGGGATGCCTCCTGTTATACCGTATAAAAATGCGCGTTCATTAGCGTCCTTGTCAGGGAAAAATTGGCAGGAATCATAAAATCCCATTTTATCGAGCCTGATGCTTGTTATATCAGCGCCCTTCCAAATCGCCTTCTTGCCAAGCACGTACTTATCCATCGACAAAAAAGAGCTTCCGCACATGATGAGCTTAATGTTGTTGCCAACCCATTTCTCAGTAAAATATTCGTGCAAAGTCTTCTCGTAAGAAGCGTCTGCTTTAACAAAATTGTTATATTCATCGATTATAAGAAGAAGCTTCTCATCTCCCGCTGCCGCCTCAATTGCATCTAACAATTCAACGAGCGTCGGCACCTTCTCACACTGCGCACTAAGTGTCTTGAGATTAGCGCTATTGTCGAAGCCTTCCGTATCGCATACACCTTGCATCGCACGCGCGAAGAGGACAAGCTGACCCACTTCAGTCGTCGGATATGCAATATGGAAAATGTGCTTTCTATCTTTGACAAACTCTTTCAATAAGGTAGTCTTACCCATGCCGAGCTGTCCTGTAAGACAAGCAACCTTCTTATCGTTATCCTTATAAAAATCTTCAAGTAATTCTAATTCGTATCGTCGTCCTATGAACATTTCTCATTCCTCTTCAAAATAATGCCCGGTAAATCAGTTCATAATAAACCGGAATGTCAAACCACCAATAATATCACGCACACCAAAACGTGACGAATTTATTGTATTACGATTCAACTAAATTATCAAGGACTTTTTGTAAGTCGTTTTTTTAACAATATCTGTCGGACTTTTTATGCATGTAAACGATTTAAGTCTAATCCGTCCTCAGCATCTATATGCTCAAATGCTGCAAGCTCCGGATGCTCTCTCTTCTCAGCCGTATAGTTTACGTAAGATTTGCGTTTATGATCTTCACTTGCCCAAATCTCGTCCGCTACCGGCTTCCACTCTGCCGCATACTCTTTACATTTTGCACATAGCTGATCAACCGTCTCTTCGCACTCGGCGTTCGTGCCATGCGCTCCCGTCTTATCCACAATCTCTTTAAGGAGATGAGGATTCTCGAGCATAGGACATGGACGCAGATGGTTCCTGTTAAATGGTTGTCCTTCATGATATGCCTTAAAGAGCGGGCTCTGAAGCATCTCGATTATTGAATGAGTCTTAATATTCGTATCAGAGAAGTGGATAAATACGCAAGGTTCCGCATCTCCCTGAGCATTAATATGGAAGTAATTTCTTCCACCGGCGATACATCCGCCGACAAACTCTCCGTCATTTTGGAAATCCATAGGGAAGAACGGGATGTCGTTATCACCTTTTCTTATCTCGCGAATCTTCTCGATTATATGCTTTCTTTGCTCCATCGTAGGCATAAGCTCAGGCGCTGCATTGCCACCGATTGGCATATAATGGAAATAAAATCCGTACCTGGCACCCTTATCAGCCAAAAATCTGATGAATTTCTCATCCGTAACGGCTTCGATGTTGCTCTTTGTATAACAAATCGATGTACCAAAGATAATTCCGTATTTGCGAAGCAAGTCCATTGCGTTCATAGCCGCCGCATAGTGGCCTTCGCCACGTCTTGCGTCGTTAGTCTCTTCCGAGCCTTCCACTGATAATATGAATGAAATGTTACCAAGACGAACTACTTCCTTACACAATTCATCATCTATAAGCGTCGAATTACTAAATAGTGCAAAGTAGCAATCGTTGTGAGCCTCTGCGAGCTTTAGGATATCTTTCTTTCTTACTGTCGGCTCTCCGCCTGTCATAAGATAAAGATGTGTTCCAAGAGCCTTACCCTGTGTTACAATCTTATCCATATCTTCATATGATAAATTATTCTTGTGGCCATAAGTTCCCGACCAGCATCCGGTACAGTGCAGATTACATGCATCCGTCGGATCAAATAAAATCAACCATGGGATATTACAATTATATTTCTCACGATTCTTACGAATTACTTTCGTTCCTCTTAGGAACCCTTCGTATCCGAGATTAACTAAAAGTGTCTTAAAACAATTAGGATTAGACTCATCAATAATCCTGTTGATATATCTTACCCATCTGTTGTCAGGATCCTGGAAATATCCTCTGACCCTCTCAAAGCCTTCCATATTGGTATTGCTTTTTCCCCAGAATTTGACGGTAGAATCAACTATCTTAAGATAGACTTTCATTCTCTCGTCCATATCACTTTTGCTACTAAGATTTGTAAGCAATTTATCTACAAGTGAAGCGTACACCTTACGCTCTGCCAAATGATAAACGTTACCTATTCCTGATGCCATATCTTCCTCCCTAAAACTTGTCACTTCTTGACATAACATCTCCCCATATTAATCAAATAAGTAATCTTTTTCTCAAAACAATACTATATGATATACTATTTAATACTTTTTTGCTAGTGAAATATTAAATATATTTTATATTGTAGAATATGCTCTTTTTGTTGCTTATACTACAAGTTCTCTTTGTTGCTATAGGTATAAGTATGGTATAATTTATGAGATGGTGAATTTGATCACCGGTTCCCGACATACTTTTTATTAAGAGTTAAGCAGCAATTGCTTAGATATAGTCGGCGAAAATTAAATCAACATTTAACGGAGGTAAGGTTAATGCCAGGCTTCAAATCACATTACTTATTTGGTCATAATGCACTTAACACATTTACACCAAATCAGCACGAACAGTTTCTACATCGCTATCCGCAAAGCTATAATATCGGCTTGCAGGGCCCTGATGTATTTTTCTATTATTTACCTGCATGGCTTTTCTACAAACATAATATTGGAAATGTAATTCATTCGAACGAAGTTCATGATTTCTTCCATGCCCTTATTGACGCTAGGAACAGTCTTCTGAAAAAGGAACATCGACTTATCGCCGATGCATATATATCAGGATTTATTGCACACTATACCTTAGACTGTATAGTTCATCCTTATATTTATTACAGAACAAAGAATAAGGAACATGAAGATGATAAATTATATGACTTTGGAATTCATGTATTCTTAGAGACTGATATTGATAATGCGCTGCTTCGTCATTATACACATATCAAGCCATCGGAATTTGCTATGGGAGATACCATTAAGCTTAGCGTACAAGAGCACTTAGTTATTTCTCTGTTGTTATATAAAGCAATTAAGCAGACTTATCCTGAAAACAAGGTTTTACTGTATGTTATCAGACACGCTTTAACAACTATGTCAGTTGAAGCCAACCTGATGAAAGATCCGACAGGCATAAAGAAAAAAGTTGTAAGATTTTTAGAGAGGCTTGCCACAGGACACGCCGTTATATCAGGCATGATTCCTAACGATAAAGTCACTACATATAAAGATCCCTGCAACTTGGGACATAAAAAATGGTACAACCCCTGGAAAGAAGAAGATGTTCATACCGAAAGCATCTATGACTTAATAGATAAGGCCAATCCTATCTTAGAAGAAAGAATTCATTATTATTCTAAGGCCCACACATTATCAAGAGAGTTAAGCCCTGAGGAGAAATCAGAAAATCTTAAGGCTCTATATAAATCACTTGGCAATAAATCTTATCTTACGGGGTTGGAGTTATAAGAGCTAATATGTTACAGACCGGTCGGCCCTGCTTACGCATTTTACCGCTTCTGTTAATCAAGCTCCAGTATCTCTCCGCTTCTATAGCAATCAAGAAGCTCTTCCAGATCCTGGATGTCTTCCAAAATACCTTTACCGATATCAGTATCCCTAACCATTACACGCTTGCGCTCAACTTCTGTCATATCTGACTCAGACTCGATATCGTCGTTATTGCGAAGCGCCTGCTCAACACCGGTGAAAGGATTGTGCGACATAAGTCGTAATCCGTGCGAATTGTAAATGAGCGTATAGCCCGCATGACCTGTCGACTTATGATATGCCTTAGAGAAGCCTCCGTCGATAACATATAATTTGCCGTTGGCTCTTACCGGCACTTCACCTTTACCAAGCTTAACGGGCGTATGACCGTTAATAATATGCGACAAATCAGAGAACAGGCCGAACTCATTGAGAATCATTCTTACATATCTCTCTTCATAGTGATATGTGTAATATGGATTCTGCGGCTCTTCCCAGCTCTTCTTATCATCAATATATGTTCTTTCAAATGTCTTAACAACTCTACCGCACATAGGCGACTTCGGACCGCCCCACAGATACCACATAAAATCAAGATCCTTATCATGTCTTGACTTGTTGCGCGATTTTATAATGTCATCTCTGCTCTTAGAGTAGAATGCCCGTCTTGCAACCTCTTCCGCAGCATCGAAGAAAGCTTTACCGGAATAAGAGTTGTTGCCAATCATTATCGAATCAAAATTACCGTTTTCATCAAGCGGAACACATCCGTGATAAATTAAATTCTGATTATATATATTGTAAATGCCACCTTTATCATAAAGGAACTCAATATGACGATTGATTCTTTCTCCGCTTGTAAAATCAACCACGAAGTCGTCCATAATCTTCTTTTCCTCAGGAGATAAGACATATGGATTGTCGGGATCTATCGTCGGAAAATCATGAGTATTTAACTCGTATGTGACTCCGTCTATCTCGATTGTGTAATCTTCCCAATTCACTCTGTGTAGGAAACGTCTGTCTTCCATATCAAACTCAGGGTTAGCTGCAATCGTTGCTCCTTCTACCTTCTGAAGCATTACGGATATTGCCTTATAAGCCGCTACAATCGGATCTTTCTCATCGTAATTCTCAAGTCCAAACAGCACGAGCTTTCGAAGCGAGATACCATAGCCGTTTTCAAGTATTTCCGTGTTCTTATAACGCAAATTGTTACGAATAACATTTGCAATACAAGCGGTTGAGCCTGCCACAGCACCCATCCAAAGAATGTCGTGATTGCCCCACTCTATATCGATAGAATGATGCGCCATAAGAAGGTCCATAATCTTATCCGCATTCGCCCCTCTGTCAAATATATCTCCCGCGATATGCAAATGGTCAACCGCAAGTCTCTTAATAAGTCCGGCAAGCGCCACGATAAATTCATCGCCGTTATTGAGCGCTAATATCGTCTCTAAAATCTTCCTATGATAAAGATCCTGGTTGTCGTCCTCGTCCTTTGGCACATGAATAAGCTCATCGATAATGTATGCAAAATCCTTCGGCATAGCTTTTCTCACCTTAGAACGCGTATATTTTGAAGACAGGTTTCGGGCAACCTCAATTAACTGATTGAGAGTAACCTTGTACCACTCGTCGCTTATCTCGCGCTCTTTATGAATCATCTTGAGCTTCTCTCTCGGATAATAAATAAGCGTACATATCTCATCTATCTCCTGAGGTAGCAGAGTGTCCTCAAAGGCCATATCTACCTTCTCTTTAACAACACCCGAACAATTATTGATAATATGCAAAAACGCCTCGTATTCGCCGTGTACGTCGCTCATAAAGTGCTCTGTTCCTTTCGGCAAATTGAGAATGGCGTTAAGGTTAATTATTTCCCGGCACACAGCCTGCTTTGTAGGATATTCTTTAGCCAACAAATCCAGATATTTTTTGCTGTTATTTTTCATAAATGTTTGCTCCCTTTAATAACATAATCAGATATTCCCATTATAGCACAAAGGCATATATGGTATAATCAAAATAATAAAAATTATATACATATATATTTTTAAGTCAAGCGGAGGATTATTATGCGATACGATTTAAATGATATTAAATACTATACTATACAAAGCCAAAAAATTAAAGCTAGAATTACTAATTATGGTTGCACCCTATTAAACCTTTTTGTAACTGATTCTAACGGCAACGAAAAGGACGTCGTATTAGGCTACGAAAATATTGAAGATTACTTTAACAATCCACCCTGTTTCGGAAGCTGCGTCCTTCCATGTGCAAACCGCATTGCTAACGCAAAATTCACCCTTAACGGCAAGGAATATACCCTCGATAAAAATGATGGTGAAAATGATCTTCACAGCGGAAACGAACCTTTGCATAAGAGATTATGGGAGTTTAAATCCTCTGATGATTATTCAGTAACATTTTCCATTAGTAGTAAAAACGGTGATATGGGCTTTCCCGGTAACAGAGATTATACTCTCACTTATAAAATCCACGACAACAGGTTATGTATTGAATACACTTGTGTAAGCGATGCCGACACTTTATTCAATCCGACTAATCATAGTTACTTTAATCTACTTGGACACGACTCCGGCGAAATATATAATCACGAATTAACAATTAATGCTTCCACGTTTACACCGTCAGATGAGCATTCCATTTGCCACGGAGACATCACTGATGTTAAGGGAACTCCTATGGACTTTACGACTCCAACTAAAATCGGCGAGCGTATCAATGAAGAATATGACCAGCTCATCTGGGGCAACGGCTACGATCACAATTACATATTGAACGGTAATTCTTCCATCCCGGCTGCAACACTTACTGCCCCGGACAACAGTCTTACCCTTAATATATATACAACGGCTCCGTGCCTACAGCTTTATTCAGGAAACTACCTGTCATCTAATGATATAGGTAAAGACGGTCATCACTACTCCCCACGGAGTGGAGTTGCACTTGAGACACAGTTTGCACCAAATGCAATTAATGTAGATAGATTTATTAAACCTATACTTAACAAAGGCGAGCAGGGTTATAGCTGTAGTATATATGAGTTCATATAAGATGTGGTGCCTCTGATGTCTCGGCATAAAGCCATTCGCTTAATTTGTTAAATTTAATGTGACACTGCACCCGTCCCCCTGTCACAAAAAAAATCCCAAGACCATAAAGTCTTGGGATTAATTATTATATTGATTCTTTAATAATAAGTTATTTCAACGCTTCTTTCATAACTGCTGTTATGGTCTCAACATCGAAAGGCTTCGGCACA
>JAIKVT010000279.1 GCA_024685495.1 Lachnospiraceae bacterium
GCAAAGTGTTTCTATCATTTCATTGGCCGCCTCATCCGACCTTACTGAAAGGACGTAATGAAACAGATTTCTCTGGGACATCTCATATGAAGAATGTTTATCAATTCGGTTAAGCTCATTCACAAAACGCTTATTGTAAAGTGAACAATCATCCTTCTTATTCTCCTTTATGCGAATTTCGCTAAAGTCATAAGGTAATTGATCCCCCACCTTCTTAATATCATACAACCATAGCTTTGCATCCTCGGTATATCTATAAGGAGTACCTGTCAAAAAGCCTTTTCTTCTAGCTTCTACAACATTATCAATAACCTCACTAATAGTAATCTCTTCTGCTTTACCAAATTTAACGATTTCAAATCCCGAATAAAGATTATTGTAAATTGAAGAAAAAGCAACATCACCTGACACCTTCTGTTCATCATAGTAAATGACGGTAAGTAGCCTATCCGATAATATTCTGTAGATGAAGAAACCCATATGGTTATCATTCGCTTTATACATATACGAATTTACCGCACCGATTGTACTATCATAGTCATATTCCCGAAGTCTAATTGTAGTATTCTTTTCAATCTCTTCTGTTGTTGTAATGATTTCCTGATAATAATATCTCATGATTTTTCTCCTATTCACAAATATACTGTTAACACATCTCTTGGCGGGATCGAGGCGATTACTCGCCTTTTTCCCGTCACATATATTATGTAAAATACTTTCCTCAAGATTCTGAGGATTCGACAAAAGTTCTGTCATAGTCGATACAACCCTTATCTTCTCTGAAGAACTCATAGTCCAAAAAATCACCATCAGGATCAAGAAGATCAATGTAGAATCTAAATGTACACATGTTGATAAATCTGTAATCCTTGTCTTCCGGTGTATCTTTACCCATACATCCTACTTCAGCGGTAATAAGCCCGACGTGAATGCTGTTGTCTTCGAGAACCTCAATGTCTTTAATCCTAAATTCCGGCTCAGGGTCGTCATAAGAAAACTCATCTTTAAGCATATAAAACCCTTTGCGAGCGTGATGAGCGCTCTCCAGTTCATCATACATCTCCGGCAAGCATTCTTCTGCTACCAGCACCAGCGACTCCTTCTTTTCCTCGAGTGTCATTTCATTAAATGTTTTAAAGTTTTCCATTGCTTCATTCCTTCCTTTCTTCATATACATATTGTCTGCGTGTTGCTACAGGTTTTACATTTCTCTAAATCGGTTTTAGTTATTTGTAAATCAAAATGTGTTTGTATTATACATTTTTTAAATTTGTTTGTAAAGTTTAACGTGAATTTTTTAAAAGTTTTTATAATAATATACAATTCCATGCAGAATGGGCATAAAAAAACAGGGCTTTCGCCCTGTCATAATTAAACATATTTTACTTAATCAAATATACTTGGAATCACTTTCCCTTCATGCCTTAGAATCACTTTCCCTTCATGCCTTGGAACCATCTTCTCATCTACGACTTTACATTTGTCCGGATCAACGAGGATAACTGACATATTATTGTTAACCTTAATCTTATCCATTGCATCGCAGAATAGTTTATAAGTTTCTTCATATATAAATACAAACCAGTACATTAAGTCACGAGAATATTTCGGCTCATACGCATCTTGCATAAATATAGTAGAATACCTGTCAATCAATGAGAATAGTTTCTCTTCATCACTCTTATGTGCAGAGAATATCATCTCATCATACTCCGCAATAAAGAACATATGATAAAACGGTTCACAATCATCTATTCCGTACAAAAACCATTTCTTTGGCTTTCTACCGCACCACTTCTTCTCCATTACATCGAATCCCAGTTGACTCGTAAACTCAGCGTCTTCATCGCGTTTGAAACTTTTGAAACGTTTGCTGAATTCCTGTGTCTCGTAGCCTCTTTTATTTATTTCGCTCAATATAATATTCATAACCTCCAAGCGAGTTTGCCTCTCAGGAACAAGAGGATTATCTTCATCGGCTTTACTTGTCGAAGCATTATCGTTTCTTCCAATATCAGACTCATCAACATATCCGTTAGCTTGTAGCATTCGCTCCATAGTAACATCTGTCGGCTTTGCAGCATTATCAACTATTCGCTGCATCATATCCTCTTTAAGCGCCTTCTTATATTCCTTATGCGTTATTCTTGTAAATGTTGCCTGACTAATCTTCTTGTCACAGTCCTCATAAAACTTCTTCCATGTCCTGTTAGGTCCTTTCGCCTTATCAACAAGCTTACAGACATCATCCCAATTCGGCAGTCTCTCCTGCACATATTTCTTCTTATTATATATTATCTCTTCCATAATTCCATCCTTATACTGTAACACATAGTATAACTCACACTTCAATTAATCATTACTTAATGCCAATCCAGAAATGTCTTATCACAATCGATATTGCCCTTGTCGTCTCTAAAATATCTATCTTCTATCCAACCCTCTTCTTCGTCAATCATATCGATATAGAACCTCGTTGTCACATGCCAATTCATTTCTGCAGGATAGTTTTCAAGACGAGCATTATCGGCAAACGGCAAATCAGCAACAACTATAGCTATATGCTCTCCGCAGCCTTCTAATATCTCAACATCCTTTACGTCGCATCTTCCCATAGAATCCAGCCCGGCAAAATGCCCACAATCAGGATCACACTTGCAATATGCATCCTCCATTTCAGAATCAAAACTATCAAAATCTCCTTCTACAAAGATCGTAATATCCTCTACCTTCTCTTCGTGAGTCATTTCGCTGAACATTTTAAAATCTGACATAATGCCGCTCCTTTTTATAGACTATTATGTATCTCATAGCAACAATTTCATCTATGTTGGCGCAATTTATAATTTC
>JAIKVT010000289.1 GCA_024685495.1 Lachnospiraceae bacterium
CTGTTGAAGCTATTTCTGAGGGCGACGGCAAGTATGTAATCGATGAAGCTACATGTGTAGAGTGCGGAACTTGTGCAGGCGCTTGCCCTACAGGAGCAATCGAGGCACCATAATAGGAACCTATTATAAGTTACGCTAAAGTTTCGGTATTAAACTGATAACTATTTAAGGACATTGAATCAGTCAGTGTCCTTTTTTTTGTAAAATTTAATCTTCAAACTATAGACTCTAAGCCATAGGTTTAAGGCTTTTTACCCTTTGCTCTAAAATATTTTTCAAAAATTTAATGTCGCTATTGAAAAAATAATTGGGCTGTGGTAAATTAATTAAAGGCTTTAATTAATTGTACGGATTGCCACACATTTTCCATATAAAGAAAGATGTAAGACAGTCAGAATGTAGAAAATATTATATACGGGGAAACAAAATGAGTGTCAAGAAAAGAGTTATTAATGCAATTGTAGGATTTATGCTATATCTTCTTATAGCGTATGGTTTGGGACTTACCGGCGTAATCGATTTGACGGCGGCTAAAGGAATCGGTGTTGCCGTTTGGATGATTTACTGGTGGGTAACAAGACCTGTCGATATTACGGTAACTGCGCTGCTTCCGGTGGCTGTAAATGCGCTATTCTCAATCGTTCCGATGGAGAAAATCATAAGCCAGTATTCTTCAAGCAGTATTATTCTTATATTTGGTTCGTGCCTTCTTACGGCGCCCTGGTCATCGATCGGGCTTGATAAGAGAATTTCACTCAAGGCACTTTCGCTTATCGGACCTTCAATGAAATCACAGATTGCAGTTTGGCTTTTAGCCGGCGTCGTTCTTTCTAATATGATGCCAAATGTAGTTGTGGTTGCAATATTTACACCGATTGCCGTTGCCATGCTCAAGGCGGCAGGCTACGAGGATATCAAAAAATGCGAGCCTGCGGTTCCGATCCTTTGCGCAATCGCGTGGGGCTCACAGCTTGGTGGAGCCGGAACACCGCTTGGCGGAGCGATGAACATAACGGCCATAGATTTTATCGAGAATTATACCGGCAAAGAGTTCATGTATGTAGATTGGATAACCCGTATGCTTCCATACACAATAGTTGCAACGGTTGTAGTTCTTCTCATGATGATTTTCAAGAAGAGAAAAGTCACCAGATTAGAGGGAACGAAAGAATATTTCAAAGAGAGCTATGCGGCACTCGGCCCTATGAAAAGAGAAGAGAAAATCTCGCTCGTGCTTTTCATAGTTGCAATGCTTGGTTCATTCTTAAGACCTTTATATGCGGATCTTCTACCGGGACTTGTACCTGCGTACCTTTTCCTTGCAGCAGGTCTTATCAACTTCCTTATCGTAGCAGCTAATCGTAAGACGATGCTCCTCGAATGGGACGGCGCGCAGAAGGAAGTTATGTGGGGAATGCTACTCCTCTTCGGTGGTGGTCTTGCCCTCGGACAAATCTTAACAGGCTCCGGCGCAAATGATGTTATCGCTGACGTAATCTCTAAGATGAACTTATCGGGCGGACTTGGAACGATTGCAATATTTGCTGTATTTGCCTGCCTGATTTCGGAGATGACCAACTCGACCGTATCGGCCGCCGTAACCATTCCGATTGTAATCGGCGTAACGTCGAAAATGGGACTAAATCCTATTCCATACATTTTCACAACCGCAATGGCGATGAATTATGAATCGCTCCTTCCGGTCAGCGTAAGGGCCATAACGGTAAGCCATGGAATAGACCCGAGCGCACTGATGAAGACGGGCTTTCCGCTTACAATTGTGCGTATGCTCGTTGCGATTGCGGCAGGTTATATTATGATGATGGTTTGGCCGGGATTCGGCGAACTGTAATTAGATTGGCCGGGATTCGGCGAACTGTAATATAAAAAGCAGAAGTTGTATTAACAGCTTCTGCTTTATTTTTATGGGAAATGTGTAATCAACGCGTCAGTTCATTATTCTTGGAAATGTGTAATCAACGCTTTAATGCATTATCTATGAAAATACGCAATTATAACTTCTGCAGCGTAGCAATGGCGTTGTCAAGAATTACTGATGAGTAGTGCTCAGTAAAATACTCATTACTGCCGACTGACAAGTTCTGCTGCTTTCCATATTCGGAAATAATATTGCAGACCTTGTTGAAGTCCTTCGGTGTGTGATTTGACTTGCTGCATACTAGATAATATTTGCCGTTGTGCTTATTCTTGTAGAGGGCATTTTGTCCGTGGTAAAAATCACCCAATACATTAGAAAGCTCTATAACATCATCGAGTGTATCGAAGACGAAAAGCTTAGTAACGTCCATGGGAATCTCGACTTCCACATTGGTGTTGCCGTCTTTGTTTAAGACATCGGTAACCTCTTTAGCCTTCTTGAACAAGTCGATAATATCACTTGCGGATGTAGGTCTTTCTTCTTCCGTTGTATCATAAGAATAGTCGTCATCGAAGCCGACGAAGTCTTCATCGTCATAGTCGTCTTCGTTATCTTCCGTAAAGCGGGAAAATCTTGTATCGAGTTCTTCCGGGTATTCAATTTTAGTCACAATGAGAACGATACTGTCATCAGAAAGAGGAACAGCCTCAATCATAAGAGGAATGTCCTCCGCTTCAAAACCATACTTAAATGAAGCCCATTTAAGCATTTCACGGAATAATTCCTTGGCTTTTTCCGTACCATAAGCAAGCTCTGTCAGGCTTATGTGACGAATCTCAAGGTCCTCTTTAGTCAGAGTACATCGAATCTGATTGTCGTTAATTTTTTCTATTTTCATACAGACCCCTTTTGACATTTCTCTCCCTAATATAATTATAAATTAGGTAAAAATAGATGTCTAGTATAAAGGAGTATATTTTGCATTTTTCGTGCTATTTTTTCGGGGAAATTCTTAACACTTTATAAATTTTATTAACGGTTTATTAACACTTTATTAAAGTTTTATAAAATCTTTATCTAAAGTATTGCGAAGTTGTTAAGGTTTTGTTATAAATGAGTTTAGAGATGCTTCTTTCGTAAGAAGGAGGCGATATAATCAACATTTCACATAAGCTGTCTGAGAAGTACGAAGAGGTTAAGATTATATATGAATCGACGGCCACCCTCGTAGTACTCGTAAGACATAAAAGCCTGAACCACGAGCGTATAATCAAAAGAATTGCCAAGAGTTCTGATAACGGCAGTGGGACAGGATCTGTTAAAGAGGCGTTAATCCTCTTGAATCTAAGACATCCCAACATACCGATACTGTATGATCTTGAAGAAGATGAGAATTATTATTATATGGTGGAGGAATACATTGTTGGAGAGTCTATGGCAGATTATTTATATCTGCATCAAAGCATTTCCCATAGAGAGCTTATCCGTATAGCAATAGAACTATATGATGTGCTGGATTATTTGCATTCATTAAGTATACCTATATGCTATCAGGATATGAAGCTTGAGCATATATACCTGTCAAAAGGTCGAATTGTCTTAATCGACTACGGTATTGCAACATATCTAAGGGATAATGAAAATTCAATTTACGGAACACTTTCATATGCATCTGAGGCTCAATTAGCGGGTAAATGTGATATAAAAAATGACATTTACAATACTAAAGTGGCACTTAGAAGAATATATGATACTTCACTGCAAAGAAGAAATTTTTCCATTGAGCGTCTGTTAAATGTTAATAACAACGGCAGTGCTGCTGAGGAAAAAGCCAAGTGGATTTTAATCGGTGATATGACAAAATCCAAAAGGTTCTTTGGTGAAAAACAAAACAGGATAAAGAAGCATCTCGATGTGAAGGTTGCGGTTGTAGGAAACGATACTGCGATAGGTGTAAGTCATATTGCCATATCTTTAAATTGTTACCTTAATAATCTGGGAATAGTAAGTTACTACGAAGATTACAGCGGTAAGAATGTAATTGAGAATATTATGGCAAGAGATAGAGGCTTTAATGAGAAGGATAATATTATATACCACGACTGTTTTAAAGGTGTTCGCCAAAGCGGCGACGCCGTAATAGAAACTATTCCTCCTAAAGGGCTTTATGTCATTGACTGTGGCACTGACGTATCGTGTGCGAAAAGCGCTGATGCGATAATATATGTTATTTCGTCAAGGTCTTATAAAAGTAATGAAATAGATGAAATCGCATTTGCAAAAAGTACACAGGTAATCGTTAACCCCAAATCTGTGGGTGTTGGCGTGGATGTCGCCGGATTGCTTGGTAAAAAAGTATATTCATTTCCCATAGATAAGGATCCGTTTTCTGTAACTAAGACAAAGGATAAAGTGTTAGGTCAGCTCATACGAAAGCTTTCTTTAGACGGGACAGGAAGTGAAGATGAGTAAATGTAAGGAGCAATTAATGAGAGGTAAGTATCTTAGAAAAAAAAAGAAAACTTATGCAATATATGGGATGGGAAGTACAAGACTTGCAATTGCGCTTGCTAATTATTATGCAAGCTTTCTTAAGAAGAAAGTTGCCATAGCAGAAATCGGCGAAGGCAATTTGTCGGATATAGCAGATGATGTACAAAACAAAAAATCCGAACGTCTGACGAATAATAAATTAGTCGGATTTACGAGGATGAAAGTGGACTATTATCCGTACTTGGATATGGATTATGTCACTAAAGTCAGTAATGAAGCGTATGATGTTATCTTATGGGATTTTAAAGAAATAAGCCATGATTATTTGAATTTGTACAGGTACTGCGATAAAAAGTTTTTTCTGTCCAATATTGCACCGCATAACAGACGCTTATTTTGCAACACGAAAAATTTATTTGAAAATGACGCGGTAGAGGTGGAATTCTATTGTTATCTTCTAAATAAACAAGACAAGAAATGGTACGATAAGACTGTAGGAAAGGTGGGACTTTTTTCGGACATAAGAGAGATACCATTCATCAAAGATCCAAACAAACTGACACGAGAGGATATAACATTTTTAGAAAAAATGGCTGTCGGATAAACGAATGATGAAAGGAGGAAGGAAATCGACGCAGACCAATCTTTATAGAGAAGATTCTGATGTCTGCAGGTCTGCGTAATAATGGTCCGAATAATAAATAAGATTATTGAAATAAGAATTAAGAAGAGCCATCGGGAAACCTTTTCCCGATGGCAAATTTTTGTTATACTAGATTCTTAAGAGAATACGAAAGGTGCGAAGCAGTGAAGTGATTCGTAGTATAAAAAGAGGTGTCTAATGGCTAACGTCCAAAAATTTTTAAAAAAATTATTTTCAGATAAAAGATTTATCATAATGCTTGTAATTCTTGTTGTACTTATAATTGCAGCAATTATTATTTACAACATCAAATATTCTCCGACTAATGAGACAATGACCGTTAATGATTATTACGAAGTGAAAGACGGCGAGATGGCTGTTATTGTAGACGGCGAATTGTTGAAAGAATCAGACGGTGCGCCTAATGCAATTGTAAGAAATGAGACGCCTTATGTAAGATATGATTTAATAAGTGATGCCATAAACGATGTCTATGCATATGATTCACGTGAACATATAGTTAATTACACGACAAAAGAGGGTACATACAGTGCCAGTGTCGGTTCTAAGGGATATACATTCAAAGGACAAAATACTGCTGCAAATTATTCGCCCGTAGTAGAAGAAAACGGTACCGGATATATAGCACTTCAATTTGTGAAGGATACCTGCGGGATGGATTACGCATTTGCCAAAGATCCGGCAAGGTGCGCGTTGTATACACCGGGAGTCGACAGAACGACAGCGACTATTAGCAGCGACATTGAGATGCGACGCTTTGGTGGCAACAGAAGTAAGATACTTAATACTGCAAAAAAGGGAGACAATGTTACGGTAGTTGAAAACTACGGAAGCTGGAGTCAAATACTTACGGAAGATGCAATCTTAGGTTGCATCCC
>JAIKVT010000012.1 GCA_024685495.1 Lachnospiraceae bacterium
GCCTGAATCAGGAATGGCAGTTGACGTTGAAGAGGCAATCGGAATTGCTAACAAGATTGGATATCCTGTTATGGTTAGACCGTCATACGTTCTCGGCGGACGTGGAATGGAGGTTGTATACGATGAGCCGACACTTGTAGAATACATGAATGCTGCAGTCGGTGTTACACCTGACAGGCCAATCTTAATCGACAGATTCTTAAACCACGCTATGGAGTGTGAGGCAGATGCCATATCTGACGGAACTAACGCATTTGTTCCTGCAGTTATGGAGCATATCGAGCTTGCGGGTGTCCATTCCGGAGACTCTGCCTGCATAGTTCCTTCTGCTCATATTTCTGAGGAAAATGTGAAGACAATCAAAGAGTACACACGTCGTATTGCAGTCGAGATGAACGTTAGAGGTCTTATGAATATGCAATATGCGATTGAGAATGACAAGGTATACGTATTAGAGGCTAATCCAAGGGCTTCTCGTACAGTGCCACTTGTATCGAAAGTATGTAACATAAGAATGGTACCTCTTGCAACAGATATTATTACATCTGAGCTTACAGGTAACCCTTCACCGATTATCGATATGAAGGAGAGAAAGATTCCTAACTACGGCGTTAAGGAAGCTGCATTCCCATTTAACATGTTCCCTGAGGTTGACCCTATTTTGGGACCGGAAATGCGCTCAACAGGTGAAGTATTAGGAATCAGCCCATCTTACGGTGAAGCGTTCTACAAGGCACAGGAAGGTATCCAATCTAAATTACCGCTTGAAGGTACGGTTCTTATTTCAGTAAATGATAAGGATAAACCTGAAGTAGTAGAGATTGCTAAGCAGTTCCATGAAGATGGATTCAAGATACTCGGAACGGGAAGAACATTTGACCTTATTGCAGAGGCAGGAATTCCTGCAACAAAGGTTAAGAAATTATATGAAGGTCGTCCTAATATCAAGGATATGATTACTAACGGAGATATCGATCTTGTAATTAATACTCCTGTAGGTAAGGAATGTGTTAACGACGACAGTTACTTAAGAAAGGCTGCTATCAAGGCTCAGGTGCCTTATATGACAACTATGGCGGCTGCAAGAGCAACGGCTCAAGGTATTCATTATATTAAGACAAATACCGAAGAGAAGGTGAAATCATTACAGGAATTCCATAGCGAGATTAAACCTGTATAAATAAAGATGAGCGATAGAAAGAATCGTATGTATCTTTGTATTGATCTAAAGTCTTTCTACGCATCTGTTGAATGCGTAGAGAGGGGATTAGATCCTTACAAGGTCAATTTAATAGTGGCGGATTTAAGCAGGACAGAGAAGACTATCTGTCTTGCAGCTTCTCCTGCCATAAAGGCACTCGGTGTCAGTAGCAGGTGCAGAGTATTTGAGATTCCTAAGAATATCGAATATATTGCGGCACCACCTCGAATGGCTCTTTATCTGGAGTATTCAGCTAAAATCTATAGTATATATCTAAAATACATTTCCAAAGAAGACATACATGTATATTCTGTTGATGAGGTTTTTCTTGACGTGACGGATTATCTTACAATGTATCAGATGGACGCTAAAGAACTTGGCGTTATGATTATTGATGATATCGTCGCAACCACGGGAATAACTGCGACTTGCGGTATAGGGACTAATCTGTATCTTGCTAAAATTGCACTTGATATAAGTGCGAAGCATACTGAAGATCATATGGGATATCTGACAGAAGAATTATATTGTGAGACTTTATGGGATCACAGACCGCTTACTGATTTTTGGAGAATCGGTCCCGGTACGGCTAAGCGACTTGAGAGGGTCGGAATATTTACTATGGGAGAGATTGCCCAGGCGCCAGAAGATATGTTATATGATATGTTTGGAATAGATGCTGAACTTCTAATCGATCACGCCTGGGGTGTGGAGCCTACTCTGATATCTGATATCAAAAAATACAATCCCATGACTAATTCAATTACAAGCGGACAGGTGTTAGATAGAGATTATGCTCACGATGAGGGCAGACTTGTCGTTAAGGAGATGACGGATTTACTCTGTCTTGACTTGGTCGCAAGAGACTGTGTTACGGAGTCTGTGACTATTCACATTGGATATTCTAATGCACTTAATTTAAAGCCTGCACATGGAAGCACAAGATTAGCATTTCCCACATCATCAGCACGAATTATTGTCGAGGCGGTGGCAAAATTATATGACGAAATTAAAGACAGCAGATATCCTATGAGGCGAGCTTTTGTCTACTTTAATAACATCGTTCCCGAAGGGTATGAACAATATAATATGTTCGTTGATCCCGAAGATTTAAAGAGAGAGCACAATATGCAAAAGGCCATAATTGATATTAAGAGCAAGTTTGGCAAGAATGCCATTTTAAAAGGAATGAATCTGGAAGAAGGCGCCAAGACGATAGAGAGAAATTCCCAAATCGGAGGCCATAGGGCCGGCGAAGACGATTAGAATCGGAGGCGATAAAATGTCTGAAAATAAATATGCAAAAAAACGCCATAGCGATCCTAACAGACCGAAGATGTCGAGAGAAAAGAGAGCAAAGCAGTTTGCTCCGTTTGCGGCTCTCAAAGGTTTTGAAGAAGGAATAAAGTGGCAGGAAAAGGTGTATGTTGAGAAGAGGGAACTATCCGAAGAAAGTCTTGAAAATCTCGACAATACATTTAAGCGAATAAGTAAGAATGATATAATTACAGTTGTGTATTATAATAAAGGGGAGTATCTCAAAGTGACCGGAATGGTGGCTAAGATTGAGCTTACCTCAAGGATTATTCAGGTTGTAAATACGAGGATAAATCTGGATGATATATATGAGATAGAGATTATGTGATCAGATTTAGAACTTTGATTAAATATGTAAAGATATAGTATTTGATATGAAAACAACTAAAGAGATAGAATTAAGTATTATCAAAAAATTTAAGAAGACAATATGGCGACCGTTTACCCGGGCTATCAATGAGTATGAACTTGTTGAAGACGGTGACAAGATTGCGGTGTGCATATCCGGTGGCAAAGATTCGATGCTTCTTGCTAAGCTTTTTCAGGAACTTGAAAGGCATGGTAAGAAGAATTTTGACGTTGTATTTCTTACCATGAATCCGGGATATAACGAGAAGAATAGATGTCGAATATTAGATAATGCAAAGCATCTTAATGTGCCGATTACGATGTTTGAAAGCGATATATTTGATGCGGTTGCAACTGTTGAGGACTCGCCCTGTTATCTGTGTGCGAGAATGCGAAGAGGACACCTTTATAATAAAGCTAAAGAACTTGGCTGTAATAAGATTGCACTTGGCCATCATTTTGATGATGTAATAGAGACCATTCTTATGGGAATGCTTTACTCAGGGCAGATTCAGACTATGATGCCTAAGCTTCACTCTACTAATTTTGAGGGGATGGAGCTTATTCGCCCGCTTTATCTTGTAAGAGAGAGTGACATTATCCATTGGGCGTCATACAATGAGCTTGAGTTTTTAAGATGTGCCTGCAGGTTTACTGAAGCGATTGAAGAAGAGAGAAGACAGAAGGCGCTAGAGTCGGGTGAAACTTCCGATGATATCTCCGATATTGAGTCGTCTTCTAAGCGAAAGGAGATTAAGGAATTAATTGCCAGTCTTCATAAGGTCAACCCCTTTGTGGAGAAGAATATTTTTCGATCTGTGGAAAATGTTAATTTGAAGACCATAATCGCATACAAAAAAGACGGAGTGACCTACAATTTTTTAGACGGATATCATAAGGAGGATAAGTCTCTTCCTTTTGAAAGGGGAATTGATCAGCGATTCGAAGGAGAAGATATTATTGATAAAGTCGAGTCTGATTTAAAGAGTATGGCTGATGAAGGCTACAAAGATTTTCATTCGCGTCTGATGCCAGAGATAGATAAAGATGTAATAATTGGTGTTAGGACTCCCGAACTTAGAAAGTACGCTAATCAGTTTGCTAAGCATGAGAATGATGCGAGAGCATTTAAGAAACATTTACCACATCGATACTACGACGAGATGAATCTTCATGGATTCTTAATTGAGAAAAATAAAGACTTCGACAAATGTATTGAGGAACTTGATGATTTTCTGGAATATGTAGACAATTGGGCAACTTGCGATCTCACTAATCCGAAGGTGTTAGGTCGTTGCAAGGATAAGCTTGTGCCACATATAGACAGATGGATTGCAACGGGTAAGACATATTATGTCAGATATGCGATTAAGCTTTTGATGACACATTTCTTAGATGATGATTATTCGATTGATTACATGTACAAGGTGGCTGATGTGCACTCGGATGAATATTATGTGAAGATGATGATTGCCTGGTATTTTGCGACTGCTTTAGCAAAGCAGTACGATGATGCTGTAACATTTCTTACAGAGGAAAGATTAGGAGAGTGGGAACACAATAAGACCATCCAAAAGGCGATTGAGAGTAATCGCATCGACAAAACAACGAAGGATTATCTTAGGACACTTAAGAGGAAATAATTAGATGAGTATTTATAAAGACAGAATAAAAAAATTACAGGAATCTATGCAGCGACTCGGAGTTGATTATTATTTGATTCCGCTTGCTGATTATCATAACAGCGAATATTTTGATTCTTATTATAACATTATCAAATACATGTCCGGCTTTAGAGGTTCAAATGCGGCGCTTGTAATTACAAGAGATAAGGCATATATGTGGACTGACGGAAGATATTTTATTCAGGCCGAGATGCAAATTAAGAGAAGCGGTATCATCCTAATGAAGCAGGGCATGCCTGATACTCCGACTGTAGTAGAATTTCTTTCGGATAAAATGTGTGAAGATGATGTACTCGCATTTGACGGACGGTTAGTCAGTGTGGAAGGATATGAGAGATATAATAATGCCATTAAGAGGGGCCGTATATGTGATGCTGATTTAATTAGCGACTTATGGGAGAATAGAGGTGAGCCTGTAAGAAATAATGTATGGATTCTTTCGGAAGAATACGCGGGCGAGTCTGTTGAACAGAAGCTTCTTAGAATAAGGGGTGATGAGAATTACAACAAGGCGGATGCTTTAATTGTAACTGACTTATGTGATATAGCCTGGGCTTTAAATATGCGTGGCTCTGATATTAGTCATATGCCGGTATTTTATTCGTATCTTATTATTACTAAGAGAAATGTGATATTATATGCAGATATGTCCTGTTTAACGGACACATTGTCATATCTTGAAGAGAACGGTGTAACTGTAAAAGATTACGAAGAGATATATAAAGATTTGTCCGACAAGCAGTTTTATAACAGTTATGGAATATATAAGACGCTTATTGATGATAGTACTTGTAACACTGCGATTTTTACTATGCTTAACGAAAACAGTGAAGTGTTAAAATCTGCCGGTGTTATCAGAACGATGAAGTGCATTAAGAATAGGACGGAGATTAAGAATATTAAAAATGCGCATATTAAGGACGGAATTGCCATGTGCAAATTCCTGTATTTTCTTGATAAGGCGGTTAATGAGGGTTGTGATACTGATATACTTGTAGGTGAGATTGATGACATAATTGGTTATAGGGGAAACGGTGAGAAGAAGTATTATACGGAACTTAGCTTAGTTGAGATTTTGCACAGACTAAGAAGCGAGCAGGAAGGTTTTATTGAAGAAAGCTTTGATACAATTTCGGCGTGGGCAGAGCACGGTGCAATTGTTCATTACGAACCGACACCGAAGACTAATGCCACAATCGGACGGGATAATTTCCTACTGGTAGATTCAGGCGGACATTATCTCGAAGGAACGACTGATATAACGCGAACAATTTTAATCGGTGATGCATCACTTAAGATGGTAAGGGAGTACACTATGGTGCTTAAGAGTAACATTGCCCTTGCTCGTGCAGTATTCTATGACGGAGTAGGTGGTAAAAGTCTCGATATGCTTGCACGAAATGAGATGTGGCAAAGAGGCTATGATTATATGCATGGCACAGGACACGGAGTGGGATACCTTCTCTCTGTTCATGAAGGGCCTAATAATATCAGCATTAGAAATCGTAGAGACGTTCCGATTCGTCCCGGCATGGTAACAACTGATGAACCGGGAATTTATCTTCGCGACGAATACGGTATTCGTCTAGAGAACGAGCTTCTTTGCAAAGTTTTAACAACTAACGAATACGGTAAGTCCTATAATTTCGAATGCTTAACCCTCGCACCTTTCCAACTTGAATGTATCGATTCGAATTATCTGACAGTTGAAGAAAAAGACTACCTAAACTCATATCATAAGAAGGTTTATAAACTAATCAGCCCGCATCTTACGAAGGACGAAGCCGACTGGCTGAAAGAAGCAACCAAGGAAATATAGTTTTTATATTTGTTTTATGATGGCTTAAATTTATAACTTACGTAGTTTAATGAATATATTTGTTTTATGCTCAACTACACATTTATTACTCGTAGTTCTGCGCTAAGTATATGTAAGTGATTGAGGTATTCTTTTTATAAAACTCAGGGCGGGAACCGGTGGTCAAACTCATCATCGTGATTCGAACAATGACCACCTATTCGTGACATCCTGTCACGAATTTCCCTATAGAATCAATCACTAACATATTCTAAGCTTGAACTAATGTAATAAATGTATAGCTAATCATAAAACAAAGTTTACATATAAAACTACCGATTATAATTAATTAACCCATCATAAAACACAGCAACAAAAAGGAGATTTACCATGAGCAAATTACTACTTATCGACGGCCACAGCATCTTAAACAGAGCCTACTACGGTGTCAGAGGCCTTAGAAGTTCTAAGGGCGTTCCAACCAACGCCGTATATGGATTTCTCAACATGATGTTTAAATATATTGAAGAAGAAAAACCCGACTATATTACTGTTGCATTTGACGTAAGTGCACCAACATTTCGCCATCAAATATTCTCGGAATACAAAGGTACAAGAAAGCCTACGGAAGAAGATTTGAAGACGCAGGTGCCTATGATTCAAAAGATGCTCAAGGCGATGGATATAACTATTGTCAAAGAAGCGGGTTTAGAAGCGGATGATATCTTAGGTACAATTTCCCGTATTGGCGAGTCGAAGGATATGGATGTTACGATTGTATCGGGAGATCGTGATTTATTGCAGCTTGCGACTAAGAAGGTTAAGATTGCAATACCTAAGACCAGTAAAGGTCTTACTACGACTTACTATTATTATGATAAGGATGTCGAGGAAGAATACGGTTGTACTCCGATAGAATTTATTGATATGAAAGCTCTTATGGGTGATACTGCAGATAATATTCCCGGAGTTCCGTCTATCGGTGAGAAGACTGCTAAGAATATTATCAGCAAATATAAATCCATCGAAGCGGCCTTTGAGCATGCAGATGAAGTTAAGCCGCCTAATGCATCTAAGAAGCTGAAGGAATTCTACGATCAGGCTGTGCTTTCTAAAGAGCTTGCAACCATCAAATTAGATGCACCTGTCGAATATGATATAGAGCAGTGTAAATACAAAGACATATATACCGAAGAAGCGTATAAGCTTTGTACGGAGTGGGAGATTAAGAGACTCCTTCCGAAGTTTGAAGATAAAGTTAAGCAGTTTGATGAGATTAACTGTTCTAATATTTTTAGTCAGTCTCGTGTTGAAGATTTGATGCTTAGACTTCCTTTTGAAAAATGTGTGGGAGTAAGCTATGTCAAATTCTCAGAGGAAAGTAAAGACGGACAGATGGATCTTTTCAGCCGTGATGAGTTAAGACTTTTGGCTTTATCGGACGGACGTGAGAGTTATTGTATTGATTTAAGCAAGGATTTGAGCGAAGCTTATGTCAATAATGTATTATATGATTTGTCTTTAAAATGTGACATCATAAGCTTTAATCTTAAAGATATGCTCTACGATTTTCCTAAGCTTAACAGGGATAAATGTTATGACTTATCGCTTATGTGTTATCTGAACGATTCGACTAAGAAGGAGTACGTTTATTCGGACATAGCCAGAGACTATCTTGACATGAATCTTCCTGATGTAGAGGAATTAATCGGCAAGAAAGATATTGCCGTACAATTTGATGATAATAAAAAGAATATTGTTAAATTAAAATGTCTCGAAGCGTTTGTGGCAAGTAAAGGATATGCGACGATTTCGGATAAGCTTAGAAAAGAAGATAATAATTTATATTACAATATTGAGATGCCGCTTTTATATACTTTGTATGATATGGAGAAAGAAGGCATTGCTTTAGATAAAAATGTTCTTAAAGAATACGGTGAGTCTTTAAGCGTTAGAATCACTGAACTTGAAAATCTCATATACGAGATGGCAGGAGAGAAGTTTAATATTAATTCTCCAAAGCAGCTTGGTGAAATACTTTTTTCTGAAGATAAGCTCGGCTTAAAAGGTGGCAAGAAGACTAAGACAGGTTATTCCACATCGGCTGATGTGTTAGAAAAATTAGCTGTGGAAAATGAGATTGTAAGTAAGATATTAGAGTATCGCGGTCTTGCCAAATTACATTCTACATATGTTGAAGGTCTTATTAAGGAAGTGGCAAATGACGGACGAATCCATTGTACCTTCCAGCAAACCGTAACAGCGACGGGAAGGTTATCATGTATCAATCCTAATCTTCAGAACATTCCGATTAGAACAGAAGACGGAAGACTTATTCGTAAGGCCTTCAGTCCCAAAGAAGGATATGTGTTTGTAGATGCCGACTATTCACAGGTGGAACTTAGAGTACTTGCGCATATGTCAGGTGATGAGGGGCTGATTGACGCATTTAACAGAGGAGACGACATACATACATCCACTGCATCTAAGATATTTGATGTTAAGCCGGATGATGTTACATCTATTCAAAGACGTGCCGCTAAAGCTGTTAACTTTGGAATAGTATACGGGGAGAGTGCTTATGGTTTGTCGGAGAATCTGAATATTCCTGTGTCTGAAGCAAAGGGATATATAGAGGATTATTTTAGGGTATATCCGAAGATGAAGGAATTTTTAGAAGGGCTTGTCGAAGAAGCAAAAGAGACAGGTTATGCCTGCACAATGCTTGGTCGAAGAAGACCTGTTGTTGAGCTCGAGTCTAAGAATTTTAATATAAGAGGCTTTGGAGAACGAGTGGCTAAGAATATGCCTATTCAGGGAACGGCGGCAGATATTATTAAGCTCGCTATGATAAATGTTGATAAGAGACTTAAGGCTGATTCTATGAAGTCTAAGCTTATATTGCAGGTACACGATGAGCTGTTAATAGAAGCTGCAAAGGATGAGGAAGAGAAAATATATGACATTCTAAAAGAAGAGATGATGAATGTGTTA
>JAIKVT010000037.1 GCA_024685495.1 Lachnospiraceae bacterium
TTCTTAAAGCACAGATATGTTAATAGGGCTGTTGCAAATGTGATTAAAAAGACAAATATCTTATAAGAAGTTACGACCCCTATCCCCATAAGTCGAAGGATGGCTGGAATGTATAAAAGTACATCTCCATAATAAATCGGTGCGGGATATCCGTAGCCGTTCATCCAGTTGCTCTCCATCTTAACCGGAAAATGTCCTGCCTTAAGCTCGGTTACAATTCCTTCTATACGATTAAGATGAAAGCCGAGATCCTGTCCTAAATGCCCCTCTATACCCTGTACGAATAATGGGACACATGCCAGACACGTTATGCAAAGAAGTATTATCAGTCTAATCCATTTGTTATTGTTAATGGCTCGTATCATTATTGTAAACTGTTCCTATCCTATAATTACAATCTATAAATATTTAATAAGAAATACTGTTTCGCTTATAAATGTTGTAGCAAAAAGTACCCACATTAAGATGCTGTTCGTCTGAATATTCTGGGCCCTTATCGGTGAAATGTCTTTCTTAAACTGCACTCTCTTAACAATGCTAAAAATTATCATCGAAAGGAAGAATGCGAAAAACGCACTACCCATATACGCCCCGATATGATCGATATCAGCGAACAGTATGTTGTAATCAAACTCCTCGTTACAATCTGTAAACATTCCAAGAAGGCTTCGCTTCATATACAAAGTGGTCACGGAATTGTATATCATCTGGGAAATGTTAAATCCGATGGCCATAATCATATACTCAGAGGTAATGCCATACATTAGTCCCGCTATTAAAAGAAGCGGCAGCGCATATAAATACCATTGACAATGCGACCACACGAGCAGGAAAAACATGAAAAATATTATGCATGTTAAGTAAAGCAAATCACTCTCATCAATGAAGTTATTTTTGCGAAGTATGTATACCAAAAGCACAATTACAATTGATATGACAATTACCGGAGTAATAAGTGCATTGATTTGAACACCAAATATTCTTTCCATGAAATTCGCATGTGAATATTCAAAGCCCACTCTTTCACAAATATTATAGTCGATAAAGAATACATTCTCTATTGTTTTTTGTACAATCGGAAGGATGGCTGTAAGTATCACATACCGGATACATTTTACACCCTTTTCAGCCGGTAAATATGCCAGTAAAACCGCCACAAGTATAATCGGGAAAATCTTAAAGCATATAGCCGCTCCACCAATTAGTGCAAACTTCGTATAGTCCTTCTTAAAGAAGAAGTATAAAGAAAGCAGCATAAGTAAGATTCCGATTATATCGATTTGTCCGTTGCCGATACTTTTCATCTGTACGAGATTAAAAGAAAACCAGATAAGAAAAATATATTCTATATTAATCTTAGCTCCTCGCAAAGATAAAATCATATGTATTAATTTCGCGACTAAAACATTAAGTACAACTACGCCAAGCTTTACCCATGTGCAATATATGGCTATTTGGATGCCACCCGCGAAAAGTCTGTCGATTATATAGACAGGAAGAATCCATATGCCGCAGACTATATTGCTAAAGGCGCTGTAATTATTAGGAAGATCCAAGTCATTACATATTATTGTGTAACTTCTGATCTCGCCGTCAAGTAGCGAATCGATGAAACATTTCCCCCAACGAGAAATATCAAGACAGTCCTTATCATTAAAGCAAAAAACAGACAAAGCCGTCAGTAAGCCTATTGCGATATATATAATGATTTTTCTTGTTCTGTCAGCTTTACTGATTGTCATCAGTCTCCCCTTCACTGTTATCTGCTTTCGTCTTGGCTTTAGCTTTAGTATTCTTGTAAACTTTCGTCTCGGATTTACTGTCCGATTTATTGTACATCTTAGATTTTAAGAATTTTGTATATGCTTTATCGATTAGCAGATATGACAAAACTCCTGCTGCAATGTTAATAAGTACGATTATAAGATATACCGTTATGCTGCCGTAATCGAAATCAAAATCGCCAAGTCGATTAATAAATCTTACCCATATAAAAACCGGCAGGTTCCACATAAAAATTCCAAATGAAATTCCGCCTAAAAATTTCACAACCTTATTGTTAGAAATAAATTCGAGCGGTTTAAAATTAATAAAGAATAGGACTAACGGTACTACGAGAAACAGGCCAATCTCTAAGCTCTCGTTCATAAATAAATTATGCTTCTTCGCAAACATATACATAAGCGGCATCAGAATGGAGATGCAGCAAAGTATTACATTTCCAAGAGTCTTAACTCTACTCTGCAGCTGTGCAATGAAAGTTCCTATGAAGAAGAAAATATATCCTCTTGTACACGCAGTAAATAAAAACGGTGCATTAGTCGGGTTCATATAGAAAAATACGCCTATTAAAATAATAAATAAAAAGCAGACGTTTTCCGCAGCTTTAGAGCCTTTGCAATTTTTGATGATTGCAAAAAACAGGATGTAGCAAATCATTAAAACCGCAATATACCACGACGGTCCGTTTACGGAAGAGAAAAAGCTTACGGCAGTGCCACCGTTTAGGCCAAACAGATTCAAAAGTATCGCCATTAACGAAACATAGCTGTCATTCGATATCGATTCATCCCACAGAGCATAGCCTATCCACATGGGGATGGCCGTTAGAACTACGGATATTACAAGCGTCGGAAAGAGCCTTATAACCCTGTCGACAAGGTACTCGCCAAAGAGTTTCTTGCCCTCTCTTATTCGGGATGAATACGCAAGATACATGGCAAATCCCGAAACGACAAAGAAAAGCTCAACCACGTATCCACCATGTATGTTAATCCAATTGGTAACGACATTGTCAGTCGTTGGTGAAGCGCCGAATACGATAACATAATGGAAGAAAAAGGCCACCGCAAGTGCCGCTAAAAATCTAAGTAAATCTAAGCTTGAATAATATTTTCTCATTAATCAATCCTCTATCTTGATACGTATATCTCACCGTTAGTTACAATTTGGCTAAGGTTACTGTCTACTAAGGAAATTATTATGTCATATAGGGGCATAAACATCATCGGATAGATCAGTAAAATAATTGCGAAAGGTATGGTTGCTTTAACCTTATCTTTAACATCTGAAAATGTTGTTATGACCTTGTCATCTCCCATAACCATAAGGCACATAACGACCACAATATAATAGAAAAATACGGCAAAGACATATCTTGCAAAATCGACCTTCATCAAAATCTCGGGAACTACAGTTAAGGCTCCGAGTGCAACTGCAAGGTACGCAAGCTTATCGTTTAAAGTCTTGTTGCCTTTGACAAGCGACTTTAAGAATTTAAATCCGATAACAATATACGGTGAGAATAACACAAGGAAAATGGGGACATCGATAAAGTTAGCGTAGTGATATCTCCATTCATCCATCCACACTCCCTGTCCTAGAATTTCATGCTGCACAAGCATCGTTCCGTATGCCTTGCCTGAATATGATAAGCTCTTAGCCGTCGATACAATCTCTTCGTATATATTTTCTCCGTCAACATGTGAAAAGAACTCAAAATAAAGGAAGAATACGGAAGCACAAAGAAGTGTCAGTGCAAAATATATAATATATTTCTTCTTCTCTTTGCCCTGTCTTTTCATAATCTTATAGAAAAGCAGCACGAGAATTATATTGATATTCATAAATACAAATCCCTGGTGAATGCACTCCGCAATAATAACAAGCGGAATACAAATCCATTCGTG
>JAIKVT010000048.1 GCA_024685495.1 Lachnospiraceae bacterium
TACGCCTGCGAGAATGGATACGATTCGCTCAGAGATGTCCTTGATATCCGTAGCTCTTGCTGCGAAGTATTCGTCGTCCATAGCTGCAAACATTTCCGAGAAGTTCTCGCCTGTCTTTGCAACAGCGAACTCTGCATTTACTTCTTCGGTCCTAATCATGTTATATACGCTGTCGTTGTAGTCTTCGTCTTCTAACATCATTTGATGTACTTCGAAGATAGCAGCACCTGATTCGCCGACTTCTTTTAAAGCTTTGTCATAGAGTCCTTGAAGCTGATCGTTTGCTTTAGATTTCGCATCTTCATAGCGGGCAACTTCGGCTTCTACATCTTCAACTTTTTCGCGCTTTACGGTCGCTTCAGGTTTTTCATATTTAACGATTCGCCCAATGGCGATTCCCTTAGAACTTGCTTTTCCATTAATTGTAATCATATATTATAAGTTCTCCTTAAAAAATGTTTCGATTGCGGGAGCACATGTGTCCTCGTCATCGCCTTCAACGGTTACAGTGATGGTTTCGCCCTGCTTAACTCCAAGTGACATAATAGCCATAAGCTTTGTAGCCTCAGCCTTCTTCTCGCCCTTAGAGATAGTGATTTTAGAAGCATAGGTCTTAGCTTCCTTTACCAAAATTCCTGCAGGTCTAGCGTGGATTCCTACTTCGTCCGTAATTGTGTAATCAAATGTTTTCATGTTCATAACCTCCTAAATTATAATCTACATGTTTATCTTAAAACTCTTTAAGGCGTATGCCTTGACATCCAAACCATCCGTAAACCGAATATCATGATGCGATGCATTAGTATAATAGCGTGTGCTAAATACCATTTCCCCATCATTTATATAAATCTCAACCGCCGAGCGATCAAGATAGATGCTAAAGTTTTTAACTTCATCTATTTTGGTGCGTCTGATTTTTCTTCCATAGCCGCAGGCCGCATCGTCTGCTTTCTCTTTATCAGCATCGAATTCTAGCGATATAACTCCATTTTCATATTGGAATATAAGAGATTTATCTATGGTAAATGTGTAATCACATCCGTTAGTCTTACACTCGATTTCTGCGATGTCATCAATGCTAAGTGCATTGTCTTTTATCTCAATTTCTTCTTCCCTTAGATTTTTATACTCTTCGATAGGCTTTGAAGAAACATTTCCTTTATCGTTAATGTATAGCTCTCTTGCCATTGTAAGAGTATGTTGCCAACCGTCATTAACGGAAGGCTCGTTGGTGTAATCCGCATCCGGAATTCCCATCCAACCAATCAGGATATATCTTCCCGATTCATCCTTAAATGTCTGTGGTGCATAGAAATCAAATCCCATATCCCATTCCGTGAAGGGCTTAGACTCGTCTATGTCATAAGTGCCGTCTGTCAGGTTATAGTAGCCGGATTGATATACATTTTGATATCTGAATTCTTCGCCGTCAACACCCTGAGGTGAAAGCGATAGGAATTTCTTTCCGTTAAGTTCAATTATGTCGGGGCACTCCCACATAAAACCGAAAGGCTCACTCGATTCGATAAATCTGTCAAATTCCCAGTTCTCTTTATCTTTTGATTTATAGAGAAGAGCGCAGCCAACATCCTTCATTGTTCTTGCTCCGAGAACCATCTTGTATTCGCCATTTTCAAGAAATACTTTCGGGTCTCTGATGTGGCAGGATAAATCTTTCGGATAGTCCTTATTTTTCAGGACTGCAATTTTTTCGTCCGTCCATTTGCCGTCTTTTGTCTTAACAAGTATTGTGTTCGAAAGTCTGCCGGCATAGGTATAGTCGTAATCTCCCTTTTCTTTAACATTTCCCGTATAATAAATGTACATTTCACCGTCCTCGGCATACGCTGAGCCGGAGTACACACCGTTGGCATCTAATACATTGTCGGGTGACATAAAAGGTCCGGTATAGTTGTATTCAATAAAATCTTTAGTCTCGTAATGTCCCCAGTATTTTTCTCCGCCGTTCGGATTTTTGGGCGAGTATTGAAAGAAAATGTGGAACACGCCATTACATTCACAGAGTCCGTTCGGATCGTTCAGCCAGCCGACAGGTGGCATGAGATGGAATCCGAGTGCGTGTGAGGTCGCCATAATTTCAGGCTGTCTTTTCTTTTCTAAGACTCTGACTTCTTCTAAATCTTTTCTTGCGTTTGTAATAACAGCTCTCCTCCTTCCTATGTAAAATGTGTATTCAATCTTAGCGGTTACTTCATATGCGACATGTTTTGCCTATTCTGAAGTGTTAGATTTTGCAAGAATAGCGCGAGATTTGCTGATATGTATCTGACATATTATTAGGCAAATCCCCGCGCATTCTCACTTAATCTTTATTTCTGAACCTTAAGAAGTTCTGTTCCGCTCGTTACATCGCCTGTTGTAAGTAATTCTACACTTGCGAAATCATCAGTGTTTGTAACGATGATAGGTGTGGTCAAATTATAACCGCCGTCTTTAATAATTTTCTCGTCAAATTTAATCAGAGGATCGCCGACTTTAACTTTATCGCCTTCTTTTGCGATTGTCTCAAAGCCGTTGCCGTTAAGTTCTACAGTATTAATACCGATATGAACCAGAATCTCAACGCCGTCATCACTCTCAAGTCCAACAGCATGTCCGGTATCGAATACCATATTAACGGTTCCGTTAACCGGTGATTTAATCGTATCGCCGGTCGGTATGATGGCACCTCCTTTACCAAGAGCTTCAGATGCGAATGTTTCATCAGGAGTCTCTGTAAGTGGAATAACCTTGCCGTCTACAGGAGTACAAACCATTTTCTCTGCTGTGTCATCAACTGCTGTATCAGTAGCGTCAACTTCTTTTGCTTCTGCGTCGGCTACAGGGGCATCTTTAGCTTTCTTATCTTTCTTAGTGTCTCCTTCTTTCCAGATAATCCATGTAAGGATAAATGCAACACCACCTGATATAAGAAGAAGTAAGCAGTACATCGGGATGTTATTAATAATTAAGAATCCCGGGAAGCCTGTAACGCCGTATGCTGTAGCGCCAAGTCCAACAATTGCTGCGAATAATCCTCCGACAGCACCACCAATCATTGCGCATATGAAAGGTTTGAAGAAACGGAAGTTAATACCGAAGATGGCGGGCTCCGTTATACCCAGTGAAGCTGATAAAGCTGAAGGGATAGCGATAGTCTTTGTCTTGCCGTTCTTAGCCTTAAGACCAACTGCGAGAGCAGCTGCAGCCTGTGCGAAGTTAGCAGCGGTTGCAATTGGCATCCAGGTATTCAAATCGCCGGCTGCAAGCATTCCGGCCTCGATAACGTTGTACATATGGTGCAAGCCCATAACAACGGTAGCCGGATAGAAGAAGCCAACGACGGCAGCTCCAAACGGATTCTGTACTAACCACTCTGCACCTGCTAATACGTAATTCTCAAGAAGTGAGAAGATAGGTCCGATTACGATAAATGCTGCAAGAGCTGAGATAAAGATTGTTGTAATAGGAACAACAAAGAGGTCGATCATCTCAGGTACATGCTTATGTAACCATTTCTCGATCTTACTCATCAGCCATATAACAATGACCACAGGAATTACGTGTCCCTGATAGCCGTGCTGTGAAATTGAGCCGACGACATAATCTCCGATTTGCAGATCACCGAATAGGTTCCATGTCGGGATAATACCGTCCGTTACTCCGAAGAACTCATTAATACTTTCTACATTACCTACGTTCCATCCATTTAATAATGAAGGATGAACCATCATAAGTCCCATTACTACGCCAAGATATATATTTGCTCCGAATACTTTGGCTGCAGATGCTGCAACGAGTACCGGTAAGAATGCAAATGCCGTAGAAGACATCATATCTAAGAATGCGTACCAGTCTGTGCTTGAAAAGTCTGTGCTGACTTTACCGATGGCTTCGACAATACCCATTAACAAACCGGATGCTACGATTGCCGGTAAGATAGGTACGAATACATCACCAAGTGTCTTAATAGCTCTCTTCCACATAGGAGCTTTAGCAGCTGCGGCTGCTTTAACATCATCTTTGCTGGCTGCTTCAACGCCTGCTTCTTTGATGAACTCATCGTATACTTTGTTAACTGTTCCTGTACCGATGATAATTTGGAGCTGTCCGGCTGATTCAAATACACCCTTTACTCCATCAATGTCTTCTAATGTTGCCTGATCCGTTTTGTCATTGTCAACAATTACGAGACGAAGTCTTGTTGCACAATGTGCTGCGGAAACGAGATTATCTTTGCCGCCTATAGCAGCGAGTATCTCTTTGGCGCATTTATTATAATCCATAAGCATTCCTCCTTATCTTATAAACCTTGTACATACAATTTCCTCCTTTGCGTATAGTCGGGTGTAAATTCACGCACGAAGTTCATACTCCACCCACAATATGAAATCGTTTTCATATTCATAATACTAAACCATTTCTGATTCTTTGTAAATTCAACAATTAAACTAATATTTTTTTATTCATATTGTGCATAATTGACAAAACAAAAAGCACACAGAGTTTTTATCTCTGCATGCTTCTTGTTTGTTTGAAATAATATTTAAAAAGTTTCCTTAAGAAGGGCTTATTTTAGAGCGTTTATAATGATTCCCTTTCAATTAATTCAAACCCCAACATTGTTGACATTAGCGGTGATTTTGGCCGCTCTATTTTTTCTAAGAGCATCTTGGCTCCTTCAATACCGCTGGATTTATAGAAATAATCAACTGTTGTAAGCGGCGGTTCCATCACAGTTGCGGTTCGACCGTTGCCGATTCCGCATACCGCCACATCGTCAGGTATCTTAATTTGTAATTTGTTCAGGCAATGAATTGCACCCATTGCAATTGTATCTGTTACACAAAAGATTGCTTCAGGTCTTTTGTCCATCTCCATAAGCTTCTTCGTATTGTCAAAGCCACTTTCCATATCGAACATTCCCGTAAGATTCCACTCGGGATGGAAAGGAACGTTATTATCCTTCAGACAATCCTTAAAGCCGTTAAGACGATTAATTCCAAGAGCGACATCCCATTCGGGAACGCCGATAAATGCGATGTCTCTATGGCCTTTTTCTATAACTTTCTCGGTCATCGCATAGGCTGCGCCATAATCATCATGGTAAATGCTTGATATAAAGTCGACTTTCTGTCCGATCGCGACGACAGGAATTTTAAGCGACTTAATTAATTTCTTGTGCTCATTTGTAATTGCGGTAGCAAGCAGTATAACTCCGTCTACAAAGTCCTGCCTAAATACCTTAAGATATTTTAATTCGTTCTTATAGTCGTTTTCTGTGTTCGTCAGTAGCAGCTGGTAATCGTCTTCTAATAGTTGCTCGCTGATGCCGGCTACGATTCTGGAAATTGAATCAGAATCAATTTTCGGAATAATGACACCAACGACTTTTGTACGTTTTGTCCGAAGCATTCTGGCCTGACGCGATGGTACATATCCTGTTTTGTCTATAACGGCTTTGATCTTCTCTTTTTTCTTAGCGCTTACATAGCCGTTATTCAAGTAGCGTGAAACTGCAGAAGAAGAAACACCTGCCATTTTCGCAATATCGCTAATTGTCATAATGGTTCCCCCTATACATTTCGTTAAAAAAATTTGTTGATTTCCAAGACTGAAATCGTTATCATAAATTATAATACAAAATAAATATTTTTCAATCTAATTTTTAAAGATTTAGAATAATTTTTATCTAAGCCGGAGATTTGAAGATGTGTAATACATTTTTTATATAGAATTATTGCAGAGGAAGTAGTACATTTATAAATAAGAAAAATATCGAAAGGGAGATTGCTATGAAAATTATTTGTGCAGGGGAAATGTTAATTGATTTTACACCGGCAGGTGAACCGTTCACTTATAAGGCCAATCCGGGCGGAGCAGTTGCCAACGTTGCGGTAAGCACTGCGCGAAACGGAATTGACACGTCATTTCTCGGAGTCCTCGGAAATGATGATTTCGGTCGCATGCTCAAAGAGATTCTTGATAAAGACAATATCAGGATGTTAAAGCCCGAGCTTACGGATGAGGCTATATCGACGATGGCTTTTGTAACTCTTTATGAAGACGGCGAGAGATCATTTACATTTGTAAGAAAGCCCGGTGCAGACATGTTGTTGTCTCCCGATGATGTCAAAGAGTCCGACATTAAAGAGTGCGATATGCTACATGCGGGAAGCGTTGAACTTTCCGGCGGACCTAGTCGCGAGGCCACGGTTAAGGCAACTCATGTAGCACATGATTTGGGTAAGATGGTAAGCTTCGATGTTAACTATCGCGATGATATATGGCACAGTGAAGACAACTGTAAGAAATGTGTATACGAGCTTCTTCCATTCGTGGACTTCTTAAAAATATCTGACGAAGAGTTATTTATTATTGGTGGAAGCGAAGATAAAATAACTGATTTCATGACGAAGAACAACCTTAAGGTTGTAATCGAGACTTTGGGTGCTAAGGGCGCGCGATACTTCTTGAATGATAACGGAAATGTGTTATCCGATACCATATGTGGCTACAAAGTAAAGGCAGTCGATGCAACCGGCGCAGGCGATGCGTTCTGGGGAGGATTCCTCTCACGCATCTTAATGTACGAACCTAAGAGCGCATCTGAAGTAAATGAAGAGATGGTCAGAACAGCCCTTGAGTACGCCAACAAATCTGGCGCCATCTGCGTCCAG
>JAIKVT010000055.1 GCA_024685495.1 Lachnospiraceae bacterium
CTATGATTCGAGACCGGGACATGAAGAGTTCTCGCCGGCACTTTGTAAAATGTATGGCATAAAATATGAACATATGCCAAGGCTGATTGAGTGTCACGAGGTCGCAGGAAATCTTAGAAAAAAGCAGGCAGACGAATTAGGGTTAAAGGAAGGCATTAAAGTATATGGAAGTGGCGGTGATGCAACCTTAATCGGTGTAGGAGCAGGAGCTGTATCGCTTGGAGATACGCACATCTATTGCGGAACGTCAGGATGGGTTTCTACGGTAATTAATAAGCAGGAAGTTGATATTGTATCAATGATTGCGGGAATTGTAGGAGCGACTAAGGGAAGATACAACTACTTCGCAGAGATGGAGACAGCGGGCAAATGTTTTGAGTGGGTTAAAGATCACTTAGCACTTGATGAAATCGACATCTATCTCAGTAAAGCAGATGTTGAGAATTCACCCGAGTCGGAATATATGAGTCTGTATGATTATCTGTCGGATGTTATTGATAAAGTTAATCCTTGTAGTGACGGAGTTATATTCACTCCCTGGCTTCACGGTAACAGATGTCCGTTTGAAGATCCGAATGCGCAGGGTATCTTTTTTAACATCGGAATCAATACCGGAAAAAGACAGATGCTTCGAGCGGTTATAGAAGGAATTTGTTTCCACTTAAGATGGATGCTTGAGTGTTCCGAGAAGAAGGTTACAACGTCGAAAGAGATTCGTTTCGTGGGTGGTGGAGCGTTATCACCCGTAACCTGTCAGATTTTAGCTGATATATTGGGAAGAAAGATTATAACAATCGAGAATACAAAAGATGTCGGAGCAATAGGCGCTGCAATGCTTGTAGCGGTCGGTGCCGGGCTTGCTGATGATCTTAGTGAATTACGGGAGTTTGTGGTTCAAAAGAAAGTGTATGAACCCAATTATGAGAATAAGAAATTATATGACAAACAATTTGTCGTATTTAAACAACTATACAAATCAAATGCAAAGAACTTTAAATTATTAAACAGTTAGGAGGAGGTCAGATGGATGTTAGACAGAATGTAGTTGACACCGGACTTTATTTATTAGAGAAGAAGTTGGTGGCACGTACATGGGGAAATGTCAGCGCAAGGACAGATGAGACACATTTTTATATTACACCAAGCGGTCTTAGTTATACCAAGACTACACCTGAGGATTTAGCCTTGTATGATATGGAGACGGGCGACTATGAAGGACCTTTTAAGCCTTCAAGTGAGAAAGGAATTCATGCTGCGGCATATAAAGCCTTTCCGGACGTTCAATTCGTAATTCATACACACCAGACGTTTGCAAGCGCATTTTCCCTAACAGGGGTTGATGACATTGTTATGACAAAAGAAGAAGAGGAAAAGCTCGGTGGCCTTGAAGTTGCAGAGTACGGTCTTCCAAGTACCAAGAAATTAAAAAATGCCGTTGCGGTTTGCTTTAATAATGGAGCACATTGCGTTCTTATGAAGCATCACGGAGCGGTGGTTGCAGGAAAAAGCATGGAAGATGCAATTGAAAGAATTGAGCTTCTTGAAGAGGTATGTAAGAGAAGTTATGAAGGTCATAAATTAGGCGAGAAAGCTACGATTGCTTATTCAAGACTTGGAATTCCGCTTAGAGCTCAACTCGATGATATGGCACAGATGATTGGACCTAAGATTGATGTTGTAGACAAGAATCCGAAGAATTATCTTATCAGAAATAACAAGAATGCGGTAATTGTCAAGGACAAAGGAATATGTGTATTAGGTCAGGATAAGGAGGATACGGAAGCGCTAAGAATATTGGTTGAGAAAGCTGCAGTAAGTGCTCTTCATACAATGCAATATGACGAGAAGATGACACTTTCAAGATTCGATACGGCGCTTATGCGTTTTATATACGTTCAGAAATACTCCAAGAAAAAGGAGGCGAAATAATGGATAATGAACAAAAAGGAAAAAAGATTAAATCAGGTAAGTTGAAGGAATTTTTAAGGGTTTTAAAATTCGTAGGTTTTTCTGTTTCGGCAGGTGTTATTGAAATCGTAGTATTTACACTTTTAAATGAGTTGATTGGCTGGCCCTACTGGCCGTGTTATTTGATAGCACTTGTTATGTCGGTCCTTTGGAACTTCACATTTAACAGAAAATTTACATTCAAAAGTGCTAACAATGTTCCGATTGCAATGCTTAAGGTTGCGGCTTACTATGCAGTGTTTACGCCGACAACTACATTGTTTGGCAACTATCTTGCAGAGACGCTCGGCTGGAACGCGTATCTTGTGACGGCACTTAATATGGCACTTAACTTATCTACAGAATACTTATACCAGAGATTTGTGGTATTTAGAGGAACAATCGACACTAACGTAAAAAAGGAGGATAAAGCAAATGAGTAATTGCGGAATTAGTCGTTGGGATGATCCAAGAAAAATTAATAAGAAATTAAAGGAGCTTACATCACAACCTATTTGGGAAGTTGATGATGAGTATTATGAAAAAGAGATAATGCCTTATTACAATGAGAAATGTAAGAAGTCTTATCAGGTATTTGAAGAATCACAAAAGTATATTCCGG
This sequence comes from Lachnospiraceae bacterium, assembly GCA_024685495.1. Lineage (GTDB taxonomy): Bacteria > Bacillota > Clostridia > Lachnospirales > Lachnospiraceae > RUG191. The sequence continues at coordinate 2,570 of JAIKVT010000055.1, forward strand.
GTGGTGTTCAGCATAACTTGGCATTCAACAAGCCTTTCCCGATGTGTATGTCTAAGGCTAAGGGAGCATATCTCTACGATAAAGACGGCAACGAGTATATCGACTTCTTACAGGCAGGCGGACCTACTATCCTAGGAAGTAACTATGAGCCGGTCAGAAAGAAAGTATTTGAACTATTAGAGGACTGCGGTCCCGTTACCGGTCTGTTACATGAATCGGAAATGTTGATAGCTAAGGAAATCAATAAGCATATGCCTAATGTCGAGATGTTTCGTATGCTCGGTTCCGGTACGGAATCAGTTATGGCATCGCTTCGTATCGCAAGAATTGCAACAGGTAAGAAGCATGTTATTAAAATCGGTGGAGCATATCACGGATGGTCAGATCAGATGGTATACGGCCTTAAGATTCCGGGAAGCCGCGCGCTCTTAGAGTCACACGGAATCCCCGGCAAATGCTTCAAATGGACAGACGAGGTTAGACCTAACGATCTTAACATGTTAGAAGCAATGCTTAAGAGAAATCGCTTAAGAGGCGGTACTGCAGCAGTATTACTCGAGCCTGTAGGACCTGAGAGTGGAACAAGACCGGTTGCTAAGAAATACAATCAGGGTGTCAGAGAATTATGTGATCGCTACGGCGCACTTCTAATTTTTGATGAAGTTGTTACAGGATTTAGAGTTGATATCGGTGGAGCACAGGGATACTTCGACGTTGTACCCGATCTTACAATATTCGGTAAGATTGTTGCCGGCGGTTATCCCGCAGCAGGTGGTGTCGGTGGTAAGACTGAATATGCATCACTTATGGCAGCAGGACTTGCAACAGGAAAGCATAGAGCATATGTGGGCGGAACACTTTCTGCTAATCCGCTTAGCTGTATTGCAGGATATACTGCGATTCAGGAAATCGATAAGCAAAATGCCTGTGAGAAGGCAGGTAAGATGGGCGATCGTCTTTGCGACGGACTTAAAGAACTTATTGACAGATACAGTCTTCCTTATGTTGCGTATAACCAGGGTTCTATCGTTCACTTAGAGTGTACAGGAGCTATGAGCTTCGACTTCTCATCTATGTCATTTGTAAAATCCGCTTTAGGACTTTTGAAGCATAAAGACATGATGTATGTAAGAAAAGATTCTATGGAGAAGATGGGTGCTGCATATATGGCTAACGGTATAGTTACACTTGCAGGAAGCCGTCTGTATAATTCTATGGCAGATACGCCTGAGATTATTGACGAAGCACTTAATCGTTTTGAAAATGTGTTTAAACACGTTAAGAAGACTGACAAGGGCCTTGTAAAGTAATAAACTACAGTTTCTTGTAAAATAATGGCAAAAAAGCATTAAACCGCAGGAATAACGCATAATATTCCTATATGTTTGACATTGTTAAAAAATTAATTTATGAAAAATGTTTGACATAAAGATTTTATTGTGGTTTAATACTACACAACTGAAGAAGAACTAAACCGATGAGAAAGAGTGAGTAGTCATCTTCACTATCCTTAGAGAGAGTT
>JAIKVT010000072.1 GCA_024685495.1 Lachnospiraceae bacterium
AGAATGTGGACTTGATAATGTATCTCAAATTATAGGACGCTCACTACAATATGTAAGTGAAACTACAGATACAATTGAACGTGACACTGTCACATTTCCCATTGTTAATCGAGAAAAATGTAATGGGTGCGGAAGATGTGAGCTCTCGTGTATGGACGGCGGCCACCAGGCGATTACTCTTAACGAAAACAGAAAGCCCGTAGTTGATGGGAAAAAATGTGTCGGATGTCACCTCTGCCTCTTAGTTTGTCCGATAAATGCAATTAGGGCGAGTGAAAAAAGAATACATCTGTAAGTACAAAAATCCGACGTTAAGAGCAAAATCATTTTTAAATAAAAGCGACCTGCATCGGCAATAACCAATGCAGGCCCTCCTTATAGGATAATTTTTCCGCTACTTAGTTCTATTTCAAAATAGATCTTTAGCATATATAGAAGTATTGTCTATCCCCTCTATACCACTCCAATCAAAGAAAGGCATTGTTGATACAATAATTCCTAAGTAAATATAAATATGGGACGTTAATATCCTATTTTCTTCTTCTAAAGGTCTTTCGCAATTATATTCTTCGAATTGCAGCACTCGTTCGATTGACTCACATATATTGCGCATGGCTTTACTTAATACCGGTATAACAGCATCAACAAATTTCTTAAAATCCTCGATGGTAAATGTATCTTCGTTTACTTTAGTCACACAAAAATCCATATAATCTGACACTCTTATATAGGCAGGAAGTTCTTTCATCGGAATATTGATTAAATCCTCCATCTCTTCTTTTACAATACAAGGAAAACCCTCTATTATCTCTTCGATCATTTTTTCTGATAAATATTTTGAAAAAATCATCTCTTTAGGAAGCATTATCTTCCCATCCTTAACATATGTATATCCATCAACTGTCATATCTTTTGCTTTAATAAACATACTTTTTCTCCTTTCTTACTTTACGCTGATTCACTTGATTTAGATGACGCAAGCAATTTTTCGACTAATGCATAAGGGTCATTTTCTTCTTTCTCTTCCTCTGTTAAATCTCTATAAGAGTAAGAACTGTCGTCTGTATCCAACCTGATAACCAGATGTTTATCCAAGTCAGGGTTATCATCACATAATGCTTTAGAATATTCTTCCATTATCTTTTGACTAATGACACTATCTATAAGTCTGCAACCGAATTTACTATTAGCAACTTCGTGCAGTTCTTCCTGCAATTCTTTTGTTATCTTAATATCGCAATCATATTTATCTTCCAGCCTTCCAAGGTTCTTATATATAATAGAATCTATTGCCTCTGAACTTAGTTTATTATAATTAATAATTAACGGAAATCTTCCGATTAATTCATAACAGCCACCGGCCTCAATCATATTTTCTCTTGTTATCTCGTTGAAATGATTGAATGTTTCTATCGAAGAGCCAAAGCCAATAGATTTTCTTTCCTTTTCTTTATTCTTTCTAAAATAATCAAAGGATCCAAGACCTATAAACATTACATTTTCTGTATTAACCGTCTTAATTCTATTATTATATTTAACTTCAATATCTGAGCCTTCTACTACGGTAAGCATCGCATATTGCGCTTCCATATTAACATTATCTCCGCCGGAATTAAAAGACGGTAAGATTTTTTTATCAAATTCATCTAAAAAGACTAATCCATACGGCTTATAATAACCTGTGGCCACTAAAGGTACAAGTAGCTGCGACACCTCCGTTCCTTTAAACCCTGTCGCCGTTACAGCCGATGTATCTCTTATATAAATCGGAAGCGCTGGAATATATTCTTCGAAATAAGCCTTAAGCACCCTATATGTCTCTGTCTTACCGGTTCCTGACGGTGCCGTTAATAATACATTGTGATTAATCTGCCGATGATTTGCTATGCTGTCTAAATAATTATATACGTTTGCAGCAATTAATCTTAGATTGTCCTGGCCGATAATCCATTCGGATAAATAATTATAAAAATCTTTAAAAGGTACCCTGTTTATCCAGGCCCTAATCTCCGAATATATATCTGTGTACTTTGATTGCATAAAATTCCTCCTTTGCATAGGGGTGGTTAAAAAAAAATTACACTATATATATGTGCTAAAAATTCAAAAAAACGAAAAACTTTTGACTTTTCGGCAATTTACATAAAAAATAAGACCTGACGCTTTAAAAGCATCGGGTCTTTTTGTGCGTTTTCCACAAAAGTCAAGCTACGGCTTACAATCACCACATGGTTCGTAGCCCTGATCAATCAACATTTGCCTACTCCCCGAGTAGTACTCTTTGTTTTTCTCACTCATTTCTGATACCGCATGACAATCTGTCTTATGAAATTTCTTTGATTTCTTATTTAATACGTAATCATAATCGGCATTATCCGTGTTGGCGTTCTTATCATTGTTTGCTATCTTATCATTGTTTGCTGTCTTATTATTTGCCGTTGTCTCTTTTTGAGCATTTTTTATATTGGCGATTATTTCAGCGGCGTTGTCTAAAGCTTTACTGTCACCCGTCGCGTAGTCGATTTCTATTCCAGGCTGAACATTATAGCAGTACACACAAAACTGCACGCCGCTTCCGTTATCTTCCACGGAGTATGCTTCCATAAGTACGCCGGATGCTAAGAGATTTCTCTTATCAAAGACGGGTGTCACCCTATAAAGCACATGATTACTAGTCCTATCGACATAGTCAGCCACTTTATTTTCAAAAGGGAGCATACCTTCGACATTCATATATCTTGTGCCGGTGATTAGATTCTTCTCATTCGCATTTTCACCCGCTAATTGAAAGCCTATCAGGTGACATCTGTTGTATAAATAATTCTCGTCTACCAATTCATGATAATTAACCGTATGCCAACCCGTAGGTTTTATCTGGCCGATTTCACCACGTTCTTCGGTAGGCATCAATTCCTTGCATATATTGGCATACGCCACGCCGCACCTGCCTAACAGGTCCATTCTGCTATATTTTTCAAATGCGTCAGTGTTGCTTTTCTCTTTATCCTCAAAAAACGGTGTATTGCCGTTAATCTCAACATAAGGGCTTCCCGAATACGCCGGTATCGAAGATAAATCTACATTATTTGTATTACCGCAACCTGTTAAAGCAATTACAATTACAAGAAGTAACGGCAGCAAAGCATATTTCTTTATTCGACTAAGTTCCAACATACACCTTCGTCTTTCCAATCTTTATTCGGCTATATTCCAGCATACGCCTTCGTCTTTCCAACCATTATTCAGCCAGATTCCAGCATACGCCTTCATCTTTCCATCCTTTATCAATCAGCATATTGTATTCCACAAGGTTAGATGTCCAATTGTGCTCTCCGTTACTGCTTCCCGGATTATACAATCTGTACTGTGGAACTCCTGCTCCGCTGTCGGCCTGGTATACATAATGTGATATTCCTTCATATATCCAACCTAGCGATTGAAGCATTTTAGCTTCGTTAGAACTATTCGTATAAAAATGCATCCCACCGTCATTTTTGTTATATAATCTGTAAACCGGAATTGCATATTCATCGGTTATATCAACTACGGTAAATCCTGCATCTTTCTCATAATTCCATCCTGCCACCATAAGACATGCTGCTTCATCAGCACTCTTAGTGTAAAAGTGTTCTCCCCT
>JAIKVT010000165.1 GCA_024685495.1 Lachnospiraceae bacterium
GGTATATTGTTATTCAAGATGTTCCACATGTAAGAAGGCATTAAAATGGTTAGACGACAATAATATAGAATACAAACTTATAGATATTAAGGAAGATAATCCCGATGAGAAGACTCTTCGAAAACTTCATAAAAAGAGCGAGTTGCCTCTAAAGAGATTCTTTAACACAAGCGGACAATTATATCGTGGAATGGGACTTTCTAAGAAACTTCCTGATATGAGTGAAGACGAGATGTATAAGCTTTTAGCGACAGACGGTATGCTTGTAAAAAGACCGATTTTAATTACTGATAAGGCTGTTCTTACAGGGTTTAAAGAAGATGCTTGGAAGGAAGTATTATAAGAGACATGATTACAACAAGAGAACAAGTTATAAAGTATGGACTGACTTTTCCGAGAACGTATAAGGACGCACCGTTTCACGATACTAACTGGCAACTGATAAGATATAAAGACAATAAGAAGGCTTTTCTTTGGATTTATGAAAGAGGGGGCTACGTAAATATCAATGTTAAGGTGGATCCCGATAAAGCATTTTTCTGGCGCGATATATATGAGTCTGTAACGCCGGGTTATCATCAGAATAAAGAGCACTGGAATACTGTTATTTTGGATGGAACAGTTCCCGATGGCGATATCGAGACTATGATAGCGGAAAGTTACGATCTTATATCTTACAGTCCGTCTAAGCGAATCTATGAAGCGGTTCAGAAGATTCCTTACGGACACGTTGCAACTTATGGGCAGGTTGCCGAGATGGCCGGAGATAAGAAAATGGCCAGGGCAGTCGGTAATGCACTTCATAAAAATCCCGATCCCAATAATGTTCCCTGCTTTAGGGTAGTCAATTCCAAAGGCGAGCTCGCTGGGGAATTCGCATTTGGCGGACCGGGTAAACAGGCGAAGTTGTTAGAAAAAGAGGGCATCGAAGTAGTCGACGGAAAAGTTGATCTTAAGAAGTATCAAATGGAGTAAGTGGTGATAATATAAAGCTAAAGAATAAGCAGATATTAAGAGAACTAAAGCTAAAGAATAAGCAGATATTAAGAGAACTAAAGCATAGGGCATGATTTAATAAGAGAGGGACGTTATGTCAAATATATTGATAGCATATTTTTCGAGAGCTGATGAGAATTATTTTGACGGCGAATTAAAATATGTTGATAAGGGCAACACACAAATAGTTGCGGAAATTATTAAAGAGCTGACAGGTGGTGACACATTTAAGATTGAGATGAAAGAGCCGTATTCCGACAAATATATGGAATGCATCGAAGAGGCAAAAAAGGATAAGAAAAGTCACACTCATCCCGAGCTTACAAATTATCTTGACAGCATTGATGAATATGACACTGTTATCTTAGGATATCCTAATTATTGGGGAACGTATCCGATGGCGGTAGAGACATTCTTAGAAAAATATGATTTTGACGGCAAAAGAGTGCTTCCGATTTGTACGAATGAAGGAAGCGGAATGGGCTCTTCCGAAAAGCATCTTAAAAGAGAAATCAAGGGTGCTAATATAGCTGATGGAATTTCCATTCACGGAAGTCAGGCGAAGGATTCTAAGGAAGCGATTAAGAAGTGGCTTATTGATAACGAATTGATTTAGTAAACACACGAAGCGCGTAAAGCGAGTCGATTTTGGAAAAAGATTAAAGGGGTAATTACACATTTACAAGAAAGGAGACAGCGATGCAGGATAATAAATTCTTTCCGGAGGTACACGGCAACTTGGCATTCGGATGTATGAGACTTCCGATGGACGGAGAAAAGGTGGACTATGAGGAGTTTACTAAGATGGCTGATGCATTTGTGGAGGCCGGATTTAATTATTTTGATACGGCGCACGGATATATTAACGGGCTGTCTGAGACGGCAATTAGGGATTGTGTGTCGAAGAGAATTGACAGGTCTAAGTTCTTGCTTACGAATAAATTGACGGATCCGTATTTTAAATCGCAAGAGGACATTCGTCCATTTTTCGAGAAGCAGTTAGAGCTTTGCGGAGTGGACTATTTTGACTTCTATCTTATGCACGCTCAGGATCGCAACAACTATAAGAAATTCACAGAGTGCAAGGCTTATGAGACGGCTTATAAATTCAAGGAAGAGGGACTTATTAAGCATTTTGGACTTTCGTTCCATGACAAGGCTGAGGTCCTCGATATGATTTTAAATGAGCATCCCGAAGTGGAAGTCGTACAGATTCAGTTTAACTATCTCGACTACGAGGATGCATCTGTTGAGGCAAAGAAGGTCTATGAGGTTTGCGTTAAACATAATAAACCTGTGCTTGTAATGGAGCCTGTCAAGGGCGGCAGTCTCGTTAAACTTCCCGATGACGCAGATAAGATTCTAAGGGATTTAGGTGGCGGAAGCAATGCGAGCTATGCGGTAAGATACGCGGCAAGCTTTCCTAATATGGCTGTTGTCTTATCGGGCATGAGCGACCTAGAGCAGATGGAAGATAACATCAAGACCATGAAGGATTTTAAGCCTCTTAGCGATGAAGAGATGGAGGCCGTTTATAAGGTTCGCGATATATTTAAGGGACTTAATCTTGTCCCCTGCACCTCCTGCAAATATTGTATCGAAGAGAATGAGTGTCCTAAGGGTATAAGGATTCCCGATATGTTCTCTGCGATTAATGCTTATGAGGCATTCCATAATTGGAATACGAAGTTCTATTATAATACCGTGCTTACGGGTGGAGACCGCGGCAAGGCTTCCGAGTGTATTAAGTGTGGAAAATGTGAAGTGGTATGCCCACAACATCTTCAAATAAGGAAGCTGCTTATGAAAGTTGCAAAAACATTTGAA
>JAIKVT010000206.1 GCA_024685495.1 Lachnospiraceae bacterium
ACAGCTTTCGGCTATATCGGAAGTTGGTTGTGTAATATTCTTTCCTAAAGTGCCGTTAGCAAGACCGGTCATTAACTTAGACGGATCTGATACATAGATATCAGCTATATACACTTGTGTGTCCTCATAAGTTGTTTCTGAAATTGTTATTTTGATGTCGTCACTCTCGTAGGAATTTTCTGTAATTATTGCTGCCGCAGCGGAATTCGAAGTAGAACCCTCGGATGCCGCATTACCGGAATTCGAAGCAGAACCCCCGGATGCTACATTAATGGTGTTAGCTTTTGAGACACTTACTGCAGCTTGCGGAATTACAAATGTATCTAGGATAGCAAACGTCGTGTACGCCGTTAGGAGTACGCTAAATGCTATGGCCCATATAAATCTTGCCTTTGGCATTTTTTGTTTTTTTGTAGATTTTTCTTTCATTTGTTGTCGCTCCTTTCTTAAATACCCACCTTCGTTGGATTTGATAACTAATAAAGAAAAGACATGTGTCAACAATTATTTTGGCTATAACTGCAGACATTACATAAGATAGGGCAGTAATTAATGTTGCGCTGATTAGAAGCTGTGCGCCGAATAATATGCTGTATCTTATAAGTTCTCTGCTTCCGCTTCGCTTACTTCCAAATGCCCAATATTTGTTGAGCGCGAAATTAATAATACCTGAAAATATTCTAGAGCCTGCCTGTGCAAAGAATGCTCCACTTCCTAAAAACATTTCCAATAGAATGAATAACGCATACTCAGCAACTGTGCTGATAAGTGAGGAAGAAGCGTATCTAAGCGGTCGACCGTAGACCAGCAGTGAGTCCTGTACAGGTCGAAAATGCGAAGTCTTGTTGCCGTCTTCATAAACCGTCTCGATTGGCACATAGATCATGTCGTTAATGTCTGCCGCGTCCGATAAGAAATTCATCTCATATTCATAGCGTTGCCCCTGTTCTTCCAAAGCCAGAGGGATCAGACAATTAGGAATTCCCCGAAGTCCGGTCTGAGTGTCGGGACACTTTTTCTTCTTTGTTATGCGGAAGAATAAGGATGTAATTTTGTTGCCGTACTTACTCTTTTTAGGCACATTTTCCCCAGAGAAATCTCTGGTGCCAAGGATTAGAGAAGTGGGGTTTTCCTTGAGTGCATCCGCCACGCGCCTTATATCTTTCGGAAGATGTTGTCCGTCAGCGTCGCAGGTTATAATCTCGATGTTATTTCCGTATGTTTTAATTGCGGTTTTAATACCTGATTTTATCGCTGCACCTTTACCGAGATTGGCGTTGTGCCTGTGTAATATGCAACCCATTTTTGTTATTTCATGGAAAATGTTTTTTCCGTCATGTACTCTCTTGGTGCTGCCGTCATCTATGATTACAATGTCATTTAAACCTAAATTTTTTAGTTCATTTACAAGATAACACAGACGCAAGTCAGGGTTGAGTGCGGGTATAATAATAATTGACTTTGCCATAATAAACCTCCTTTGCTATCTTAAGTTAATTGTTACTAATCACAGAGTAGCCTTGTTACTTAAAATTTACTTAAAAGATATTCGGGAAAATGTGTATTTTATGTGCCCTAATGTAATTGAAAAGAGATATTTCTTATGGTAAAATTTTTTCGTATAGTGTTTTTTATGTGTGAGAGGATAAGAAAAATGATTGATAGGAAAAGGGTGCTGGAAGAGTTTGCAAGTTATACGCATCATTATAATCCAAAGGATTTTAGGATTGCGATTAAGATTAAGCATACATATAAGGTGGCGGAGAATTGCGAACGAATTGCCAAATCTCTTAATATGAGTGATGATGAAGTTGATATAGCGTGGCTTATAGGAATGCTTCATGATATAGGAAGATTTGAACAGATTAAGAGATATCATACCTTTAGCGATATAAGATCGGTAGATCATGCAGAACTCGGAGTTGAAGTTCTCTATGGAGAGGACGGTATCATTGGCAGGTTTATTGATAATGTAGATTTGTATGATGGCAGAGATTTATATGATACGGTAAGAATTGCAATTGCCGAACATAACAGATTCAGAGTAGAAACTGAGATAAAGGATGAGGAGCATGTTTTTTGTGATCTTATAAGAGACGCCGATAAGGATGATATATTTCGAATAAGTTATGAGACGCCGAAGGAAGAGTTATTTGAAACTCCGGAAGATGAGCTTTTTAGTATGGAAGTTACGGATAAGGTTATGGAGGATGTCAGAAACCATAGTGCGATACTAAGGCCCAATATCAAAGTTCCCATAGACCGTGTAATAGGACATATGGCACTTTGTTTTGAACTTGTATTTCCGGAAGCTCGAAAGATTGCTTTAGAGCAGGGATATTTAGAGAAGATGTTTTCATATCCTTTCAAGAGCAAGACGGCACTTGAAGCAGTACAGATAGTTAAAGATACTATACATTCACCATCATGGACGAGTTCATAGGCTTATATAACATTTCACATAAAATAATTCCAATTGAGTTTTAATAAGAACATTATTGTAGAATAAGAACATTATCGTAGAATAAGATCATTCTTGTAAAATAAGAACATTTTATAATGTGAGGGATATTACATATGAAGAAAACAAAAATACCCGGTTTTATAGTTAAATTGGCTTTGATAGTAGCAGCCGTTTTTATAATAGCCAATACAGTGCTTGGAATAATACTTGTACGCAGTTCGCAGAATGCGATGAAAGAGCAAATTGATAATCGTATGCTCGATATTGCCAATACGGCAGCGGCGATGCTTAACGGAGATGAATTAAAGAGTCTGAAAGCTGAAGATAAAGGGACACCCAGCTATAACAGGATAAATGATACATTGACATTGTTCCACGAAAATATTGATTTAAGATATATTTATTGTGTAGCTGATGCAGGTGATGGAGAGTTTGTATTTACAGTAGACCCCGATCCTGAGAATCCCGGAGAGTTTGGCTCACCCGTCGTATATACCGATGCACTTTATTCTGCAAGTAAGGGAACACCTGCTGTAGATGCGAAACCTTATGAGGATGTATGGGGCAAATTCTACAGTGCTTACAGTCCGGTATTTGATTCACAGGGTAATATCGCGGGAATAGTAGCTGTTGATTTTAGTGCAGATTGGTATGAAAAAGAGGTTTCTAAGCAGACACTTATCATTATATTTGTAAGTGCTTTTGGAATTGTTGTCGGTCTTATGCTTACATTCTATATTGCTGCAAAGATAAGAAGAAGATTAGCTGCAATATCAAGCGATATGTCTGAGGTGGCGGACTATGTAGGAGAGTTGACAGACGACGATGAATTAGAGAAAGCCAAGAGTTCTGTTTACATAGAGGGTAGTGACAGTGTAGAAGAGATTGCGGCTCAGATTAACCAGATTAAGGAAGGTTTACAGAGATATTCGTTAAATGTTAATATGCAAGCCAACAGTATGATAACTGCTCTTTCTTCTGAATACAGAGGAGTATATTACATTGATTTAGATAAAGACGAAGGAATCTGTTACCAGCCTCACAATCAGCTTGATAATGGTTTTGAACAGGGTGAACACTTTAATTATACCGAGACTATGCAAAGGTATGTGAATGATTATGTATCACCGAAATATCATGAGTCATTTTTACAATTTGTAGACCCCGATTCTGTAAGAAAAAATCTTGCTACGGAACGAATAATAACATTCAGATATATGATTCAAAAAGACGGACAGGAGACTTACGAGATGATTCGTATGGCCGGTGTTCGTCATCCTGAGGATAGAGACGATCACATCGTTCACGCAATCGGAATGGGATTTGCGGATGTGGATGCCGAGACAAGAGCAACACTTACTCAATCTCAGGCCTTAAGTGATGCGCTTAATGCTGCTGAAGTTGCGAATAAAGCTAAGACATCATTCTTGTCTAATATGAGTCATGAGATTCGTACACCTATGAATGCAATTATAGGTCTTAATAAGTTAGCGTTGAATGAAGAAGATTTGTCTGACAGCACTCGTGAATACCTCGAGAAAATCGGCTCTTCTGCAGATCATTTACTGGGTATTATCAATGATATTCTTGATATGTCACGTATCGAGGCCGGACGTATGGCACTCAGAAGTGAAGTGTTCTCGTTAGATTCAATTCTAAGTCAGATCGATGTTATGATAGGCGGCCAGTGCCAGGATAAAGGCGTATTGTGGGATTGGAAAGTAATCGGAGAAGTTGATGAGTATTATATCGGAGACGATATGAAGCTTAAGCAGGTACTTATCAATATTCTTGGCAATGCCGTTAAGTTTACGCCTGAAGGTGGTACGGTCGGATTTAGCGTAGAGAAGACAAGACAGTTTGATAAGAATACTACACTTAGATTTATTATTTCCGATAGCGGAATCGGAATGAGTGAAGATTATCTTCCTAAATTGTTTGAGCCGTTTAGTCAGGAAGATGCATCTACCAAGACAAAATACGGAAGTACCGGACTTGGTATGCCGATTACTAAGAGCATAGTTGAGATGATGAATGGTACGATAAATGTTGAAAGTAAGAAGGGCGAAGGAACAACATTTACGGTTAAGGTAACTCTTGGTGATACGGAACAAGATCATAATATGACATCAGAAGTTAATACACAGGATATGAGTGTATTAATTGTAGATGATGATGAGGTGGCTTGCGATTATGCATCCATGGAACTTGAGAAGTCGGGAATAACTTGTGATACAGCGCAATCCGGCGAAGAGGCTATCGAAATGGTACGAGTTAAAAATGCCAGAAGAGAGTCTTACAATCTTATTTTAGTTGACTGGAAGATGCCCGAGATGGACGGTATCGAGACTACGAGGAAGATGCGTGAGATAATCGGATATGATTCTGCTATAGTAATTCTTACCGCATATCATTGGGACGATGTAGTCGATCAGGCAACCGATGCAGGTGTTGATACATTCTTATCTAAACCGTTAAGAGCCAGCAATGTACTGAATCAGTTTAAGAAAGCATTTGCAAATAAAGAGAAAGACACTGCAGGCAAAGCAGATCTTACTAACCGAAGAATTCTTCTTGCCGAAGATATGGAGATTAATGCCGAGATTATTATAGCAATACTTGAGATGAAAGAGATGACGGTTGAGCATGCAGAGAACGGTAGAATTGCCCTTGAAATGTATGAGTCACACGACGCCGGTTACTATGACGCAATTCTTATGGATATGCGAATGCCTGAGATGGATGGACTAGAAGC
>JAIKVT010000224.1 GCA_024685495.1 Lachnospiraceae bacterium
CACGGCAAGCATCATGGAGAAGATCATCAGTGTGGCCACGGTCACGGTGGTCATGGTCACGGTGGATGTCATCACTAATAACAGTAATGGAGAATGAGATAATAGTCATTGTAGATTATAAAAGCGGAGAATGAGATATGACTAGAAGAGAGAAGGCAATGGCCTGTTTTAGAGAAGGATATAATTGTTCCCAGTCATTGGTAATGGCATTTTCTGATATGGTTCCTGTTGACAAAGCTGTACTTTCGAAGCTGGCATCGTCTTTTGGCGGAGGCATGGGAAGGCTTCGCGAGGTATGTGGATCTGTCAGCGGAATGTTTATGGTGGCGGGCCTGATATACGGATACGACGGTCCGGAGAAGGGACAGATGAAGGCTGATCATTACGCAAGAATACAAGAGTTAGCACACAGATTTGAGGAAGAGCATGGTTCTATAGTTTGTCGTGACATGCTAGGGTTAAATGTCCATCACGACAATCCTAAGCCATCAGATAGAACGGCAGAGTATTATAAGAAGCGCCCGTGTATGGAAATTGTTGGAGATGCAGCAGAGATACTTGAAGAGTATATAAATGAGAATCCGAAAAAAGAAGGTCAATAAAGACCTTCTTTTTGATTATATGTAAAGAATTCTTTAAATCATAAAAGAAGTTTGTTCCTTTTTCTATGGCTAACTTTTACTTACACAAAATATTTTACAGTGCAAAGTACAATATCAATATGCTATAATTTACATAGCCTAGATAATGTGGATGTAATATAATTATAGTATTTTTTACAATCAAGAATAAGGGACTTGTGTAGAAGTAAATAATAAGGAGGAAATATCTCGTGTTAAGATCAATGAATTCAGCTGTTACGGGCCTTAAATCTCATCAGACTTGGATGGATACAATAGGTAATAATATTTCTAATGTTAATACTACAGCTTACAAATCTGACAGTGTAGGATTTGATGCTTTATTAAGTCAGAATCTAAAGGATGCACAGACTGCAAATAATTCAAGAGGTTCGGTGAATGCAAAGCAGGTGGGTCTTGGCACTAGTATTGCCAGTACGAAGATTTCTATTACCAAGCAGGGATCTATGATGAAGACACAATCCAAATTAGACTTGATGATTGACGGAACATCATTTTTTATAGTACATGGTAACGGACAAAATTACTATACAAAAGATGGAAATTTTAATTTAGATGTTAATGGAAATCTCACTATGAGTTCCAATGGTTATTATGTCTACGGATGGACCTCTGCTGATGGAAAAGGAATTGATACAAATCAACCGTTAGGACCTATAAATCTCTTTAATGCAATAGGAGGTGAGATTAGAGGAGAAAACGGAGTATATACTACAGCAAATATTACATTTGACGGCAATCTGGATGACAATGATACTGATATATCCAGTGGGCTTGGCGAAGAGAGAAGTGTAACGGTAGTTGATAGTAACAACAATCGATATAAATTTAGTTTTACCTTTCATGGTCATGGTGATGGTTCTTACACATTTCACCCACTTAGTATGTCAGGGTCCGCAGGAACAGTTGATGTAAGTGGTATGGATGACATTAGATTGGAATATAATTATAGTTCCGGAGCTTTTATAAGTGCCAATGGTAATGGTTCGGGTCGTGTGAATATGAATGTTCCGGCTATTGGAAATGTTACTTTTGACTTTTCGGATACGACAGCCGTATCTTCTCTTAATAATAATGTATCAATTTCAGCGACATTACCTGAATGGGTGGTAATGGATAATTATAAAGTCGGGGAAGATAAAAAGACATATTTGGGAGATGAGAATCGAATAGCTATTACGAATGAAGACGGAACGGTTACAGATTATACCGCTACGAGATTAGATTTTGGTAATGGTTTTAATAAGGATGATTTAATTGGAAATGGGTTTTATACTACGTGTTGTACATGTTATGCACATTATAGTTTTAAATTTAATGAAGGAAAAGGCAATTCTTTAGATACCAGTGGAGCGCATTTGATTTATAATATTGATATATCAGAGGCTAATTCAGCATCTGATGTTGTGGCGGCAATTGTCAATGGTGTAAATGAGATAGAGGGAACTGAAGGTGATAGAGCCACACCATCAGGGCATTTTACAACATTGATACAGGATCCTAATAATGCTAATGCGATAATAGTTTATGATAACCGACCGGATATGACTTCAGGAAATGGATTTGGTTATATAGGCCGAGGCGTTGCCGGAAAGAAGACTTCAAATCCAGGTGCATCAACTATTAATGCATATGCAGATGGCGGGAAAAGGATAGGTTATGAAATTGATGAAGCAGGAAGAGTATATGTGAGATACGACGGAGACGGAGGAAGGCCTGCATTAGTTGGACAAATTGCAGCAGCAAATTTTGATAATGTAATGGGTTTGGCGAAGGCCGGTCAGAATCTATATGATACTACTCTTAATTCCGGAGAAGTTCACATTCAGCAAATATCAGATTTGGGCGAAAGAATGTATTCCGGAGTTTTAGAAGCCAGCAACGTTGATTTGTCGGAAGAGTTTTCTAATATGATTATTGCACAGCGAGGTTTTCAGGCTAATAGCCGTGTTATAGGAACGTCAGATCAAATGCTTGAAACAGCAAAGAATATGAAGAACTAGATTCAAAAATAACAGATTAGTGTAATACGAAGACACCTAAGATTAATTCTTAGGTGTTTTAATTTTGTCTTAAAAATTCTTAAGTGTTATATTTTTGTCAAAAAGAATCTTACAAATTAACGAAGAAAAAATGTGATATTTAAGTGACATTTATCCCCAAAAGGTATATAATGAACTCGTTATTATGTTATTTTTTTGACGACTCTAAAACGAGGCAGGAAGATAAATGTCTAATATTGAGAATGATTCAAAGAAAATAGTAGGTATTCATATAAAAAATGTAAACTACGCATTTATAGTTATTTTAGCTTTTTTTGCGGTGGTTTTATTAGTGATTGCACAAAACATTTATTCTGAATATAAACAGATTGAGCAACTTGCAGATGATTATGAACGCATCCAACAGGATGGTGAAAATGTTCATCAGGCATCGGACGATTTAACGAGAAATGCTCAACTTTTTGTTATGTGGGGAGATACTACATATATTGATGATTATTTTAAAGAATCAAACGAGACAAGACGCCGACAATTGGCAATTGAGGACTTAAGGAGTCTTAATGTGTCAGATAATCTTGTCAAGTTACTTGAGAATTCAGTAGTTCAATCAATGGAGCTTATGCAACTTGAATATTTAGCTATGCGTTATGCGGCAGAGGGTTATCATCT
>JAIKVT010000238.1 GCA_024685495.1 Lachnospiraceae bacterium
AATATTAATACAAAGTCGTAATAGGCTAACACAAAACTAAAGGAGGCATAAGATATGGGACTATTCAAAAAATACATTAACCAGACGAGAAAACCGGAGGGCTTTTTGGGAAATATGATGGTAAATGGAATGAATAAAGGACATTCTAAATTAGCAGACTGGGGTATTTCACACTTAAAAACAACAAAACCATCACAGATTCTTGATTTAGGCTGTGGTGGTGGAAGAAATGCAGATGCATTGATGAAGAAGTTTCCCGATGCGACATTGACGGCAGTAGATTATTCGGATGTATCTTTGGAAAAAACAAAAGCCTATAATGATATAAATATTAAGGCTGGCAGATGTATAGTACAAAAACAGGATGTTTCCAATCTTGATCTGGAAGAAGAGACTTATGATCTTGCAACAGCATTTGAAACAATCTATTTCTGGCCGGGACTTGAGAAGTGTTTTGCTCAGGTTGCGAAGGTCCTTAAACCCGGTGGGTTATTTATGATTGTAAATGAGTCTGACGGAGAGGATGAGACGAGTCTAAAATATGAAAAGATAATCGATGGTATGACTTGTTATACGCCGGAAGTGATAGAAGCGGCTTTAAAGAATGCAGGATTTTCTCAGGTTAAATGTGGTCATCATAAAAAGAAACCTTGGATTACGGTTATTGCAAAAAAATAATTTGATTAATATATGGTAAATGTTTCGTCAACCGATGGTTTGTTATAGAAAAGATCTGACAAAAGGATTATACTGTTATTGTTATAGTTTTTTGTAAAATAATGTTAAGGAGAGTAATAATGAAGGATAAAAAAGTATTAATACCTCTTGTTGTAGCAGTTTGTATCTTTTTCACCGGATGTCAGAGCAGTAACGTTAACAAAGATGTATTATATCAGGTTGATTTATTGCAGTCATTAACACTTGGTCAGTATGATGGTGTTATAACTGTGGAAGAACTTGCCAAACACGGAGATATAGGCATCGGTACATTTGAGGGTGTCAATGGTGAGATGATAGTTTTAGACGGAGTAGTGTATCAGGCGCTGGGCGACGGAAGTGTTGTTGTTGCCGATTCTAAGGAGAAGGTTCCTTATGCGACTGTTACGTATATGGATAAAGATATTGAGAAGAAGGATTTTACTGCTAATGACATATCAGATCTTAAGAATAAGTTAGATGAAATTGTTAAGGAAAATGGAATTAATCATTTTTACATGGTTAGAATAGATGGAAAATGTAATCAGATTAAGGTACGTTCCGAACTCAAGCAACAAAAGCCTTATAAATATTTAGATGAGGCTTTATCAACAGATCAAAGAGAGTTCGTATATGATAATTCGGAAGGTACAATTGTTGGCTTATATTGTCCACCATATATGGATAAACTTAATTCACCGGGATGGCATTTTCACTTTATCTCCAATGATAAAAAGCAAGGCGGTCACATCTTAGAATTAAACGGACTCAGCGGTAATGTCGCTATGGATAAATTCTCTGAACTTGATATGTATTGTCCCGATAATGAAATATTTGACAGTTTGGATCTTACCGTTAATCAAGGGGATAGAATTAAAGACGTAGAGCAGGGAAAGTAAGAAGATATCATGGCGAATATATATAAAGGAATTTCAGAATTAATCGGTAATACGCCGTTAGTAGAAGTTACAAATATTGAAAAAGAATTAGGGCTTGAAGCAACGGTTCTTGTAAAACTCGAATATTATAATCCGGCAGGAAGTGTCAAAGATCGGGCGGCAAAAGAGATGATTAAAGACGCTGAGGCCAAAGGATTATTAAAAGAAGGTTCGGTTATAATTGAGCCAACTTCAGGTAATACAGGAATCGGGCTTGCGGCTATAGCAGCCTTAAGAGGATATAGAATTATTCTAACGATGCCGGAGACTATGAGCTTAGAGCGAAGAAATATTTTGAAAGCATACGGAGCAGAGCTTGTACTTACGGATGGTGATAAAGGTATGCAGGGAGCAATTGATAAAGCCGGGGAATTAGCAAAAGTAATTCCTGATAGTTTTATACCGGGACAATTCGATAATCCTGCTAACGCCTTGTGTCACAAGAAAACAACCGGACCGGAAATCTGGAGAGATACTGACGGCAAAGTTGATATATTTATTGCAGGAGTCGGTACAGGTGGAACATTAACGGGTGTCGGCGAATTTCTTAAAGAAAAGAATTCTGATATCAAAGTTGTGGCACTTGAGCCTGAAGATTCGCCTGTTCTTTCAGAGGGTAAAGCAGGTTCGCATATGCTACAGGGAATAGGAGCCGGATTTATACCTAAGGTTCTTAATACTGATATTTATGACGAGGTTTTTAAAGCACCTAATAAAGAATCTTTTGATATGGCAAAATTACTTGCAAAAAAAGAAGGTATTTCGGTGGGAATATCTTCCGGAGCAGCTTTATATGGAGCTATTCAACTTGCTAAGCGCCCTGATAATAAGGGAAAGGTAATTGTTGCGCTTTTACCTGATAGCGGTGACAGATATTATTCCACGGAATTGTTTACTGATTAATAAGTCTATATTAGTTAGTTATGAAATTATTATATATGTAATAGAGCAGATACGATATGTATCTGCTTTATTATTTTTAATTCTTAAAAGTCAAATTATATAAGTAAATACAACATTTAATTCAAAAATTAAATTTTTTTTTAAAAATTGCACTTCTTGCTAAAAATATGTGTTTTTTGACAATAAAATGTGTTATAATTAACGATGTTATTATGGATTTTGAAATAAATTAACATATTTATGCTGTTTTATCACATTTTTTATGTGAAATGCAGTAGAGGAGGATTGAAATGTACGACGAGTATAACGATACTAATTCGATGGATTCTAATGACATGTGGGGAGGCTATTCATCTGATAATTACGGAACGGATAACTATTCGAATGATAATTATGGAACAGATAATTATGCTTCCGGCAATGCTAATTCTGAAGATGATGTTCTTCTTTCGCAAATTGATGCCTTTCGTGATCAGGCTAAGCAATTACAGTCTATGATTAATGAGAGAAAAATCAAGGCTAATCAAATGGACGCAATGGGTGGCAGAAACGGTATGGCTGCATCTGCTGATTTGTCAAGAGAGTTAGATAGAATGGCACAGTCTATTAACACATCTATATCTGCCATTACAACAAGACTTAATCAACAAGACGGAACCCTTGCTAATATCGAAAGCAGAATAGGTGCTCAAGATGGTACATTAAGCGGTATAGATAGCAGATTAAGTGCACAGGACGGTACATTAAACGGTATCGAGATGAAACTTAATCAGCAGGATGGAACTCTTACAAGTATTGACAGCAAGTTGAGTTCTCAAGAAGCAGCACCACAACAGGAGATGCCTGAGGCAGGAGAATTAGAGGGGAAAATTGATGAGATTCAATTAAGCCTTAATAAACTCAATGCAGGCACAGAAAATATGCAAAATGAACTTTCAGAGAAGATTCATTCTGAAAATGTCAAAGTATATAGAAATCTTAATGATGTCATTAAAGAAAATGACAAGGGCGATGAGACTGCAAACACACTTCTTAAGAAGATTAAAGGTGTAAAGACATCTGCTAATCTTGCTCTTATTTTTAGTATTTTTGATTTTGCGGGAATAGGCGCCATTGTTTTTCTTATGCTTAAGATGACAGGTATTTTATAATTGACAAGGTAGATTGGTTAAATGTTAATGCCAATCGTAGTATATGACACAAATTACAGTTTGATTTTTGCCGAAGGTAAGATATGAATAATAAGGAGATATGGGTTGTCGGACATAAGAATCCCGATACAGATTCTATTTGTTCGGCAATAGCCTATGCCAACTTTAAGAATTTAACAGCTGAAGGGAAATTTGTACCTAAGAAGGCAGGAGAGATTAATAACGAGACGGCTTTCGTACTTGATTATTTTAATGTTGATGTGCCTAAAACCATTGAATCTGTCGGACGACAGATTAAAGATATTGATATTCGACATAACAAAGGTATAGATTCTCACATGTCGCTTAAGAAGGCATGGGAAATGATGAGCGAGCTTGATGTTGTTACTTTACCTATTATTGATGAGAATAATAGAGTAGAAGGTATAATAGTTAACGGTGATATCGCTTACTCCTACATGAATGTGTATAACAATAATGTTCTTAGTCAGGCAAGGACACAATATAAGAATATTATTGAGACCTTAAACGGCAAATTGTTTTCAGGTAATGAACACGCTTATTTTGTTAAAGGTAAAGTATGTGTTGCATCGGGTTCGACAGAGACTATTAAGAATGAAATTGATACGGATGACCTTATAATAAGCGGTAATATTAAAGAACGCCAATTGATTGCGTTAGATCAGAATCCAAGTTGCATGATTGTGTGTTGTGCGACAGACTTGGATGAAGAAGTAATTAACAAAGCAAAAGAGATAGATTGTGTACTTTTAACAACAGAATACGACACATTTACAACTGCAAGACTTATCAATCAAAGCATGCCGGTTAAATATTTTATGACCAAAGAGAACCTTGTAATGTTTGATGTTGATGATTATATTGATGAAGTTAAGGATGTTGTAAGTCGTATCAGACATCGTGATTTTCCTGTAGTCGACGATCAATTCAACTACGTAGGAATGTTCTCCAGACGTCATCTCATGGGACGAGGACGTAAGCAAATTATTCTTGTTGACCATAATGAGAGATCGCAGGCGGTGGATGGCATTCATCAGGCAGAAATACTCGAGATTATCGATCATCATAGGATTGGATCTTTAGAGACAATCACTCCTATCGTTTTTCGTAATTATCCTCTTGGTTGTACAGCAACCATAATTTATAAGTTATATAAAGAACGCGGCCTTGAGATAGAGAAAAAGATAGCCGGACTTATGTGTAGCGCAATTCTTTCGGACACATTGATGTTCCGTTCGCCTACATGTACAGAGTTTGATAAGAAAACGGCAGAAGAACTTGCTAAGATTGCCGGAATAGATATAGAGAAGTTTGCATTATCAATGTTTGAAGCAGGATCTGACTTCGGAGAGAAGCCGATAGAAGAGATATTCTATTCTGACTTTAAGACATTTGCATCCGGTGATATAAAGTTTGGTGTATCGCAAGTCAGTGCCGTAACAGACAACCAGCTTAACAGTGTTAAGTCGGATATTGTGCCTGCTATGAAAGAAGCGGCACGAGATAAGAAGCTCGATATGGTATTTGTTATGCTTACTAATATTATTGATGAGCGAAGTCAGCTTATTCATATAGGCGATATGAATATGAATTATGTTAAGATGAGTTTCCCTGACAGTACGATGGATGGAGACACACTTGTGTTAGAGAAGGTTGTATCACGTAAGAAACAATTGATTCCGGGACTCATGGAAGCATTTAATATGCAAGACAGTAATTAGGACAGAGTTAATAAAGCCTGATAATCAGGCAAAATAATATAAAAGGAGATTGACCGGTGAACGAGACAGACAAGAAAGCAATTGAATTACATAAACAATGGAAAGGAAAGATAGATACCACAGCTAAGGCTAAAGTTAATACAAGAGAAGATTTGGCAATAGCTTACACACCCGGGGTTGCGGCTCCATGTAGAATTATTCATGATAATGTAGAAGAAGTTTATACATATACAATTAAGCAAAATACCGTTGCTGTCGTGTCAGACGGAAGCGCAGTATTAGGACTTGGCAATATAGGACCTGAGGCAGCAATGCCCGTTATGGAAGGAAAGTGCGTATTGTTCAAGGAGTTCGGTGGTGTTAACGCATTTCCCATATGCCTTGACACACAAGATACAGAAGAGATTATCGCTGCGGTTAAGGCAATCGCGCCTACATTCGGCGGAATTAACTTAGAGGATATTTCAGCGCCTCGTTGTTTCGAAATTGAGACAAGACTTAAAGAAGAACTTAATATTCCCGTGTTCCACGATGATCAGCATGGTACGGCAATCGTTGTATTATCAGGACTTATTAATGCTTTAAAATTAACAGGCAAGAAAAAAGAAGAATGCAAAATTGTAATAAGCGGTGCAGGTTCTGCCGGTGTTGCAATTACGAATTTGCTTCTAAGATACGGATTTAAGGATATTACTTTATGTAACAGTAAAGGTATTGTAAGTAAGGATTCATCAAGGCTCAACTGGATGCAGGAGAAGATGCTTGACGTTACCAATCCGAGAGGATTATCGGGAAGTCTTGCAGATGCAATGGTGGATAGTGATATATTTATCGGTGTATCGGCACCGGGTATTGTTACGGAAGATATGGTTAAGTCGATGAATGACGATCCGATTATCTTCTCACTTGCCAATCCGATTCCGGAGATTATGCCGGATAAGGCCAAAGCTGCCGGTGCAAGGATTGTGGCAACGGGAAGAAGTGATTTTCCTAATCAGATTAATAATGTTGTTGCATTCCCTGGAATATTTAAGGGTGCTTTGGAAGGAAGAGCGGAGCAGATTACGGAAGATATGAAATTAGCTGCAGCTAAGGCATTAGCGTCACTTGTATCTGATGAGCAGCTGTCTGAAGATTTTATTATGCCTGAGGCCTTCGACCCAAGAGCGTCTGAGATTGTGGCTGAAGAAGTTAAGAAGTTGATTTAATATGGAGATAGATTTTACATATAAAATTATTGTTTTAAGACTGCTTGATAAGGCGTCTTCTCCCGTTAGTAGTTTTAAACTCGCCGAGTTTTTTGTTGAGTATAATTACACTGACTATTTTACAGCTCAACAGGCTATCGGTGATGTAGTTGATTCTAATATGGTAAATGTAATAAAAAGCCATGGGAACACAAGTTATACGTTAAATGATGAGGGAAGGCAGTCGCTAGAATTATTTGCTGATAAGATTAATGAAGATATTGAACAAGACATCATTTCTTATTACAAGGATAATGAGATTAGTATAAGAAAAGAGCAGTCGGTATCATCAAGTTATCATCCCATAAGCCCGAAAGGATATATGGTTAATTGTAAGATTATGAATACAGGATTATCCGGAGTGGATTATGAGGTTAATTGCGTTGTTATGTCTAAAGAACAGGCAGAAGCTATTTGCAACAACTGGAAGGTGAGATATGAGGAATTATATTTTCATTTTCTGGATGAACTTACAAGGTAGGTTAGACATCGCGCGGGGGAGACATACAATTATGAAATGTTTTAAATTTACTTTTAGGAGGGTTTGTTATGGTACTTGTTAAAACAAATGATAATTGTATCGGATGCAATAAATGTATTCGTGCATGTAGTGCGGTGGGAGCAAATGTCGCCGAGATTGTTGACGGTAAGAATCGTATCGTTGTTAATCATGATAAGTGTGTGGGATGCGGAGCATGTATTGACGTATGTGAGCATAACGCAAGAGAATTTGAAGATGATACAGAGCAATTCTTTCAGGATCTTAAAAACGGTGCTAATATTTCAATACTTGTTGCACCTGCATTTAAGGCTAATTACAAGAGCGAATACGAGAAAATTTTAGGTCAGCTTAAAGCTGCCGGAGTTAATCGTATAATAAGTATTTCATTTGGCGCTGATATTACAACATGGGCCTATGTAAAATACATTACCGAAAATAATTTCACGGGCGGAATATCACAGCCTTGTCCTGCGGCAGTTGGATATATAGAGCGTTATACACCGGAACTGCTTCCTAAATTAATGCCTGTACATTCTCCAATGATGTGCGGTGCTATCTATGCAAAGAAATATATGAAAGTTACCGATAAGTTAGCTTTTATCAGTCCCTGTATTGCTAAGAGGGCAGAGATAGGCGATCCTAATACAGAAGGATATGTATCTTATAACGTAACTTTCGATCATTTAATTAAGTATCTTAAAGAACATCCTATTTCAGGTGCAAAACCCTGCAGTGATGAAATTGAATACGGACTTGGTTCTATCTATCCGATGCCGGGTGGATTAGAGCAAAATGTTCACTGGTTATGCGGAGAAGATACTCCTGTTCGCGAAATCAGAGGAGAAGGCAAGTTGTACAGATACCTTGAACATAATAAAGAAGGTATCGTAAGAGGTCTTCCTTATACATTAATTGATATATTAAATTGTAGTGGCGGATGTCTCTACGGAACAGGTATCGAGGAGAGTAAGAGTGAGGATGAGACAATATTCTGTAATGCTCTTGATATTAAAGCTGAGAGTAAGAATGTTAATAAGAAGTCTCCATGGGCAAAACAAAACACTCCTAAGAAACGACTTGATGCATTAAATAAGCAGTTTGCTAACCTTGACTATAAGGACTTTATCAGACGTTACACTGATAAGAGCGATATAGCAAAATATGAAATACCTACTGCAGCTCAAGAAGAAGCTATCTTTAATGATATGCTTAAGACAACTGAAGACTCACGCGTAATTAATTGTAGCGGATGCGGATATGAGACATGTAAAGATATGGTTGCTGCTATTCATAACGGCTTCAGTTTCAAAGAGAATTGCGTACATTACACGAAGGATGTAGCAGAGATAGAAAGAGAAGAGAATATCAAGTTGTTAGATGAAGTTAAGAGACAGCAGGAAGATGCAGACAAGAATGCTACGAAACTCTTAGAGCAGGTAGATAATGACTTTGAACATATGGTAGGCTCTATTAAGACTATTGAAGAATCATCAGAGGAAGATAGCAACCAAATCGAAGATATCAAAGGCTCACTCGATGAGATGTCTGAATACTCTGCTAAGATGCAGGAAGCACTTGAAAGTATCAGCGGACTTATCGAGAAGTTAGATACCAATAATGATGCCGTAATCAGTATATCTGCACAGACTAACCTGTTAGCTCTTAATGCTTCTATTGAGGCGGCTCGTGCCGGTGAAGCCGGTAAAGGTTTTGCCGTTGTTGCAGATGAGATTAAGAATTTGGCTGAGAATTCTAATGCCACAGCTACCGATTCTAATGATAACAACCAGGATATAAGACAAGAGATGGAAAATGTTAAGACACAAGCTTCTAACATTAACGGTATAGTTACTCATATCCTTGACAGCGTTAAGACATTAGCTGACACATCTGATACTACAAAAGAAAATATTAAGGCTGTATACGGCGTAGTCGAAGGTGTTAAAGAATCATTAGAGCAGATTATTGAATAAATATATTAGACAAATATGTTATAGAATAAATTTATGAGACAAATATGTTATAGAATAAATTTATATGACAAACTCCCAGATTAAAGTAATAATAAAGTAGATACTAACAGTTATATTATTTAATTGTAATATGAACTTTTGGTATCTACTTTTATGTTTGATAAAGCCCGGTGCAATTGACTAGCTGCTACTTCATATTGTATAATTGAGTTGCCTGGAATGTTCGAATAATCTACAATTTTGAACCTACATTGCTTTAAACGGGATTCCTATATTGCTGCTTGGCTGTCAGGCCTCATCATATCAGTGGAAGGCAAAAGAGTAGTTGCGGTCGCCCACCTGGATTCGTCTAGGAGTCAAAATAGTAGACTCGGCATTTTGGGTATTTTTATGTGATAAAATATAGAATATTATGTAACAAATTATATATTATTATGTAATAAATTATAGATTTTTATCTGGTTAAATAACGGGATATTAATATGGCTGATAATAAGAAAAAGACAACAAGAAATAAAATTAAAAAAAGCAATAGAAAGCGTCGCAAAAAAAAGATTAATAAAAAGCGATTAATTATAATTGGGGTTGTTGCTGTTACCGTAGTCGCTTTAATTGTGTGCCTTACTATATTTATTATTAAGAAGAATACGGAAAATGTTCCTACAAAAATTGCAAGCATTTCCGATATTAATGTACTTTTGACTAACGGGGACAAAAGATCGTGGGATGAAATTACAATTTCTAATGATAAAGGTATGACATGGACTGAGGACGGTGTGGCTCATAATGCGAATAATGGTGAAGCAATAACATTTTCAAATAAAAGGGCACAGGGCACGGTTATAGAATTATCGCCGATAGAAGCGGGCGGAAGATTTGCTATTAAGACGGGTGATAAAGGAGACGGTTATCTGGGAACTATTCAGTTGCATTATACATCTGACGGGTTGCAGGTCACCAATTATGTACCCCTAGAGGAGTACATAAAGGGCGTTATATGTTCTGAAATGCCGGTGAGATATGGTCTTGAAGCTTTGAAAGCACAAGCTGTATGCGCGAGAAGCTATGTATTAAGTAAAGGCGGTGACTTCGCATATGAAGAAGCACAGGCTCATGTAGATGATACTGTATCGTACCAGGTTTACGGCGATACATGGGCAAACGGTGATGCAATAACTGCAGTTGAGCAAACGGCAGGTGAAGTTGTTATGACAAGTGAAGGAGATATTGTCAACACAATGTTCTATTCAACTTCATGTGGATATTCACAGACACAAAAAGCAATAGATTTTCCATATCTTGCAAGAAGATATATAAGCCTAAGTTCCACAGATCCTCTTAAAGAGGCCGGAGTATCTGTTGCAGATACGGAAGTTGATACAGATAAGAATTTTGAAGAAGCATTTGCAAAATATATAAAGAATCCCGATGAAAATGCTTTGGAGAATAATATGCCGTATTTTAGGTGGGAAGCGGTTGTAGATATTCCTGCTAATATAGATGAGATAAAAAGTGAGTTGATATCTGAATACAGTAAAGGTAATACGGGCGATGCCGGAACAAAGAAGGTGACAATTGATAAGTCGCTGTCAAACAATGCGCTTGATAAATCCGCTAATTCGCTTAATAAAGATAAATTCGGTAACTTTAAGTCAATGGAAGTTAAGAAAAGAAGTACCGGCGGGGTTATTACAAGTCTTAGTATGGTATTTGATAATGGTTGTGTTATAATAAACGATGAGCTTGTAATTCGAAGGATTTTAGCGAATGGACTTAAGAGTCTTGTATTAAATGACAATAGCAAGAAGGATGTCAGTTCGCTCCCAAGTGCTGCATTCACATTTTCAATGGAAGAAGACGGATGCCATATATACGGTGGAGGTTTCGGACACGGATGTGGTATGAGTCAGAATGCTGCTCGGGCAATGGCAAGTGAAGGTAAGAATTATTCAGAGATATTGCAGTTTTTCTATAAGGATTGTAATGTCGGTAAACTATAGATATATCGGGGGAGGAGAAAACTGTTGAGTAAGCATAAGAATTTGGTGTTTTTCATTTTTGGTATAATAGAAGCGATTATTGCTGTAGTATGCTTCTCCAGAGGACTTGTTGATCTCTTTGGCGAGTTTACCAACAAATTTAAATTGACTGTAGGTGTAGGCGTAATTGTTATCCTAATAGTTGGGTTTGTGCTTATGTCCATATGGTATCTTCATGAACCGAAGAAGAAGCTAATGGATGAGAAGGCTGATTATACATATAACGATCTTAATCAGGTATTAAGCCAATATACCAAGGGAAAATATTTCGGACCGATAGCTAAAACCGTTATGGATCAGTTAGGAAGACTTAACAGTTCATGTTCGAGAACAAAAGAAGCCGTATCCAAGAAATTTGATGTGGGATCAATGTCTTATCAGAAATATTATTCTATCGTAGATGTGGCGGAGAAAACTGCCAATCAAAATGTAGTTGCAATGACTAATCGTATGAAATTCTTTGATGAGGACGAATATGCCAGATTAGAGAATTATCGTAATGACAATATTCCGGATGATATTCAAGAGAGACAAATTGCCTTATATAAAGAGAATCAATCAAGGATTGAACAGGCAATAGCAGTTAATGAGAATCTAATTTTGAAGCTTGATACATTAACTATGGAGCTTACGAAAACTAATAATGTAAGTGAAGCAAGTATGGATACTATGCTTAGTGAGATAGAAGAACTTACCAAAGAAGTTAAATTCTATACGTAGTTTGATTTTGGCATATTAGGATTCAATTTATGCTCAGATTCACTACATTGTGATAGGATATTTGCTTATTCATATAATCGTGGGAGGATAGGATGAAGAAGAAAAATACCGGCAAAAAATTATATATTGTATTTGTCGCTATTGTATCAATTCTTGTTATGATAATAGGTCTTGTGGCTACCAGAAATATTGGCAGGTCTACCTATGAGGTAGACAGAGAGAAGGCTTTGTCACAACTTGAGAAAATGGTAGCAGAGATTCAGCCGGGCACAAAAGAGCCGACTAAAGCCATTGTAACATCTGCAGACAGGGCCAATGTTGCAAGAGAATTGCCTGATATCAGTACGTGCGAAGTGGTAGTACAACCGACTACATCTAATTATATAGAGATATATTCTTCGCCTGAGAAAGCAGGTAGTGGTCAGGACGGATGGCTGACACAGATGGGTGAAGAGTTCAATCGTTCAGGTGGAGTGACCATTAACGGTGTTCAATATAGTGTGCTCATAAGAAAAGTTAATTCGGGTGAGGCAGTCGATTACATTTCTTCCGGTAAAGCAGTTCCCGATGCATTTACACCATCGAGCGATATGTGGAAGCTGATGCTGGAAGCCGACGGAGTCAGTACGGAAGTTATATCTGAATCAATGGTAAACAATCAGGCCGGACTTTGTGTGGCGAATGATGTATATAAGACGCTTGAATCTTCTCATGGAAATGTTGATATGAAGACGATAACCGATGCAACAGCTATGGGTGAATTAACCACGGGATACACTAATCCTTTTGCTTCATCTTCAGGTCTTAATCTGTTAGTGAGTATTCTTAATGAGTACGGTAACGGGGACATATATTCTGATGCGGCTAAGAACGGATTTAACGAATTTCAGATGAATGTGCCTTACGTTGCACTTACTACAATGCAGCTTAGAGAATCTGCCGAGAAGGGAACATTTGATGCGTTTGTATGTGAGTATCAGACATATATAAATGATTCAGCATTATCTCGCAGTTATAAATTTGTACCTTACGGTTATCTTCATAATAATCCGCTTATTAGTGTGACTAAGGACGGTGATAAGACACAAGCGCTCAAGGCCTTTAGTGACTATTGCAGTTCGGATTCTGCGAAGAATTCAGCAAGTCAATATGGATTTAATAATAACAGTGATTATAAATGTAATTACGGTGCATTAACAGGTGAACAATTAAGAGAGGCTCAGACATTCTATAAAGAGAATAAGAACAGCAGTCCCGTAATCTGTGTATTTGTTACTGATGTATCGGGTTCTATGTTAGGAGCACCGCTTAGTGAACTTCAGAATTCACTTATTAATGCAATGCAATATATTAACAGTAACAATTATGTCGGACTTGTAAGCTATGCGGACAATGTCAATATCGAACTTCCAATTAAGGAGTTTGACGCCGAACAGCAATCGTACTTTAAGGGTGCAGTTCAAGGACTAAGAGCTTCCGGCGGTACAGCGACATTTAACGGTGTATGTGTTGCACTTGATATGATTGAGAAGCAGCTTGAGAAGACACCTGATGCGACACCGATTATATTTGTACTAAGTGACGGCGCTACCAATACCGGTTATAAATTAAGTGATATTGAAGGAGTTACGAAGTCGCTTAAGGTTCCTATATATACTATAGGATATAATGCTGATATCGATGCGCTTCAAAAGATTAGTGACATTAATGAAGCTGCTTGCATTAATGCCGATACGGATGATATTATGTATCAAATGAAGATGTTATTTAACAGTTCATTATAAAACGACGATTTTAGGTTGTATTATTTAATTTAAGGGAGGAAAATGCCATGGGATTTACACTTGAATTACCTAAAGAAGAAGAAATTGAGAAGGTTGTAAAAGAGGAGCTTCAGGTACCTGCACAAGAGAAGGAAGCAATTGATAATGTTGCAATTGATAAGGCCAAAGATGTTATGGCAGCTGATATCGATTCTTTTGAGACAAGAAAAGAGATTGTTGATGTAATTAATCAATTTGGAACAGATACTCTTACTAAGACAAGAAATCGTAATGAACTTCTTGAGAGAAGAATGATGTCATATAACAATGTCGGTGGCGAAAGCAGTGTTGTTGCCAAAGGACTTGAAGATCTTACAATTCAGATGAAAGACCTTGATCCTTCAGGTATTGATTTTGTAAAGACAGGAAAGATTGGTAAGATTTTTAATCCTGTAAGAAGATATTTTGAGAAATTCAATTCTGCCGATCATGAGATATCAACAATTATTGAAAGTCTTGAGAAGGGTAAGAAAATCCTTGTAGATGATAATACAACTTTAGAGCTTGAAGAAGCTTCAATGAGAGAGATTACCAAGGAAATGCAAAAGAATATGGAACTTGGTATGCAGCTTGATACATATCTTACTCAGGAAATCGACAATGCTAAGAGAAACGGAGAAGATGAGAATAAGATCAGATTCGTAGAGGATGAAGTTTTATTCCCGCTTCGTCAGAAGATTGAAGATTTCCAGCAGATACTTGTAGTTAATCAACAGGGTATTATTGCATCTGAGATTATCAGAAAGAACAATCGTGAACTTATTCGCTCGGTTGACAGAGCACAAAATGTTACGGTATCAGCTCTTCGTACAGCCGTTACGGTAGCAGGAGCACTCTATAATCAAAAGATTGTATTAGAGAAGGTTAATGCCGTTAATAAAGCGACTAACGATATGATTGAGACTACATCTAAGATGTTAAGACAACAGGGTGTTGAAGTGCAGAAACAGGCTACTGAAGCAGCACTTAGTCCTGAAGTGTTACAGGCTTCATTTGCAGAGGCATTAGGAGCACTTGATGATATTAACAATTATCGTCAACAGGCACTTCCTATGATGAAGGATACTATTGATAAATTCGCAACACTTGCCGAAGAAGGTGAACGTAAGATTACTGAACTTGAGAAATCTACGCAATTCTAGTGTAGGAGATTACTTATGGAAAGGGCTATTGATAGCAGCCGCAGGTTTTATGAAAATCAAGTGGCACCTATGATAAAGAGAGAATTCTCACAATATGAGGATAGAATCGCAGTCGGAATCGTCGGAGAGGGTTCCGACTGCTTTGGGTATGACGATTTTGTGTCAAGAGACCATGATTTCGGAACGGGAGTAGTACTTTGGCTTACCGATGAAGATATGGCTCTTTTTGGCGATGAATTAAGCAAAGCCTACAATGAGATTATAGAAAATCATCCGGGCAACAATCTGACTGAGCGATTGAAGGAAAGAAGGGGTGTTATGAGCATTTCCATCTTTTATAATAATATCCTCGATACAGATTGTTATAACGAAGAATGTGAGATGTCGGAAGAAACATGGTTGTCTTTGGATCATACCTGTCTTGCAACAGCGGTTAACGGTGAAGTTTTTCGTGATGATTTGGGATATTTTACGGCGTTTAGAGAGATGCTTCTTAAGTATTATCCCGAGAGAGTATGGAAGATTAGAATTGTAAATGAGCTTCACAGGTTTGCGCAGTCATTACAGGTTAATTATGCTCGTTGTATGTCGAGGCGAGATGTTGTAGCGGCAAGACTATGTCATATGCAGGGCTTAGACGCTGCAATGCAACTTTTTTTCTTAATGAAACGCATTTACCCACCATATTATAAGTGGACGTATCGCAGGTTATGTGAGCTTGATGAAGACGGGAAAATGTCTGAGTGGATTAAAGAACTTGCATCGACTCTCGGAGAAGACAGTATGTGGGAACTTAGTTACGATGCACATTTTCTTAATGTATCGGACCCGGTTGTTCGTCTGTCTGAAAGAATAGCAGGTCTTATTGTATCCATGCTTAATGAAAATGGACTTACGGATAGCAGAGATTCTTATTTAGAGAGATATGTCGATGAGATAATGAAGAGTATGGAGTAATCCTGCTTGAATTTTACTTAATACTGTGATATATTTTAATAACTTTACGGGTTATGGCAGCTTTGATTGATATATGTTAAGTGTAGGGAGGACTATGCTTGATAATAATCAATTAGAAGCTGTTAATTTTTTTAAAGGGGCTTGTCTTACACTTGCGGGACCGGGAAGCGGTAAGACTACCGTGCTTGTCAGTCGTATTAATAATCTTATTAATACATATCATGTTAATCCGGAATCTATACTTGTTATTACATTTACAAAAGATGCGGCATTAGAGATGCAAAGTCGCTTTATTTGTTTCTCTGACAATCCTAAGGCCGGACTTGTGAATTTCGGTACATTTCATTCCGTTTTTTTCCAGATTTTAAGAAAAGAGATTAATCTAAGTCCTGATTCGTTAATTCAAGGGAAAGGACTTATCAAATTTTTAAAAGAAGCTATTAAAGCTTCCGGTGTTGATTTTGACGATAATCTGATTGAAGGGCTGTATAAAGAGTTTAGTTATCTTAGTAATACGGGAATTGATATTAACGATTATGAACCGGATAGCTTTGATAAAAAAGAGTTTAGCGCAATCTATAATTCATATTGTTCGATGAAAAAAGAACTTCATAAGATTGATTTTGATGATATGTTAAGTGTTACATATAATTTATTTCGTAAAGATCCTAAGATTTTGTCAAAATGGCAAAAGAGATTTTCTTTTTATTTGATAGATGAAATGCAGGATATGAATGATATACAGTTTGATATTGTCAAATTGCTAGCATCAAGCGGTAACATTTTTGCGGTAGGAGATGACGATCAGTCAATTTACGGATTCAGAGGGGCCAATCCGGATATAATGCAGAAATTTCCCAAGGAATTTGAAGGTTGTAAAGTAATAAAGCTGATTAAAAACTACAGATCATGTAACAGCATTGTTGATGCTTCGTCTAATCTTATAAGCCATAATGAAATGCGCTTTGATAAGACATTGTCTGCTAATAATAAAGATAAGGGATTGATAAAGACATTTGGATTTAAAGATAATATTGCGGAAGCAGATTACATATGTAAAGAAGTATCTAAGATAATAAAAAGGAGCAGTAAGGAGACCGTATCAATTCTTTTTCGTAACAAGAATCAAAGTCTTCTTACGGTAAAAGGACTTACGGAAAGAGGCGTTCCTTTTTTCGTTAAAGAGAAAGTAGCTAATATTTATAATCATTGGATTTTTAAAGATATTATTAGTTATATAAATATTGCACTCGGTAATGGTACAAGGACAGACTATCTTAGAATATACAATAAGCCTAATCGTTATATAAGCAGAAACTGTATTGATAAAGAGGATATTACATTTGCTGATATGTGTACCTTTTATCGGACAAAGCCGTATATGGTAAGTCGAATTAAAGATATGCAAAAAGATATAGAGCGTCTAAAAACCATGAGGCCGGGTTCCGCAATTTTATATATAAGAAAAAGGATAGGATATGATGATTATATTAAAGAGGCGTCAAAAAACAGTAAGAAGCTATATGACGATAATATGAAAATATTAGAAAGTGTATCTAATCTAAGTAAAGAATATAGGGATATCAGAAGTTTTCTGAAAGAATGTAATGACAGAGTGGAGTTTAGTGAGGATGAATGTGATGAGTCACACAACCGAATCTTTCTCTATACATTTCATGCATCGAAAGGATTAGAGTTCGATAACGTCTTCATATTAGATGTAAATGAGGGCATCACTCCGTCTAAGAAGGCTGAGACAGATAAAGCACTCGAAGAAGAAAGAAGAATGTTCTATGTTGCACTTACACGTGCTAAGACTAATCTATATTTGTGCCATATTCACAGCAGAAATAATGAGAAGCTGTTTCCTTCGAGATTTATAGAAGAGATGGATCTTAATAAATTATTCGGCGAGTAATTCGTTAAATCTCTTGTTGACTCTTTCGTATTCTTCGTCGCTTGCAATATTGTCGATGGCGTAGTTGCCGTCATTTTCAAAATATCTGTAAATATAGACTAATGTATCATCAAGCGGTTCGCCGTTCTCATCAACAGGCATAAGTACGATGTAGTCCTGCTCATCAATATCAAATATTGTGAGGATTTCGCAATCTAAATCTTCGCCGTCAAGCTCGATTGTTACCATTACATCGTCGTCGATTTCCTGATTATTGTTGCCCATAAGGTTATTTCCTTTCATAAAACAGTCTGATAAAGCCTTAATTATAAGGTTTTTAGCCCTTAAATTACTAATATCTGTAAGATTATAATTAAATTTTTCATAAAAAGCAACAGTTGTGATATAATAACCTATGTATGTATGCGTATTTATTATAAATAGACGAATTATCTCATACATATACTGTTAGATTTAACCCGATTGGAGATTGTATGAAATTAAGCTGTGGTAGTTTTTGCGAATTCGGTGCGAGAGTTAAAAACGATCGAATCACATTTACTTATAAGACAGAATCAAATAAAGAGTCTTATATCAACATTTACAATATCACAACATATGAATTAATTGATAGAATTGAAATGACCTCTGAATATCGATTGGGCAGGGTATGCTCAGTTGAAGTGGAGGGTCTTAATGCGTCTAAAATCTGCTATCTCATTTACAGAGACGGCAA
>JAIKVT010000251.1 GCA_024685495.1 Lachnospiraceae bacterium
TCTTGGTAGATTTGATGAGAACGGTAATCTTGTATACGTTGGAAGAGCCAATGATATGGTTAAGATTAACGGTAACAGAATTGAGCCTGCAGAAATTGAAGCTGTCGGTAAAGAGGTGCTCGGTATAGATTGGTGCGCTGCTAAAGGATTCGTAGAGCAGAACAGCTATATTGCATTGTACTATAAGGAAGATATCACATTTGACGAAGAAGAAGTAAGAAAGAAGATGGAGGAGAAGCTTCCTTACTACATGATTCCGACTTACTTTATTAAGATTGATGAAGTGCCGCTTACTGCGACAGGTAAGTTCAACAGAAAAGCACTTCCGAAACCTGCGGCAAAAGTCAACTTCGCTGAGTATGTTGCTCCGACCAACGAAATGGAAGAAAAGCTTTGTAACGCATTTGCCAAAGTTCTTAACCTGCAGAGGGTAGGAATTAACGATGATTTCTATCAACTTGGTGGTGACTCGCTTACATCTATGCAGGTAATGGGAGAGATTAATTCTGATTATCTTACCGCTGAAGATTTATTCAAGGGAAGAACAGCTGCTAAGACTGCTGAATTATATTATGAAAATGAAAAAGAATCCGGCGGAACTCCTTGGACAGAGACAGAGATGGATTCAAGAAAGAAAGAGTTCGAACTTACGGGAGTTCAGAAATCATATGTCGAGGAAATGTTAAGAGAAGAGGGCAAACTTAGCGCTGATATCTCAAGACTTATTGAATTACCGCTTGCAATCGGTGCAGAAAAAATCTGTGCGGGAATGAATATGATGGTTCGTAACAGACCGATTTGGGGTACTGTATTTTTCAAAAACGACGAAGGCAAATTAATGCAAAAATTTGATGAGTCAAAGGTACCTACAGTTCAGGTTGAGAAGATGACGCAGGAAGAATTTGAGAAGATTAAGCATGATCTCGTTCCTGTATACGAACCGTTTGACAATATACTTGGCAGTGCAAGAGTAATTGAGACAGAAGAGCATATATACGCATTTATCAGTATGTCTCATGCCAAGGTGGACGGATTCGCTGCCAGAAAATTCTTTGGTGATATATTAGACCTCTATAGAGGCAAGGAATTGGAATTAGATTCTTATTATTCAGTTCTTGAGAAGAACCGGAAGGATAAGATGTCTTCAGGATATGAAGAAGCTAAGGGCTATAATGATGACAGATACGGCAAGGATGATTGGCTTAGATGCCTTCCGGGCGATGGAGATGGAGTTGATCATAAGAGAGCGTTTGACGGCAGACCGTTGTCATTTACAATAGAGGATATTGAGAAAGCAGAGACGAGACTTGGCGCATCCCGTAATGAAATATTCGCTGCGATTACCCTTGTTGCAATCTCGAAGATGACTGGTAATCTTAAACCTATGATTAACTGGACATATCAGGATCGAGGCGACAAGATGAAGCAAAATGCTTGCGGCTTGGTTATGAAGAGACTTCCGATTGCTGTTAATATGATGTCTATGACTGATATAGATGAAGGCCTTAAGAATATCAAAGACCAGATTTATAAGGGTATGGCGTACAGTTCTTATGAGTGGGTTTGTGAAAATGAGAATGACCTTACGGATGATGTTATGTCCTTCGTATACCAGCCTTATGGAATTATGAATACGGAAGCATTCTCGGCAATAGGAGCGAGATTAGTCGAAGATGCACTTCCTAGAATTGGAACGGCAAGAAGATGTGCGTTTATGGTAGTTGAACAAAAAGATAATGTGATTGGCCTTGTTAATTATATGGAAGGATTCTATTCGAAAGAGTATATTGATAAATTCCATGGTATTTATAATGCTGTTGCAAGCGAGGTTATAAGGGGCGGACAGTAAGAAGGGTAATATCTAAGATTCTATATTAACAGAAAGCATAATGGTATAAAATGAGTAGCAATACACACTCTAATAAAAATAAAAAGATAGGTAGTTTAATACGAATTTGGACAGTTGTAGTTATTACCGTGACTTTTGTCATAGCGCTGATTGTTGTTACAACTGTACAGTATTTTTCTCAAAAAAAGTTCTGTTTTCAAATGGTTGAGAAACAGGTTCAAGATGTAGGGAATGATGTTGAAGACGTTATAGAAAAAATAATCATAAATTGGACAAAATACTTTGTAAAGGGAGTTGAACAGCTTCCCGGCGAGATTGATAATAAAACACTTAATGAACTGGTTATAACTAATGCAGAATTAATATCAGAGATTAATATTGTAAATTCTGACGGTATAATAATTTATTCTTCCGATCCGAATTTTGTGGGTTTTGATATGAAGGAGTCAGAGAAGACGGCAGAATTTATGTGTTTATTGCAGGGCCAAGATTATTATGAACAAGATATTAGACCGAATATATTGACTAATGAGGAAATGTGGTATGTCGGCATGGCGATTCCTTCGAATAATAGTTTTGTTCAGGTTGGAATAAGCAAGGAAAATTATGAGAATCTTTTTAAGATGTCCATCCGGGAAACAGCTAAGAATTATAATATCGGAGTTAGCGGAGGTATTATAGTATGTGACAAGGAATATAATGTTATAGCCTGTACAGAAGATGAATACATTGGCCTTTCATTGGATAATAAAGATATACTTCCTGCTTCTGTAGGTGAGAAGACTAGTGTTGAAGCAAAAGTATTTGGCAAAAACAGTTATGTTGTCGCAGAAAACAGAGGTGATTATTATGTCATAGGTGCGTATCCTACTGAAGAGATGTCGTCTATTACTACTATGAATACTGTTTTAAATGTGTTGACATTTTTAATTATTCTGTTGGGTGCCATTTTGATTTTTACCGGGCTTTATAATAAATACGTTATTAAGAATTTAGACAGAGTTAACGAATCATTAAAAAAAATAACCTCAGGAGATTTGGATGAAAGAGTAGAGGGCTATGATACAATTGAATTCAATGTACTCTCAGATGGAATTAATAAAACCGTAGACAGACTTAAGGACATGATTTCAGAAGCTGATGAGAGAGTAAAAATGGAACTTGAAATGGCTCGAAATATTCAGCAGATGTCTCTTCCTGAATGTATTGATGTATACAGAAATAATAGTAGATTTAGTTTATATGCCTATATGGAAACAGCCAAGATAGTAGGGGGAGACTTCTATGATTTTTATATGGTGTCTCAAGATATTCTTGTAGCAACTATGGCTGATGTGTCAGATAAAGGAATACCTGCAGCGATGTTTATGATGAGGGCTAAGACTTTGATGAAGAGCCTTGCCGGAGAAGGATTGTCGGTAGAAGAAATGGCAACGCAAGCTAATAAAGCTCTATGGGAAAATAATGACGGCAATATGTTTGTTACGGCTTGGATAGGTTTTATTAATGTCGAGACCGGATTGGTTAAATATGTGCATGCCGGACATACATGTCCGGTGGTTTTCAGAAATGCCGACTCTTATTTTGTTAAAAAAGAGAGAGAAATGTTAATGGGTAGTATCGACGACTTAGAATACCATGAACAGGAATTCACACTACAATCCGGAGACTGTCTGTTCCTTTATACAGATGGTGTTATCGAAGCAGAAGATGTCGAGGGCAACTTCTATGGAAAAGAAAGATTGTTGACAGAGCTTGATGGTATGAATAA
>JAIKVT010000262.1 GCA_024685495.1 Lachnospiraceae bacterium
GTGATATGCATATTGTTCGTTCTTAGCAGCATTCATATATCCTAAAGTCTGAATTCCAAAATCAGAAAGTGAATATCCTCTGCCATTCATGGTAATCGGAGTAGACATAGCCGAAGTCATCTTATTGATAAGTGTACCAAGACTGCTGTCACGTCTCAAAATAGAATCTTTAATCTTTGTTTCCCACTTCTCTATCTCAGACTCAGACATCTCTTCTTTCTGTTCATCTGTAAGAGGTTCATATCCCTTAGCCGAATCAGCATTATATAATGACTGCATCTCGTTAATTATCTCATTATATGTTGACAAGAAATCTTTTACCTTATCATAGATTCCTTGAGAATCCTGAGTTGTAGATATAGTTATCTCACCACTCGTCTCAGCTAATGCATTAATATTTAATCCGTTAATAGAGAAGTTACTTGTGCTTGAAGTATACTCTGCTCCATTTAATGTAATAACTGCATCCTGTCCCGTAACACGTGTTGCACCGGCATTTGCGGGAATTCCGTTTTTTAAAACTTCGTTAGCATACTCAATCTTACCAACTATTGAAGATGCAAGTTCAGATATATCAAGATTGCCGCTCTCGTTATAATATTCCGAATAATCACCAGCATCCCAATAGCTATTTTCAGAGATATACTCATTATTTGTTGCTATTGTCGCAGTATTAGTTGTTATCGTATTATTATTATTCTCAATTGTCGTTTCGGCCGTCGCCCTTGCCTCGCTATCTAAATATGTAATTTCAGAATCATCTCCGCCGTATCCTACATATTTATCATATGCTGCAACTATTTCATCATAAGCAGTAGTATCTTCTACTGTGTTACCTTCATCATCTTCACTTGATGTAATCAGTCCAAGTTCTGTTGCCTTTGCCTTTATCGCATCGTCAATTGCCGTTGCTTCGACACCTTCAGGTACATCGTCTTCGCTTTCATATGTGTTACCGTCGCTTCCAACATATGCTTTGCCGTCAGTTTTTGCTTCAAGAAGAGACATCAATTCACTATAACTTGATTTTGCTGCTGTAACAGCATCCTTACTTTCCGAAAAATCAATTTGCTTTTGCAAAGTTGCATTTGCTTCACTAAGTTCACTGTTTTCTGCCGCAAGCGATGTATTCTCATCATACGCATTTGCAAGATTTGTAAGAATATTGGTAATACTATCTAATGTCTTCTTCCTATCATATGTTCCGTTTGTAACAGCATTGCCTTCGTCATCATATGTAACATTGCCATCATCGTCTAATACATAATATTTCTCGCCATCAGAATTAAGTGCATAAGCAGCATTAGCTGCATAACCTGCGATATCAGCTGCTCCTGATGTAAGAAGTCCTAATGAACTAAGCGCATTAGTTCCGCTTGTTGAACTTGCTGTAATAGCAAAGTCGTTAGATGCTCCACTGTCTTTAGCATTTACAAATATTCTTCTGTTATTAGCATCATAGCTTGCGTTAACACCTGCACCTTTGAGCGCAGTAATAACATCAGATATGGTTGAGTCGCCACTAAGACTAATCTCTTTCTCTTCGCCACTTCCTACTCTTACAGATATAGTAGTGTCTCCGTCTCCATATCCAAGATCTGACAACGTCGTCGTTTCTGTCGTTCCCTTAGCAAGCTGCGCACCTGTAAGGTATCCAGACTTAGCCAACTTACTTATCTCAAGAGTCTGTGTGCCGATTACCGCACTTGAACTTGCAGAAACCGATGCTTTAGTAGAATCTGAGATCGTTGTCTTCTTAAGATTATAGGAAGTCGAGAACTTCAAACTTCCCATTTTAGAATACAAAGAATAAACCTTAGTATTAAGTTCTTTCCATGCATCCTGTTTATAACTTAACTTAGTCTGTGATTGTTGTACTTTAGTTTTCTTATCTACATAGCTCTGAACAT
Organism: Lachnospiraceae bacterium; assembly: GCA_024685495.1. GTDB lineage: Bacteria > Bacillota > Clostridia > Lachnospirales > Lachnospiraceae > RUG191. The sequence goes on from JAIKVT010000262.1 coordinate 1,911, forward strand.
AGGCCTGAACTACACTCTCAGTATCTATGCCGGAGACCATTCCCGATACTCTTGTTGGTGATGCCATAGTATCCTCCTATCTCTTCTCGTCAACTGTTAATCCTTCATCCGCCCACACTCTGTTAATAAGCTTAAGTGTCTCTTCTGCGGGATATTGAACGATCGTCTTGTCAGAAGCTTTATCTACAATCTTAATATATACACGATTGCTTTCATCATCCATGCCAAATACGGCTTCAACGCCGTTGGCTTTCTTATTAATTTCCTGTACAGCATTGTGAAGCTGTTCCTTTGTTGCTACCTTTCCTTCTTCGCCGGTCAAAGGACGGTTTTCTTCAACCTGCGCTGCATCAACCTGTATATTCTCTTTAGCAGATGATACATTAGCAGCTTTCGAACTTCCTTGTCCCTGATAAGCACTGTTAACATTCATATTAGTTGTTAATTCCATATCTCCACCTCCATGTGTAATTAAGCAAGGGTCTTAATAGTCACAAAGACCCTATCAACCTATAGTTTCTCATCTGTTATATCGGCGTGTTATTCTTTATACTTTATAGTTTACACCTAATTTTTGTATTTTTTTAAAAACAATTGAAAATTTTTTTATATTTTTGTAGAATACTTCCGTTTTTTTAGGAAATTATCTATAACTATCACATTTTCTATAAAGCAAGAAAATGCCCGTCGTTACGACGAGCATTGTTGATATTATATTTTCACGAACCTTATTACATCAAATTCTTAAGAGCCTCAAGTCCGTCAGCATTAAGAACTGCCTTATTCTCTTCCTGAATCTGAAGATAAACTTCCTTACGATATATAGGCACTTCCTTAGGAGCAGATATACCAATCTTAACCTGATCTCCTCTTATCTCGAGTACCGTAACTTCTATATTATTATTGATTACTAGGGATTCACCCTTTTTTCTGGTTAATGCTAACATATTATTCGTCCCCTTTCTTAAGTAAATCATACACAGGGAAGCGAACTTCTACATCATCTTCTACAATAATCTGTCCGCCAATTAACGTGTCTGTATTAATAATAATCGGTGCTTTAAGATTAATTGTCATATCTTTGATTTCATGCGGCACCTTAACTGTCACAAGTACATAAGTATTATCCGGTGTTAAATCTCCAAGAGGCTTTAACAGCTCATCTTCGATAGTCGGATTATAATCTTCTATGATATTGTTTGGTACGATTACAGGCATTGCAAATGCAGGCTCATCAAGTGACTGGAACCACATAATGTTCTTATCATCCTTCTCTGAGTCAAAAACCAAAGTAAAAAGCTTCATATCAGGAAATCCGATAATGCCTTTATCGATATTAATTATCTTATCGTCCTGAATGTCCATTTCCCCAAACAATCTTGTGTTAACTTTCATGTACATACCCTTCCTTCTCAAAAATATATATTAATGTTACCTTCTTTAAGACGAACTTGCAACCTTATTTTACAAATTATCATTTTAAATATATTGAAGAAGGCTAACCTGGCCAAGCTTACTTGCCGCTGTAAGCGACGACTGGTATGCTGTGTAAGCCGATGTATATTCAAGAATAATCTGCGATAAATCAACATCGTCATTATTAGACTGAAGTTCACTTACGGTAGTCTGCTGATTTCCCACTCTGTCTTGAGTTATTGATAACTGATCACTCTTACATCCAATCTTTGTAACTGCAAGATTTATATTAGAAAGATAACTGTCTGCCTTACCTATAGTCTCACTAAACAGCTTCTGAATGTTATCATCATAATAATCAGCTTCCTTTTGTGCTGCCTCAAGCCACTCCTGCAATTTCTCCTGATATGCTTCTGTAGAGTATTGATTCTCTTTCATCATGGACTTAATCTTATCAACCTTATCATGGGCATTAATTGCTGCATTTACCGCATCAACCATTCCGTTCACGTCTTGGATTAATTCACTGTCAAATACATCAATGGCTTCTATATTAACACCGAGATTCTGATTTGCCGCAACATTGTATTCTATATCAAATCTGATAAGTTCACCCTCATCATCATATCTTGTATAAGTTACAGGATCGAGCGGATTGGTGTTATCTGTACAATTATAATAGAATTCAGGTCTAAGTTCACCCTGTTTAAATCCGGTCTTATCATAATTAACACTAATCGCAGCTTTATTCTGCTTAAGTGTTGTAGCAATGGTATCGCCCATTATAAGTTCGCCCGTACTCTTGATAACTACTATCTCATCATCAGCCACCGTCTTAGCCCCAACATCGGCTGACCATTCTTCTTCATTATCATATATATGTACTTTACTCATATTAAAGTCAGTTTCTGTTCCGCCGTTAGGCGTATACTTAATTGCTTTAACTTTATCAATATCGTTATAAGGAAGTCTGATTCTATTATACACAGTCTCCGTAATATCAGATATAGTGTCTCCTATTACTCCTGCCGGCGTACTTGGAACTTCTACTTCACCATCATAATATCTCATCTCAGACAAATCTTCAACAGCCGAGAAACTCTCTACGATATTATAATTCGTAGCTGCTTCATCTGATGTAAATGTTAACGTAGAGTTAGTTCTGTATCCGGTAAATACTGTTCTTCCCGCATAGTCAGCATTACCTTCTGAATACATCTGCTTCTGTAATGCTTCTAACTGACTAAGTATCGTATTACGATCGTCAGCAGTAAGTGTACCTGTCGAGCCGTTAACACATTGTGTACGAACATCTGTAACAAGCGACTTCATATTAAGGATTGCCGTCTCTGTAACCTCAAGCCAGGATGCTGCATCAGGTATATTCTTATCAACATATTGATCAAGCTTATTAAGCGTAGTAGACAGACGAAGTGATCTGATTGCCACTACGGGATCTTCTGAAGGTCTTGATATTTTCTTATTGGTTGTCATCTGGTTATTTTTCTCATTAACGTTAACCTTCGTTGCATTAACGTTATTAGTAGATGACTTCATAATCATATTATTGGTAACTCTCATAGTAACCTCCTTAATAATTCAGCAGATAATTCCGTCAAACCTCTCTATCAGGTTCCTGTATTAAGAATTAATTGATCATACATTGCTGTAAGTGTAGATATACATTTTGCCGCTAACTGATAAGCATTCTGGAATTTAATTAAATCCATTGCCTCATCATCTTCATCAACTCCCGATACTGACATACGCTGCTGAGCAATAGCATTTTTAACGCTTGTATAACTTGAAGTAAATACATCACATTCTTGTGCATCAACAGTAATATCAGCGTATATACACTGAAGGAATGCGCTTCCCGAACCACCTCTGAACAACTTAACATCGCTTTCTAAAGTTGCCAACTTATCAACCAAATCATTTGCCGATTCACCGAGTGTCGCATCTGTTGTTGTTGCAAAAATATTAGGGTCTTTCTGACTCGCTTTGGCAACTCTACAGTCAGTACATGTCAATCTGTAATATGTATTAGATGAAGTATCAAATGTAGTACTTTCAATAGAATCAGAGCAATCAAGCTCAGCTGCTGCAAAAGAATCATATGCTACAAAGAATGATCCCATTGCATTGCCGTAAGCATCCACACCTGTCTTCTCCATATCATTAAAAGCCTTGGAGAATGATCTCAAGAACTCATTCATCTGGTTCATATAATAAGGAATTCCCTTAAAGTCAACTGTCTTACCGTTTACAAGACTCTTGCCCGGCAAAGTTGACTGTTCTTCAGATGTAAGCGGCTTATCTAATACAAATGTGTAAGACGTAATATTGCCATCCTCATCTGTCTCTACGGAAAAATCTGTATAATTATAATATGTACTGTTAACAAGAACCGTTCCGGCTGTCGGCATATTCATCTTCTCTACTTCTGTGATGGTAGGGCTAGTTATTTTGATTGTATTAGAACCTGTGCTTATTACCTGACCCTTTAAGTTCTCTTCGTCATTACCGTCTCTTATGTCGAACATAGCCTTGAGCTCGCCTTCCATAAGCTTGCTTGAGAAATCAACTATAGCTCCTGAGTTATCCCATTTAACATCATATAAACCTGCTATGTCGGACTGATTGGCTTTATTTTCTCTGGTAACAATACTTAATGTGTTATATTCGTAATTGTCAACAATCAGATTACCGTTAAATCTTACTTCGAACCTTGTAACTCCTGTATCCTGATCTGCATAATTGGAATTCACAACATCGATTTCTGTTGCTTCTACCGGAATAATTTCAGATAATTCATCAAGAATTCTCGCTCTCTCATCTCGAAGCTCGTTAGCCATTCCACCTTCCATCTCAATAATATTAATCTGTTTATTGAGAAGAGCTATCTTCTTAGAACAAGAATTAATTGTATCTACACTCGTCTTAATCTCATCGTTAATAGAGCTCTGTAAATCCTGCATAGAAGTAGCAGTACTGTTAAAGTAATCCATAAGTTCCTGCGCACTACTTATAAACTCGTTACGAACCGAAGCATCTCCGGCATTCGTCTTAACAGTTTCTAAGCTGTTGAACATCTTAGTGTAAAGAGTCGTAAAGCCTGATATCTGTGAGTTATCGGTATAATAATTCTCAATCTGATTCATGTAATATAATTTCTTCTCAAACATTCCAAGTCTTGAATTATTATTCCAATATTTCTCGTCATAATAAAGATCTCTAACCTGTGTTACCTTAGTAACTTCAACACCGGTTCCTATACTTCCGTAAGTCGTAAAACATCTTTGAGCTGCCGATGCTACACGACCAACTTCCTGACGCGAATATCCTTCTGTATTAACATTTGAAATATTATTTGCTGTTGTATTGATAGCTGCTTG
>JAIKVT010000013.1 GCA_024685495.1 Lachnospiraceae bacterium
GGTATTCTTATTTATTTGTAGTAGTATTATTATTTATTTATAGTAGCATTCATACTTCCCATCTTATATCCGTTCAAATCAAGACTTACATAATCAAAACCGATTTCTTTGAAGCCCTCCGTTACACAATCGATTGTATCAGGCTTTGTAATTTCGTTAAATTTATCCGGCATTATCTCAATTCTTGCCAAATTAGAATGCATACGCACTCTCGATTGTAAAAATCCCAGTTTATGTAAGAGTTCTTCTGCTCTCTCAATTTTATTTAATTTATCTTTCGTTATTTTATCTCCAAATGGAATCCTAGTTGCAAGACATGCATAAGAAGGCTTGTTATATGTAGGCAATTTGAGCTTGGCTGAGATATCTCTTATCTCATGTTTTGTCATACCCACTTCTCTTAGGGGACTTATTATACCAAGTTCATTTATCGCTTTTTTGCCCGGTCTGTAATCCGCTTCATCATCTATATTCGACCCTTCAATTAATGTCTCAAAGCCGTTTTGTGAAGCTATTTCACACATTTTCCCGAACAAATACTTCTTACAATGATAACAACGATTAATGTCATTATCACGAAACTTCGGTATATCATCAATATTTACCCGGCACGTTATATGTCTGACATTGTAATTCTCACAAAACTCGTTTGCCTCAGACTCTTCGCTTACCGGAAAAGCCGAAGACAACATTGTAACAGCAAGAGCTTTGTCTCCTAATGCATCTGTCGCCGCTTTAAGAAGCAATGTCGAATCAACTCCACCTGAGAAAGCTACCGCTACTTTCCCAAAACCCCTTATATAGTCAACCAATTTATTATATTTATCTTCCATATATTGACTCCTGTTATACTTATAACTAATTGTTCTTTTTTGAGTCTTAAATTATTCACATTAAATATTTTACTCTTTTATGCAAAACATTATCAAGCAATTTAACACTCTTTATTTATTTGGATATACATAAAATGAATGGTATAATCTTATCATTCTTAAAAATGTGAGGTATTGACTTATGAAAATTACTATAGATGACTATTTTGATTTAGATAAAATAATAGAAAGCGGGCAGACTTTTCGTGCTCGTAAATTGGATGAGAATCTATACAGGTTTATAAGTCTTGATAAAATACTGTATATCTCTAAGATTCCTGATAATGCCACTTCAGATATGGTATCGTCAGATATCAAAGACGCTGATTCATCAAACAATTCCTGCAGGAATGCTACATCGGCTTCGTATGAAGTATCTTGCGACTCTAACGAGTGGGAAGGCTACTGGCATAACTATTTTGACTTAGATCGAAGCTATAAAGATATTCCAATATATGACGATTTTACGGGGAAATGTTATGAGGTGAGCAAAGGTATACGAATCCTTCGCCAAGAGCCTTTTGAGATGTTAATATCATTTATTATATCGCAGAGAAAATCAATTCCTGCAATCAGAACTTCCATAGAAGAGATATGCATTAGGTTTGGGACTTGTAAATGTACTAAAAAAGATGAAAAACTATACTTATTCCCTACTCCTGAACAATTTTTAATTGATAATGACAGGTTGTCGGAATGCAAATTGGGATATCGTCTGCCTTATGTCCAAGATGCAATAAACAAAGTAAATAATGAGCCTTCATTTCTTGATGAAGGCTTTAAAATGAGTGATGAAGATTTATTAAATCACCTTATAACTATTAAGGGAGTTGGCGTAAAAGTAGCTAATTGCGTCGCTTTATTTGCATATAACAGAGTGGGATTAGCACCGATTGACACATGGATAAATAAAATCATTGATACTCATTATAATGGCTTATCACCATTTAAAAAATACGGTGATGTAGCAGGAATTATACAACAATACATGTTCTTTTATGCATTAACACACAAAGATGAATTCTAAAACTGCTTAAATGAAAGCAATATAACTCGATTTTTTCAAGAATTTAAAAAGCCTGCAAGAAAATATATTCTTGCAGGCTTCTAATCTTTTATTTATTATTTTGTAACTTTCTCAAAATCTGATGCCGGATGCTTACATAAAGGACAGATATAATCTTCAGGTAATTCTTCACCAACATACTCATATCCACATATCTTACATCTCCAAACAGTCTTACCTTCTTCAGTCTTACCAACTGCTTCCGGCTTAGGCTTAATATTGTTCATGTAATATACATATGTAGCTGATGCTGCCTCGGACAATACTTCCATATCGGTAATCTCACCTATAAACATGGTGTGACTTCCGATATCTTCCGTCTTGGTAACTTTAACGGATATAAAAGCATTGATACCCTCTGTAACATAGTATACGCCGTTATCACCTCTGACGCATTTATCATATCCATCAAACTTATTGACCTCACGACCCGTCTGAAAACCAAAGTGTTTAAACAAATCGAAATTAGCTTCTTCACTGATTATAGATACATTAAATACCTTAGATTCCAAAATCATATCATGAGTATAATTAGCTTTATTAACACATATACTTATCTGATTAGGTTCTGATGCTGCCTGAATCGCTGTATTAATAATACAACCGTTATCTTTATCGCCAACCTTGGTTGTAAGAACGAATAAACCGTAACTCAACTTATACATTGCCTTATTATCCATATGCAGCACCCCCATCAACGCTATACATTAGTTACATACTTCATTAATTTTAGCAGGATATTGTTCAAGTACTTCTGTCATCTCTTCAAATAAAGAACTCTTCTTAGAAAGATTCTCTTCAATATCAGTAATATCTGAATCAGCTCTTGCATAAAGACTGTCAGAATCATCAACCGTCTGCGTTACAGATGATAAATGTTCACGGCACTCATCAAATGACTGCTCGATTCCCTCTCTCTTCTCATCTATCTCAGATGCAACGTCTGTAATACCTGATATTACTTCTTCTGTCTCGTTGATATATTCAAGAGACTCAGCCATAGCATTATGTGTATCTTCAATGGAATTCATAAGTCTGCTGTTATTAGCCTCTAACTTCTCCATTGCAGATCCGATTGTTGCAGCCAAATCCTTAGTATCTACAGAAAGGACATTAACCTGTTCAGCAACAACGGCAAATCCTCTACCGCTTTCACCGGCTCTAGCTGCCTCAATTGATGCATTAAGAGCTAAAAGGTTTGTCTGATTAGCAACTCCGCTGATTTGCTTAACTGTCTCAATGATAGCTGAGAAGTTATCACTAAATTCATTAACAACATCCTGTAATGAAGTAATCATCTTATCAAGTGCTTCTGATGATTCTTTAACCTTAAGAATATCATCACGTGTAACGGAAGCTGTCTTATTCATATTAGTTGCAATATCTTCAAAATGCTTTGTAACATCTGACACTTCTTCGAATTTCTCAGAGAACTCTTGAACGGAAGTCTTAATAATTTCGCCCTGTTCTTGCAATGAAGTAAATGATTCACGAATTGCTCCCATATCATCGCCACAATCACTAAGTTCTGCCTTCTCATTCAAAAGACGTGAACCATTCTCCATAATAGGAGCTAACTGCTCTTTTAATGTGACTGTTTCTTCAACAGGTTCCTCAACTACTTCATTAACAACTTCTTTCTTTTTTTTCTTGCCAAACATACATAATCCCCCTATTTAATTATCGCATTACCGATCTATTAAAAATCCATATCCTGGTAATAATCTCAACACTTTAAATATTATATCACAAATTAACTACAGTATAAATAGTTAATTTAGTGATAAGTGCCAAAAATTTAATAAAAATAAAGAAAATCTGTTACATTCTGTCCGGTGCATAGAAACCAAGCAAATCAATACACTGATTTAAGACATCAACAGTAAGTTTTAAGAGTGCTATATAACCCTTTTTCTTATCTTCATCCTCACATGATAGTATTTTAGTCTCATGATAAAAATGATTAAAGGCATTACATAACTCATATATAAATGCACATATTTTAGACGGCTCATTTTCTTCGTAGGCATTGATAATAGCATTTTGAAATTTAACCAACTCAAGCATTAATTTCTTAGATGATTCACCATCCGGAGGCAAAATCTCAGTATCATCTACACTACCAACTTCAGCATATTTATTAAGTATAGATTTAATTCTAACAATAGTATACAGAATATACGGCCCTGTATTGCCTTCAGATGAAGTAAACTTATCTACGTCGAAAATATAATCTTTAGATGCCTGATTAGACAAATCACCATACTTAAGTGCTGCTAATGCTACCGTATCAGCCACTTTTTTAGCTTCATCATCAGACATATTATTATTATCCATAATCTTAGAATACATCTTCTCGCTCGTCTCATTAAGCAGATATTCAAGTCTCATAACACCACCGTCTCTGGTCTTAAAAGGCTTCCCTCCGGGACCGTTCATTGTTCCAAAGCCTAAGAACTCCAATGAAACATCTTCTCCGACAATACCCGCTTTCTTTGCACAGCGAAATACTTGTATAAAATGCATCTCCTGCCTGTTATCGACAACATATATAACCTTATCGGGATTATAATCCTTAACTCTCCATACTAAAGTAGCCAAATCAGTAGTTGTATATAGGCTTGCTCCGTCAGATTTTAATATCATACACGGCGGAACCTCTTTCTTGTCTGAATCCAACGCGACATCTACAACCAGGGCTCCGTCACTTTCATAAGCAAGTTCCTTCTTCTTAAGATCTTCTACCATATCAGGAATATACTCTTGCGCATCTGATTCGCCTTTCCATAAATCAAAGGATACATTAAGTTTCTCATAATTCCTTTTTAAGTCATTTACCGAAACAGTTAAAATATGATTTAATAATGCCTGATAGCCTGCTCTGCCACCTTGAAGTTCTTTTGTCGCAAGAAGAGCCCTTTCTTTATAGTCGTCATCTTCCTTAGACTTACCTGAAGCACAAGGATATATTTCTTCAAGTTCAGCAATGGTAAATGGTGCTTCTTTAGGATATTCACCTGT
>JAIKVT010000040.1 GCA_024685495.1 Lachnospiraceae bacterium
GGTCTGTAGCAGGAAAGACCTTCTATCATCTTAGTATTATCCGTGACAAATCTCTTAGCACACTTTGTTCTCTCATTGCAAGCATTCAAAGTGCCTCCCAAAACGACAATACGATTATAATCCGAAAATGCCGGCTTATTCTTAGAGAAGAAATTTAACTCATCAAACAAAGGATAGAATTCATGTCTGTATTGTTCAAGATTCTTATTATCTCTTATTAATTGCGGTTCAATGACAGAACCGTCCTTACGCATTCTGGCATTATAATCACTTATGAAGGAATCCTTACTCGTTCCAAGGATTTCAAATTAAACAAAAAAGTCCGAATTACTTATGAATTCAGACTTCTCTAAAACCGAGAATGCGGAAGATGGGACTTGAACCCACACGAGCTTATCGCTCACAAGATCCTTAGTCTTGCTCGTCTGCCAGTTCCGACACTTCCGCAAATATACTCTGTCGGAAATGAAATATTTCCAACAGAAAAGATATTATCAAAGTAGCGACTTAAAGTCAAATACTTTTTTACTAATATTCAAAACAATTATTATTAATTGCTGCCTGTTGCGTCTTTTGCGTAAAATGCGTAGCAATTCTTACCATGTTCTTTGATATAATAAAGAGCCTTATCAGCGCATGAGAATAATTCGTCATATTCCATCCACTCATCATCCTTAAGAGCACATACACCGATTGAGCAGGATATACTTACTCTGTCATCAGGCATCTCTATCTTCTGAGCATTGCGAAGTATCTCAGCTGCAATCTTCTTCATATCGTCCTGAGTCTTCCAACCCTTCATAAATATCATGAACTCGTCGCCGCCCATACGACCTGCAATATTATCAGGTCCTGCTGCAGTCTCAATTATCTTAGCAACACTAGCTATAACCATATCACCTGTCTGGTGTCCGTATGTATCGTTAACCGACTTAAACTCATCGATATCTATAATCATAAGGCCAAAGCTCTTATCACTATTCGTATGCATATATTCATGTGACATCATCTCTGTTGCTGCACGGTTATATATGCCTGTAAGCTTATCAGTCTGTCCCATCTTACGAAGCTTCTTCCTATGTCTGCTCTCGTTAATCTTATTAGAATAAACAACATACATAACATATAAAGCCACAAAGAATGTAAGCAATGCACAGAACATATTAACATTACACACTTCCATCGACTTAAACACAAACGATATAACAATAATCGCAACAGATTCAAAAAGACATAGAATCAGTGCTGTCTTAAATGTGTACATGAATATAACAATGAAGCCCATTACCATGGGTGCAAAATAAACCGCAGGTTGATCCATCTCAAGCGGCAGAACACTTACAATACCCAAAAAGGTCATAACATACAGCTGTAAAGCTACGCAGACAGCCTGAACCTCCTTAAGTGAACGAGGCGTCTTACGATATCTTAAAAACACAAAAGTCGCAACAGCTAAATGAACCACCAACGCAATCTGATATATATATGCCACACCCCAATCACTAAAGAAAATAGGCACAATAATATTGTAAATGATAATTACAAGGAAATAAATCGAAGTAACGGTAACTATCATTCGTTGATTGCTTGTTCTGACTTCATCTTCGTTATCTGATAAGTATTTTTTTGACAGAGCATCAATTTCTCTGAATTTGACTCTTTTAGTTCTCTCGAATTCCTTCTCCATAGCATCTCCGATATACTAAAGAACAATACACCAATTAAATTATAACAGAAACAGCCTCAGAAATACACCTAAATTCTACAGATTTAACTTCACCGCAATATTCACCGTCTGCGTGCACTACCATTTTATCTTTTAGATTAATCTTAGCACTCTTACAATTGTAAATATCAAATCCGGCTATTCTGTCGTGACGAGCTGCCATTAAAGACCCGAGTGATACAAAGCATTTTGCTCTCTTAATATCACTAACACAACAAAATGAAAGCATTCCGTCTGTAGCACTTGCGTTAGGTGCCATCGGCACTCCTCCACCTTCCCAAGGGTGGTTCATTGCCGCACAAAAGATAATATTATGCGGATGCTTCACTGTACCGTCATCAAGTTCCACCGTACCGTCATAAAGAGGCATCGTAAACATAGTCTTAACGGTTAGGATTACATAAGTTGCCGAGCCAAGTCCGAACTTATTAAGAAATTTCTTAAGCTTAGAAGTAAGAGCCTGCTTACATACACTTGCATCAACACCGATACCGGCACTGATTGCGAATTTTCTTGTAACGCCTTCCTCTGTTGTGACTTCCCCCAAGTCCATCTTGAGAATTTCATTACTTTCCAAAATATGAACAAGCTGATCTACAGGCTTTCTCTTATTGATTCCAAGTCCTCTTCCGAGGTCATTACCTGAACCCGTAGGAATATAACCGAATCTGACCTTATCCATATTGTGCATTCCGTTAATTACTTCATTAGCGGTTCCGTCTCCGCCAACCACAATAAGATTAATATCACCTTTGATGCTGCAGATTTGCTTTGCTAATTTCTGAGCATGTCCTACGGCACTCGTGATGTAATACTTGTATTCAACTTCTCTTCTGTCAAGTTCTGCTTTGACATCACGCCAAATCTTTTGTGCTTTACCGGTTCTTGATGTCGCATTTACAATAAAATAATACATACTAATCCTCTTTTTTCCAATTTGCTCTACCAAAGCGATAATTCAACTCTTTAATTCTGTTGTTAAGCTCATCCGTCAATGTCTCTTTTCTGATTCGCCACTCCCAGTTACCACCTATTGTAGATGGTGTATTCATTCTGCAATCATTACCAAATCCCAAGTAATCCTGCATCTGGATAACACTCCAATTAGCCACGGAAGCATGCGCCGTTCTTATAAGTCCCCAGGACCAACCTTCCTGATCTGTCACATTTACACAAGCAAATGTATTAGATCTTACCCAATCAGATGTATTCTGAAGCCATCCAAGTGTAGTCTCGTTGTCATGAGTTCCTGTATATACTACAGAATTCTTATCATAATTATGTGGCATATATGGATTAGTTCCGTCTCCCATGTCAAATGCGAATTGTAAAACTTTCATGCCCGGATAGCCGGTATCTTTAAGAAGCTTGATAACATCATCCGTAAGGAATCCCAAATCTTCGGCGATAATATCTACATCGCCAAGGTCTTTCTTGATTTGGTCAAATATCTTGATTCCCGGACCTTTAATCCATTTGCCCTCTTTTGCATTCTCAGCATCGCCGTCTATAGAATAATAAGAAGCAAATCCTCTGAAGTGATCAATTCTTACAACGTCATGCATATCAAATATTCGACGAAGTCTCTTCATCCACCATGAATAATTGTCTGCTTCCATCTTCTTCCAATTATATATAGGATTGCCCCATAATTGTCCGTCTTCATTGAAATAATCCGGCGGACATCCTGATGCTTCCTTCAGCGACAAATCCTTATTAAGTGCAAATAGTTCAGGCTCTTTCCAAACTTCTACGCTGTCATATGCAACATAGATTGGAACATCTCCTATAAGCTTAATCTCTTTTTCCTTAAGATACTCGCGAAACTTCTTCCACTGCTTGTCAAAGAAATACTGTATAATAATATAATTCTCAACTTCTTTGTTATATTTCGTCGTAGCCTCGTCTAATGCTTCTTTATTTCGAGTCTTAAGACCGTCTTCCCATTCAACCCAGGCCTTGCCTTCGTGAGCATCCTTCAGTGCCATAAACAATGCATAATCTTCCACCCACTGCTTATTTGCATCTCTAAAATCATTATACTCTTTTGCGATTTTTTCGTCGTACTTTTCATTATCTTTGTTAAGCACATTTCTAAAAGCATCACATGCCTTACGCAGGATAGGAAATCTCTTATCATACATATTGGCGTAATCAACCATATCATTCTTATCGCCCCAAAATGTATTTCTAACCTCGTCAACATTCAGATAACCGTCTTCGCACAGCATATCAAGGTCCACAAAATACGGATTGCCTGCAAATGAAGAAAAAGACTGATACGGCGAATCCCCGTAGCTTGTCGGTCCAATCGGTAGAATCTGCCAATATTCAACTCTCGCTTTCTCTAAATAATCTGCAAAATCATATGCCGCTTTACCTAAAGTTCCGATACCGTAATTAGACGGCAATGATGAAATATGTAATAGTATTCCGTTACTTCTCACTAATTTATCCTCCTTATAACGAGTCTTATAGTCACTCGCATTTTATAATACCATATCTAGTGTTTTTTATAAAGAACAAATGTAGCAACTACAAGATAATTGATATATAATATTTATATGAATAAAGATAGACTAAAACATAAATTAATACATGATGGGAAACGATTAGCCACTTCTTTTAAGTGGATTATTTTTGCCATAATTACGGGAATAATTGTAGGCTTAATGGGCACACTTTTATTAAAAGGAATAAATCTGGTATCTGATTTTAGGACCGAGCACCCATACTGTCTGCTTCTACTTCCCTTCGGCGCAGTAATTATAATCGCATTCTACAGAGCTCTCGGAGCCAGAAAATCACGCGGAACCAACCTCGTATTATCTGCCATTCATTCTAATGAAGAAATCCCTCTAAGGATGGCTCCTTTAATTTTCATCTCTACTATTTTCTCACACTTTTGCGGTGCATCCATAGGTCGTGAGGGTGCAGCCCTACAACTCGGTGGAAGTATAGGTGACAATATCGGGAAAATGTTTAAGTTCGACAAAAAATCACAGCATATAATGATAATGTGCGGAATGAGCGGAGCGTTCTCGGCTTTATTCGGAACTCCCATGGCTGCTGCGATATTTTCAATGGAAGTTGTAAGCGTCGGAATTATGCATTACGCCGCACTTGTTCCCTGCGTAATTTCTTCTCTGATAGCCCGTACAATCGCCAGGGCTTTTGGCGTTGCGGCACCATCTTATTCAATAATGAACCTTCCTGAATTCAGTATACGAAATGTGTTAATTATCGTCGGTCTCTCGCTTATAACAGGAGTCGTATCGATGATATTTTGTATAATGCTTCACAAAGGAGAATATATAACTTATAAGCTGTTCAATAACCAATACTTAAGAGCATTCGTACTGGGGTCAATAATCTTACTGATAACAGCTCTTCTCGATACTCAAAAATATTCGGGCGCGGGAGTTAATTATATTGAAGAATTTATTCATGGAAATGTTGATCCGTGGGATGCGGCTTTAAAGATCTTGCTTACGGTATTAGCCCTTTGTGCAGGATATAAAGGCGGAGAAATTGTACCGACATTTTTCATAGGAGCAGCCCTTGGTGCACTCTTTGGAAATATAGTCGGATTGTCACCGTCTCTTTGCGCTGCTGTCGGTATAGGCGGAATGTTCTGCGGTGTTACTAATTGTCCTATCACTTCACTTCTGATATGCTTAGAGCTTTTTGGACTTGACGGTATGCCATATTATATTCTATCCATTGCATTCAGCTATATGTTCAGTGGATATTACGGATTATACAGCAGCCAAAAAATTGTATATAGCAAATACAATTCTAACTTCATCAACAAAAATTCTCATTAGCAGTCATATAATAATTCTAATTAACATTTATAAAAAATCCTCTTTACCGGGCTATCCGATAAAGAGGACATATCTTATAAACATTTCCTATATAAAAATTTCTAATTACATATTTCTTTTAAAAAAACATATTAACCACATATTTTAAGCCAAATCCAAAAAGGCAGGCTGCAAGAACGCAGACAAGCATAATTCCGTATTGAAACTTCTCATGCTTCTTACCCCATTTGGAATTGGTAATAAGAATATATATAAGAAGGCCAAAAAGTATGGCCACAAAATTAGTTATTAATCCTGTCCAATTCAGATCCATAGGACTACCTTTCTACACTACACTGTAACAAGCTGTAAATACTCCGAAGCTTAACGCCATCATTATTATTCCGGCTAAGGTAACACCAAGTACAACAGCTAAAGTCGTTCTCTTAAATCCCATATCAAGAATAGATGCTGCAAGTGTTCCTGTCCATGCTCCCGTTCCGGGAATAGGAATTCCTACAAAAAGTAACAGTCCTATGAACAGACCTGCTTCTCCGTTCTTCATTAATTTCTTTCCACCCTTTTCACCTTTCTCAAGGCAGAATGTAAAGAATTTGCCGATACCCTTCTTATCTTTACCCCAAACTAAAACCTTACGGGCAAAAAGATATATAAAAGGAACAGGTATCATATTACCAATCATACATACTATAAATGAAGGTATAACGGGCAGCATCAATGCCTGGGATATCGGAATGGCTCCTCTTAATTCAACGAGCGGAACCATTGAAATCAAAAAGCAAAACAGATACTTTACAAATTCATTCATCTCAGAAATACTGCTAACAATCGCGTCCATTACTTACCTCTCATCTTATAATACTTTGAACTCTCTAGCTTAAACACACTCTATAACTTAAACATATTTTTATTCATTAAACAAGTGACTATTTTGACAAAATATCGGAAACTACATCAATAAATTTAGCCATTTCATCATCTGTTCCGATTGTAATTCTAAGATACTCATTAATCCTTGGTTTATCAAAGAATCTTACAAGAATCTTTCTTGCTTTTAACTCTTTATAAAGATCTGCTGCCGATATACCCTTGGGTTTTGCAAACAAGAAATTGGAGCTGCTTTCAAAAACTTCGAAGCCAAGGTCTTTGAGTTTATTATATGTCCAATTTTTCGTACATATTATCTTTTCAACATTTTCCCTAAAATATGCTTCATCCTTAATGGCTTCAACACCAAGCTTCATTGTTATTCTATCGATTGTATAAGAATTGAAAGAATACTTAACATCATGCATAGCCTTAATCAGTTCTTCATCTGCAAGGGCATAGCCTATACGAGAGCCCGCTAAAGATCTTGACTTCGATAAAGTTCTTACAACAATAAGATTGTCGCAGGAATGAATAAGACTGTCTACCGACTCTGCCCCAAAATCAACATAAGCTTCATCTACTATAACAATTGAATCAGTGTTGTGAGCTACAATTTTTCTGAAGAAATCTTTTCCTTCTGCAATTCCTGTAGGTGCATTGGGATTAGGAATAATAATTCCTCCGTTTTCTTCATAGTAATCAGACTCTACTATTCTGAAATCATCTGTCAAAGGCTGCTTCTCATAAGGCACTCCGAATTCTTCTGCCCATACATCATAGAATGAATATGTTATATCGGGGAAAAGAATTGCTTTAGCCGAATTGAAAAACGTCATGTAGCACATTGCGATAACATCATCAGACCCAACTCCCACAAAAACATTTTCCATACCAACATTATGATAGTTCGCAATCTCGGCTCTCAATTCCCTGATTGCGGGGTCCGGATACTTGCGAAGACTCTCATAGTCAAAGTCTTTAAGAGCATCCCTAACTCCCTTACAGGGCGGATAAGGATTCTCATTAGTATTAAGCTTGATAATATCAGCATCATCTGACTGCTCCCCGGGTGTATAAGGGGTAACTTGCCTTACATATTTTTTCCATGACGGATTCTTTCGTTCTACCATTACTTTTTCTCCCAATTATAAAGGCTCAGACCCACTTAAGCGTCCAAGCCCTGTTAATCTAAACTATTATGTTCATTATGCTGCAGGGGGTGCTTCCCCTCCGCCTGCTGCTGCCTGCTGTTGTGCAAGCGCCGCTTCAGCTTCCTGTAATACTCCTATATTAGTTACCGCCTGCTTAGCTGCATACGGCAATGCTTCATACTGAGCTCTTACCGATGCAATATAATCAGCCTTAGATAAGTCTACAGCGCCAATCTGATTGATCAATTCAACTACAGCATATGCCGCTTCAAGTTCCTGTCTTACATTCTCTGTACCGCCAAGCGTATATACAAGTACCGGATATCCTGCTGATATGTTCGAGAATACTTGTGCTGCAACAGAAACAGGTAAATTAACACAACCGTGCGAGCCGTTAGTCTTATAAATCTGTCCACCGAATGACGATCTCCAGTTAGCATCATGCATACCTTCACCACCGTTAAACGGCATCCAATATGAAACAGGTGTTGCATAATTATCACCACGAAGAATAGCATCCTTCTGACATGATTTAACAGAATATGCACCCGTATGTGTCTCATTACCCACATAAGGATTACCTGAAACGAAATCAGATTCTAATACAAGCGAACCGTTTTTATACAAGAACATATGCTGTGCCGTCAGGTTGATTTCCACATAGCTGTTACCATAATCCTGATCGCCATGTGATGCTGCCTTAGTCTTGTAAATTAGTTCACGCTTTACGTCACTGCCGCCTTTTAAATCTTCAATAAGCTGCTGAATCTCAGCATCCTGATTGACTCTCCAGCCGTAGTCACCTGCAGGAACAGATACATCCACGCCGTATGATGTATGTAACGGCTTAGACTTTCCTACAGTATTGTATTTACTTGCCATACTCTTAACGAATTCTGATATCGTTCCTTCGTTATAAGTAATCTCACCCTTATCGTCCGTACCAAAGAAAGTAGCAATAGTATCTTTAGGAATAATATAAGAATCTACTCCGGTCTCATATGCTATCTGAATGTCTTTTACTCTATTAAGATTCTGAAGTGACTTATTTAACGTTGCATCAGAAGAAAGAACTGTCGGTTGAACATAACCTTTGTCGTTTACAATATCAAAAGATTTCTTAAACTTATAAATAGCATCCGTCACCTTGAGCGATAAATCATTAAGTTCTACCGTATCTCCGTACACTTCAGATTTAATCACAAAGGCATCCTGATTCTTATCAAAGTCAATCTTAGCATTCTCTGTAGGATTAGTAGCCTCTCTATTCATACACTTTAAGCTCTTTAACTTATCATTAAGCTTATCCGAATTAAGGCTTATAATTGATTGCGTAACGTATTCCTTATCAGTAAATACATACTTAATCCATGCAAAACCATTCTGATCATCAAAGAGACTGCTTAACTTATCCTCTGTAACATCAACATTCAAATCAATATCCGGTGAAGCAACCGTCATAGTCGTCTTATCTTCATCGATTATGTCTAAAGTATAGTTGCCGGCGGCATCTTTAATAGCAGCAACCATTGCTGATGCACTCTTACCCGAACTGGGCACTCCGTTAACTGTACTTCTGAAAAAATAATGGGACATAAAATAAATAGAAAAGATGACATAGATAAGTGCTAATGCACCAACCACGATACCGGCTATTATACCAATTTTTTTCCAATTCCAGCCTTTTACAGCTGTCATAAATGCGCTCATATTCCCTCTTCCTATTTTAATGATTGTGCAGATTCATATAGAGAAGTCTGCTATATGGGAGTCTGCGTTCTCCCGACTAATAGTCTATAAAAACCTAGCATATATGATTATACTTGATTTTGTACCTATGTCAATTATCAAGGTTATATAAAATTGTTTTAAATTAACAACATATACTGTCAAAATGTTCAATTTATATATAGGTTATTAACTTATACCTCTCATTTTCTTAATATCGTCTATAGAGAAATTATAGGCCTTATTACAGAATTGACATTTAACCTCTACAGGCTTATCATCGGCAATTATACTATTGATGTCATCCATAGAAAGACTGCATAGACTCCTCTCAATTCTTTCCACACTGCAATCACATTTAAATCTCGTATCAACGCGATCAATAATCTCAACATCCAAACCGTTAAGTACAACACCTAATATATCTTCCGGAGACTTACCCTCACTAAGATAGTCAGTAACAGATCTCATATTGCGGATATTTTCTTCTAATACATCTACCGTCTTATCTTCTGCAAAAGGCATTAACTGAATAATAAATCCTCCCGCACATGCTACTGTATTATCCTTATTCATCAAAACTCCGAGTCCGACAGATGAAGGAATTTGTTCACTTGTCGCAAAGTAATAAGTCAAGTCTTCCGCAATCTCACCCGTCTTAAGTTCACAGGTTCCCACATACGGCTCTTTCAATCCCATGTCTCTTATAACTCTTAAAATACCAAGATCAATTGCACCACCCACATCAAGCTTGCCTTCCTTGTTAGGTGGGAGCATAACGTCCGGCACATTGGCAAATCCCTTAACATTTCCCTGAGAATCGGCCGTCACGGTAATCCCTTTCATAGGACCGCTTCCCTGAATCTGAAGTGTCAAAAGATCATTTTCTCCTTTCATCATCACTCCCATCATTGCACCAGCGCTTAACATACGACCGAGCGCAGCTGTAACTACAGGGCTTGTATTATGATTCTTCCTTGCTGTCTCTACAATATCACGACTTGTAATTGCAAGAGCTCTTATCTGCTCTCCTCCTGCCATTGCCCTAACTATATAATCTGACATTTCTATCCTTCCTTTCATAATATATATTTAATAGCTTATTAATTTAATTAATAGTATATTCGCAATTTCTTCCTTATGTATGGTTATAAACACCCCGTTATATTCATCAAAATTACCAATAACCATAGAAAGATATTAGCACAATTATCTTGAATTGAACAAGATAAAAATATATTATATAGGCATGAACGAATTTGAAAATAAAATCGCTGATGAAGAAATCGTCGATACTGAAGGCGGTACCAATGTCAGCGAAAAATATAAAGACTATATAAAAACGAATATTGTAAAATGCTATAAGCGCAAGATAATCGCTCCTTTTATATATCTTGTGTTTATTATTGTCTTATCGCTTATAAGCCCGATATATTCCCTTATCAATCCTGCCGATTTAGATCCTGCGAAATCAATTAAGGAGCAATACTCTTACAATAAATATGTAAATGCTACTTTAAACGATTTGTATTTTACAGGCTATACGGAAGAATGGCTAACGGGAACTAAAGGCTATTATTATTACACAACCATTAACAACGATTGTGTAATAGTTCTACTGACACCAAGCACCTGCAGGCAAGGCGACAGCGTCATCGACACTGTGACCATTAAGGGAAAAATCAGCAAGAACAGTAAGACGGAGACTGAGCTTTTAAGCAAGCTGGCAAATGATTTATCATGGAACGAAGAAGGCATAACTTCCACTATATCCAATTATAATATAAGCGAGCCTGCAACAACGGGATTCCTCACATGGCTTTTATTGATACTTGCGATAGGTTCCGCAGTTGTCAGTCTGTTCTTTGTGCTGTTATACGGAGTTTTTATTCTCAATCCGAGAATATCAACACCTGTGCTTCGTCTTAAAGCATACGGTAATTCCAATGAGTTACTCGATCTGGCCGAAAAAGAGATTGCTCTTTTACCACAGCTTGCAACAGAAGACATGTTTATAACAGAGCATTTCTTTATTGAAATATCTTCATACGGAATTGCTCTTGTTCCTATCAAAGAAATAATATGGATATATCAATATTCTACACTGCATAAATTCTTATGGCATCATTTTAAGATAAGCTATACTTTACATATTACCGCTAACAAAAGGCAATATATCAAATGTCCTAAGAATGAGAAATCCGACATTAACGGAGTAATCGATTATCTCGCAGAAGCTAATCACAATATATTGGTAGGCTTCAGTGAAGAGAACAGAATTCAGGTCGAAAAGATACAGGGAGAATTCATTCCTATAAGAAAACTGCTGCAATATCTTAGCAGTCGTGTTAAAAAATAAGTCATTACAATTTATCTGTAAAATGTGTTATAAAAATATAATGTACTATAAAAGGGACACCTTATGGTGTCCCTTAATCATACTTATTATAACAACTATTATTTACACTTAGATGTCATCCATTCATATAAGTCATTATATACGACTTCTTTATCAATCTCGTTAAGAATCTCATGACGATATCCTTCATATAACTTAATTGATACATCCTGAATGCCTGCATCATCAAACTTAGCTTTAGCAGCTTCAACGCCTTTACCTTGTGCTCCAACAGGATCCTCTGAACCTGATGCGAAGAAGATTGGCATATCTTTTCTCATCTTATTGATGTTCTCCATCTTATTGTCATAGCCTGTAGCTTCAAGTAAAGCTCTGTAGCCGTTAAGAGAAAACATATATGTACACTTGGGGTCCGAATAATACTTGTTAACTTCAACAACATCTCTGTTAAGCCAACTCTTACTTCTATCAACAGTTCCGTCTGTGTCATATCCTTTATATGTAGAACCATACATAAGACCTGCGATAAACTTAGATCTGTAATCAATTCCTTTAAACGCAGCTATAATAGCAAGTGCTGCTTTACCGGCTGAAATAGCTCCGTTAGCTTCTGTACCGGTACCCATAATAATTGCTCCGTCGATTCCGTCTATTGAATCTGCCTTCTCACATAAGAACTTACGAAGCATATAAGAACCCATTGAGTGACCTAATATAAAATATGGTTTATCTGCAAATTGTTCCTGTCCAATCTTATAGTTAGAATATATATCCTCAACCATAACATCTGAGGGATGCTTACAATGCATAATTCCCCAGTCCTCTTCAGTAGAAACAGATTCACCGTGACCAATGTGATCATGTCCGATTACAGCAAAGTTCTTAGAATTAAGAAACTCTGCAAATCCCTCATATCTCTCAATATACTCAACCATTCCATGAGTGATTTGAAGAACTGCTTTAACTTCGCCATCATCCGGAAGCCATTTAACGGCATGAATTGTTGAAACGCCGTCTGCTGACTTAAATGTGTAAACCTCTTTAGACATTTCTAAATACCCCCTAAAAACTGAAAATATAAGTATATTTTAACCATAATGAACATTTAATGCAAGAATTTATTGAATAATTTGTACAAAATGTGTCTATTGCTCATAATTAAATCGAAAAACCCGACAACATGGTATGCTGCTTGTATACTTTTGCAACAATAATTATGTTGTGTGAACTATAAAACAACATCTGATAAAACAATCTGAACACTTCTGTTACCGTTAAATTCATTAATCTGCGGATAATACATAACAGTTACCGATATATTATTATCCACACCTCGCATAGCCTTATTAAATTCATCTGCTCCGAACTTATCAATTATATCCTGCTCTAATTTATCAGCGTCCTGAAAATAAAGCCCGGTAACGCCTTTATTTCCTGCCTTAAATTCAATTTTAAAATACTTGTTATTACCGATTCTTCTAATCGAGCGTATCATTGCATTCTTTTTGGCAAACAGCGGCTTCTTATTACCGACTCCGAAAGGCTCTAACAATTCTAACTCTTCTATCATATCTATTGTTATATAGTCAAGTTCAAGAGTCATATCGATTATACGAAGATCTACAAAATCCTCATCTGTAAGATTACAGTCTGTGTTAAGTCTCTCACGCAACAATGACACATTTTCCCGAACAAGAGACATACCGGCTGCCATCGGATGACCGCCAAACTTAATAAATAAATCTTTACACTTATTAAGCTCCTCATACATGTTGTAATTATCGATAGAACGGGCAGAGCCCTTAACACACTCTTCTCCGTCGCACAGTACAATAGACGGCTTAAAGAACTTCTCTCTAATTCGTCCCGCAACAATTCCCGCAACGCTTTCGTGAAGCTTTGGAATATAAATAACCAAAACTTTATCGTCCATCATGGATTCTTGCACAGTCTCAACAGCTTTATCGACTGCTTTTTCAGTCATAATCTGACGCTTCTCGTTAAGTGAGATAAGAGTTTGTACTGCTGAATTAATTTCATTTATATCCTCCGAAAGGAGTAGTCTAAGTGACTTATCAGCACTGTCTAATCTTCCACTTGCATTAATACACGGACCTAATATAAATCCTATGTGATACGACGATATATATTCAGTATCGGGAAGCTTATTGTCAATAAGACTTTTTAAGCCTTTGTTACGAGAATGACTTAATAAAGCCAGACCGTATTTTACAATTATACGATTCTCATCGCTAAGTTCCATCACATCGCCAATCGTCGCAAATGCGGCATATTCAATATATTGCATAACCGGAGCGAAAGTTTCATTCTGAAGTAAATCATAGCTTTCATCAACCCGAAATGTCATATACTTAGCGTCTTTATCAATATGTGGAATCCTGCCACACATTTCCAATAATACGGTTATAAACTTCCACGCAACAACGGCTCCGCATAATTTCTTAAAGGGATACTTATCCCCATTTCTTTTAGGATTAATCAGATAGTTGGCGTTAGGCAATACCTCCCCGCCATCCTCAGACATAAGCTCATGGTGATCTGTTACAATGACATCAATTCCATTTTCTCTTGCCAATTCAATCTCAGAAATTGCGCTAACACCGTTATCACAGGTTATTATAAGTTCTACCCCTTCATCTATGGCCCTTTTTATAATATTGACATTAAGGCCGTAGCCGTCCTCAATACGATTAGGAATCTGATAATCGACTCTCGCCCCAAGACTCCGTAAGGAGTGTACAAGAATATAGGTAGACATCACGCCGTCAATATCATAATCACCGATGATTCGAATCTTCTTATCATCCTGTATCGCCTGCTTAACCAACTTTGCTGCAGGCTCTGCGTCTTTAAGAAGATACGGATTATATAACTTATTGATATCAGGGCTAATATATTCTCCCATTTTTTCATAAGGAACATCGCGATTAACCATTATTCTTGCGATAACTTCGCTGACATTATATTTCGCCATAATGTCCTTAAACAGCTTCTCACTGCCTTTATTGTAAATGTTATATCTAACCATATATCGTATGCAATCTCCCTGTCTTTTCTAATTTGACATACATATGACAAATCATTATAATCTTAATGAATGCAGGAATGGCGGAATTGGCAGACGCGCAGGCTTCAGGTGCCTGTGGTGGCAACATCGTGTGGGTTCAAGTCCCATTTCCTGCATTTTTCTTATGTCTTTTTATTCTATCGCCAAGTTATTTATTTGCTCTAACTCTTCCGAAGCCTGACCTTTATTTACCTTGTAGATAAATACTCCCGCATTCTCAGGTGTATCGGAATTGCCGAAAAATCTCGCCGTAGCAGAATCACTGCTTGACATATTATCACCTAACACTCCCGTGTAAACTCTTGTGTAATACTCATTAGAATTGTAAGCCATAAGTGATACAAGCATACTATCTGCAATATTCTCGGAACAAACTATAAACGAATACTCTCCTTCATCATTTATACAATAGAGCGTATATCCTGTCGGACCTTTATATTCGTCCTTTATCTTCATTCCATTTTCGACATATATAATTCTGGAAATGTCAACGAGATCTCCCATATCATCTACCAAAGCAACATAATCATTCTCAGCGTCTTTCTTGATTACTACATGAACATCATCGATTCCTCGTACATCAACTTTTTCTTCAAACACACTGACAATAACAGGTGCTGTTGATACGCCCAAAGAGACATCATAAGTGTCATTATGAAAATCATAGAATCCGTAGTATGCTAAAGCTCCTATCTTGGCAATTAAATCCCTTGATATAATAAGATAGTGTTCATCCTTATCTTCAGGCTTAGCAATACCTATAATACTTTCAGCTTCTTTCTTATTAAGATTATATTTCGACATCAAAACAACTTCACCCTGTTCTTTCGACAAAGGTAAAATGTCAAGAAGCGCCTGATTAGCTTTCTCAGAATCACCTATATATTCTTCTGCGACGTCTACACTGTCAACTCCACCGAAATTAAGCATGTCAAATATAGCTACGCTCATCTTAGGATCGTTAGTCAAAAGTGCTCGAGATAACCAATAAAAATATCTTCCGTCAAATGTTCCACCGTCAGAAAGTACATGTCTTGCGGAAGCATACTGTATAAAATATCCGTAATCCCACCATGTCAAAATATCAGCATTTTCTGACGCAAAGGTGTTAATCCACTTACATGATTCATCAAAGGTCTTATTATAGAAAGGCGCCGGTGTAGTATTTCTTACAAGTGCACCGACAAACGGTCCGAATAATACTAAGGCTCCGATAAAGGAAGATACTATATATCCCAACAACTTATTGGTATTGATGACAATCATTTTAGAAAGAAGTCCTACACCAAGTCCGACTAAAAGAGATAACGGTATACATACCAATTGTAAAAATCTTGAACCTACGATAAGAAACGGAAGCGTAACAAGGAACCAACTTATTACAAAGCCTATATTGGTTGCTAAGAATCTGGCGCTTACCTTCTTTCTTACAACAATCATTAATATAATACTCAAAACACCCTGTACTAATACAAGGACACCTCCGAGCTTATTAATTATTCCCGTACCTGTTGTTAAAAATGCTCCTGCAAGACCGTTGTCTAATATGGGCGACTCGGATAATTCGACGATGTATTTTGTCGGATCGGGATAATTGTTCGTAGCAAGCATATTAGTAACAAGACGCCTGATGGAATCTATCATGGTTCCTCCGTACATTAAAAATGCCAAAAGAGCCATAACTGCGAGAACAATCGCCATCATAAGAGTCTCCCTTAGAATCATCTTCTTGCCGATTGAACCATCATTTCCCTTAACAACCGCAAACTCTATTATCGTAATAACGGACATTATGCCGAGCAATCCAAAATAAATATAAAATGTCTCCCATGTAGCCGCAAGCAGTCCAAATACCAATACGGAAAGTATGGCGTATGTAACCTTTTTCTTAAATTCCTCACTTTGAACCATCGTGGCATAACAACACACAAGACAAAGCGGTACCGTACAAAGCATCGCATCCGTATCAAAATATCCCGCCACACTATGTTCGAAAAAAGGAACCATGGTAACGATAAGAACTGCCGATACTACTCCCCCGACCACATTCGTCTGTTTCTTTATAAAAAGGTATGCGAAAACAGCCGCAAGCGAACATATTACGGCATTCAAATAATATACGACCATCTCAATGGTAATATCAGAAAATAGATTAAGAAAACGATAGACTAAAGCTGCAATGAGTGGAAGTCCGTTAGTTACAAGACCATTTTCCTTCGTACTTACCGGACTC